>JAKSKS010000058.1 GCA_024401615.1 Paludibacteraceae bacterium
GCGAGCGGCGGTTGGCTTCGTTTGGTGTGGGAGGGATCTTCATAGGGGGCTGCGCTTTCCGGAACCGAGAATAGATAGCCATCATCCAGACGGCCTTTACAGATGCGGGGTTGTTCGACTAAAGTGTAGCACCCAACAAACTGGCCGTCGATTTCTAAATTAACAGGCTTTGCCGCAGGTGTCCAGACTTCAGTCTGCAGTTGCTGGCCCAGCCAATAGCCCAGTTGCGACCTGAGCAAAGTCTTGTCTGCCTCATTTGCCACCAGCAGCCACCGCTTATTTTTAGTAATACCCAACAGGCTCTTCTTGTTCTCAAATTTCAGTGAAAAATTGTTTTTCAGTCCTTCTCCATAATGGCTGCCCTTGCCTTTTACACTTAATGTTCCCTCATCATTCCCATTTATGGCAAGTTGTCCAACACTCCAATCTTTGGATATGCTTTTAGATGAGGTCGTCAGTCTAAAATACGGAAGTAGTGTTTTACTAACAACGATTGTATAGGTACGCACATCGCCATTAAAAGCGACCACCTGCACCTTTGCTGGAGTTGAGAAATCGACCTTGTTGCCCGCCTTCCACAAATTACCGTTAACATAAATATAGCTACCGGTTGTTTGGAAGACAGGTTTCAAGGAAGATAGGCTTGTCAGATAAGGCAGCACAATGGTAACTGACTTCTGATTGCCCAATTCAACAATTATATTATCATTAAGGTTAGAATTATCGGACTTTAACAGCGAAAAAGTTTTTAACGCGTTAAAACTCTGCGGTTTCTCTTTATTCAGGTCCACTGCCGATAGAGCAATCGTGTCGGAAGTGAAAACGGCATTGCTTGTTACCGGATAAGAGAGTTGCAAACGTTGTATCAGCGTATCAGACTGCATCAAATCGACACTTTCAGCAGGGAACGACAATACAGAGTTATCGAACTCAATATTTACCTTCCCCTGTGCGTGTAATTGCGCGACAGAACAAAGCGCCAAAGTGGTGCTTAGGAATAGTCTATTCATAACAATTTGCTAATTTGTAGTGTTTTAGTAATTTCTGTAGTACTATTTATAAAATAGTTTAGTTCACGTTTTGTCCTTTTATGAACTTATAAGACTTCCCTCCGCACAATACGTAATAGATTCCCATTGGGAATTCTGCAACATTAAGTTGTACCGAGCCATCGTGCATAACAGCCCTTACAGGCATCAGCTGGCCATTCGACGCCACAACTTGAACATTTTCCCCTAAAGATCCCTTTACATACACATAATCGGTAGTTAGCGTAGGATAAACAGCCGTTTGTTCTTGCGACATTAGTGGCGAAGAAGCATGCCCGCTGTCTTGAAAAACTATTTCCTTTACGCTTCCCACTTCAAACTGCCGCACTTCGTCGGGAGTCTTAAGAAACAGGTAATCACCCTTTAGCCAATATTGTGGCACTTTTTTGAGGCTTACGGAAATATCATCCGCCCCATTCAGTTTCAGCAACATTATTTTCTCGCTTCCAGTTTGGGCATGAGCCGAAGTTAGAAAAAACATAACGCCAAAACAAAACAACAACAATTGTGTTTTTTTCATTAGATATTAGAATATTACTTTTGAAACAATACACAGTAACCTCAACAACATTACTGCACTAATCAATTCAAAACAAAATTTAACTTGCGCAAGTTAGGTCTATTTTCAAACATTAAGTAGCATTTTTTCGGAAAGTTTATAGGATTTTTTTATTTGATAAATATTTACAAATCTGATAGAAATGAACAAGTTGCACAGTTTTTCCGTTCATAAGACAGTTTTCATACAATACGAATAAGGATTGTGACAAACACACCGGCTCCGCTTTCACGACAGGCATTTCCAAGTTCAGCCAGTTGAAAATCTTAAGCGAGACAGACCATTTAAAGGTATCGGAATGTTCGCCGGAAACGATGCCATATAAGGCATATCTATAGACTAAACTTTAGAAGCCTGCCTATTTTGTTATCTCATTAAAAATGATTATGTTTGCGTAAAATGATAATGTTATGGCAAAGTTTATCAGTCCGCTAACCGATGTGGGTTTCAAGCGCATTTTTGGCGATAAAGAAATAATGCTGAGTTTCCTAAATTCCTTGTTCGAGGGCGAGTTCGTAATAAAAGATTTGGAATACCTCGACAAAGAGAAGGATGCGTTACCAGGCGACGAACGCAACATCATTTATGACCTATTCTGCAAAACAGATACCGGAACGGAGTTTATTGTTGAGATGCAGAACCGAAGCCAGCTCTTCTTCCGCGACAGAATACTGTATTACATGTCTCGCGCCATAGCCGGACAGGGAATGAAGGGCGACAACTGGAATTACAAGCTGACGCCAGTTTACGGTGTATATCTGATGAATTTCAGCATTTCGAGCGACGGACACATAATAGATGATGTATCTTTGTACTCGAAAGAGCAACTGAAAGAGGGCATAAAGGCCAAACCGTTTACCGACAAGGTACGCGCCATAACCATCGACATGCACGCGTTTAACAAATTGGAAAACAAGTGCGACACCACCCTCGACCAGTGGATATACAACATTAAAAACATGGAGAATATGACATCAATGCCGTTTAAAGATAAGAACAACGTCTTCGCCCATTTGGAAACATTGTCTGACTACTATGCAATGGATCCCGAAGACCGTAAAGTCTACGATGCAGCCTTGCGCCGTAGTCGAGACTATTATGCGACAATGGAAAGCGCAAAAGTAGAAGGTTGGGAAATTGGCCATGAAAAAGGTCGAGTTGAGGGACGCGCTGAAGGACGCGCTGAGGGTCGTGCAGAGGGGCATGCAGAGGGCCGAGTTGAGGGACGTGCTGAAGGAGAGTTAATAAATAAGATAGCTATAGCAAGAAATCTGATTAACATGGGAATGAATGCTGATTTTATATCCCAAGCTACAGGCTTATCTATAGAAGAAATAGAAAAACTATAATAAAATATAACCCCAAATGTGCACCCGCATGTTCGGGGTGCTTTTTTCACCATCGTCATTGTTCAAAGCCTCCAACGCCCTGACGAAATAGTCCCTTGAAGACTCTTTAGGACTGTCTTTTTAAAATTTCACACAGAAGATCTTCAAAAAATCAATACAAACTATTGATTAAAAAACGGGTAATAACAGATATAAACTATGCGCAACTGTATTATAACCTTAATAGTGATTGTGGCCACTTTAGTTGGTTGCCACAACCAACCCAAACAAAACGACCTTAAAATCTACAATGGCAAGGTTGTAACAGAGTTGGGTGCACCAATTCCTGATGTTGTTGTTTCGGTAGGCGAAACATACGCCACAACCGACAACGACGGTAACTTCTCGTGCTTTATACCTGTTCATAACCAGCAATACGACGCAGCATTCAAGCACGCCAACTTTACCGACTATTTTACTGCGCTCTCGAACAATTACGCCACTATTGTTTTAAGCGAAAAAAAAGAAAGTGACGCAAACGATTGTGTGAAAGTGTCCATCAAGGCAAAATCGGAGGACTGTTCATACAACCTTAAAACCGAAGTCATAGCATCCTATCTGAAGGTATTCAACTGCATAACACCAGGAAACAGCATCATCAACCTTCCGCAAGGCAAAAAAGCAATGGGATGCTACCCCGGTTTAGTGAAACTAACGGCAGAAAGAAAAGACGGCCACTCACAACTAAAACAGTTTAATGCCCACACCGTCGAACTCTCGTTCAGCATACCCGAGAACTTTAAGGGGGAAGCACCTAACGCTTTGCATTTTTGGAGATTCGACGAAAGTTTACACTGTTGGGTAATGGGGCCAAGCGCCACCAGGCAGGGGGACTGCTACACCGCCGCCGTTAACGAAACCGGTTGGTGGTGCGCTTACGAAACACCTTCAAAGGATTCTATCAGGTGCATCAAAGCCCAATTGACAGACTTCTACAACGACCCCATACCTTACGCAGAACTCACTGTGAAAGATGAAGGGAAGGACATAGGACACATCACTTCCACAAAAGACGGAAAAGTGTTGTTCTATGTCACCAACAATACCGACCCTAAAGTGTACTGCAATGGGTATCACCTGCCAAAGCCAAATGAAAATGTATACCCATTCGTAGCAGAAGACACCCTCTACACAATCAATAAACTAATCATTAACGACGACCCATGGCATAAACAAGAAACATACAAAGTCACCATCAATGAAATTAATGTTACCGAAGCAAAAAAGGCCAACAACATTTCTATAGATGAGGATATTGATCCTGTGAAGTATGCAAGCACATACAACGCGAAACAGGTAAGAAGAGACCAATGGACAACACCTTTACTACTAAGAGACAGCAACGCTATTGTAGCAGAAGTAAACAACCGCGTTGCAACCATCACACCCGAAATGTTAGGTCTCGGCCTTATAAAAAAACACCATGGAGGAGAAGCTAACTTTTGGGACAACGCACATGCTATAATAATTCGTGATTCTTCTAGTATTATAAAATCATCGTATTTGAAAGTCTGGTCAAACGACTACAAAGAAGTTACTGTCACTGTATTTCCTAATGGTAGAGTACCAACCTTTTTATCGGTAGATTCCACCCAATATGTTGACGATAAAGGCAATAAGAAGTGCAGATTAAACAGTTTCTCCATATTAGTACCGGAGGGTGAAGATGGATTTGAATTTATATCTATCATATACGACGGAAATCGTGATAAGAGTTACAACTTAGGCGAGCATTCATTTGGCGTTCGCGACACTGCCCGGTTTTCTATTAAATATCATTCTAGTTTTGATTATACCAGAAAAGTTCCTCTTGGTTCTGCAAAATATAAAATTGTCGCATCGAAACCAATCAGGCTGATTGCAAGCGTCAACCAGGGGGAATGCCAACTAAAAATATGCAAGGTTACTGATGCCTATGGCCGAAATGCACTGTCGAACGCAAGATACGACTACATTAAACCACAAGCTCTGCTTACCGGAAAACTTAATGTGGAATTCTTCGGAAGAGACTCTCTTTACAATCAAACCGTATATTTTAGAAAATATAAAGAGAGCGATTTTGACAACAACACAAGCTTTATTATTTGGGCAATAGTAATCGGTGGAATAATTATCTTATTGATTATCAAAGCACTATTAAACAATATAGCTACAAATAAAAAAATTCAAAACGGCCAGGTCAGCCTAATAGCACATATACTGCAGCTGAACCCTGTATTTAGCAAAAAACAAATTGAACTGATCGAGAAATACATAAAAGACCATGGATTCTCGAAGAAAGCGATAGATGATATTAAGAAAAAGATAGACAACAAAGAAAAAGTAGAATTTGAACATTTCGACCATGTAAACGAAATGGAATTAAACCAGCGCCGCGAGTTCATCCACTTGTTATTCAAACTGTCGGCAGAAGACGACGGCATTAAGAACGACGAATGGAACGAACTTTATTGGATAATGGGCCATTTAGGTTTGAATAGGCACAATATTGAATATATGCAGCGCCGTTATAGTCCACTCCGTTCCGAATACGACGATTACTCAAAATACTACCAATCTTCTAACAGTCAGCAGAGTAATTCTTATAGCAACACTTCGGACGACTATAGATCCTACGCTTCCGACTATGCCGAGTTGGGCCTATTACCTGACGCTACAAAGGAAGAAGTGCAACAGGCTTACCACAAACTGGCTATGGAACTGCACCCCGACCTTCCGAAAAACGCAGGCCGTCACGACGAGTGCGTACACCGCATGGCAGCCATAAATGTGGCGTACCGACGACTGATAAAGAACTTATAACTAAAGGTGACCTCTACAAATTCACCGTTGATAATTATTTTCGAGGTTATAACCTTTTTTCAACTCATTTTAGGGTTCGCATTTTTCCACCTTCACCAATGTCCAGCCTTCGTATACCAGACGGAGGCGGATATTGGTTTCGCCTGCTATCAAAGGCATCAAGAAGTGTTTGTCGCCCTCCCACAAGTTAAGTTTTAGTATTTCGTCTTTAGGTACCCATTTAAGCGTACCCTCGTTACATTCCGAGCAATCAGAGGAATCGACCGAAGCGGTATAAAGGTGAATTCGCTCGTTATCGGCAGTGTCGGAGATAAAGTCCACTACCCCTCTTTTAGTGAAATTTTTAAGCACAATACCCGTTTCTTCGCGAACCTCCCTTACAAAGCAATCGTCTGGCGCCTCATCCTTTTCAATATGTCCGCCAATACCAATCCACTTACCTTCGTTCGGATCGTTGTTCTTTTTATTGCGGTAGAGCATCAAATAACACCCATTCCACTCAATATAGCCAAGAGTTGTCTCTTTAAAATCCATATTCTTCTTTAATCGTTAATGTTAGACTGCAAATATAGTCAGAGCGTTGCGACTTCACAATTTTTCATTTAGAATCTGTCCGTACACCATTGTTTTATAGAAAACACATGTGCCCATGGAATACGTGAAGTTGAAAAAGATAGACAGCGTTGATACGAATATTGCCAACGCATTTTTGAGCGTGCTGAAAAAGCAACTGCCCAAAAATTGTGACGTGGAGTTAAGGTCAGGGAAAAAGGGAGACTACCATTTTTACCTTTCATACAAAAACATCTGCTTTAAAGAAGCAACTGCCCTTAACATCAAAGAATTGGGCACTTGCAAACAAAGCATAATTGAGGCCGCAGCAACTGTGGAATACAAGTATGAAGCATTGTTGCAAGATTTCCACAGAAACAAGTCTTCCCTATCGTTCGTCGACCTTGCCCTTCCAAGCGGCACCCTATGGGGCGATTGCAATGTGGGTGCAGACAAGCCTTCCGACACCGGAGGCTTTTTCGCATGGGGTTCGGACAAGAGGACTGTCTATTACGGGAAAGAGACCTACAAATGGTTTAAAAACAACGAAATAACAAAATACCGCATTAAAACCAAAAGTAAAATAACGTGCGACGACCAACTATACCAATTGCAGCCCGAAGACGACACCGCCACACTGCTACGCGGCAACGGATGGCGGATGCCTTACAGTTCTGACTTCACAGAACTAAAAAACAACTGCACAATGAGTTTTGTAAGGAACTTTTTATTTATTTACACGAATGGGTTGCTATTTATCAGTAATAACAACGGCCGTTCATTGTACCTTCCCGCATGCGGTATGGTAAAAGGATACAAGATTCTAAACCAAGGCGAATGTATAAATTATTGGACGGGCGACTTGGCAAGAAACAATTGCGCCTATACCATGACATCTTATCTAGAAATTGGCCTGTTAACAAGGAGTATGACAGACCTATATTGGGGGCTTACCATCAGGCCTGTAAGAAATAAAGTGTAAAACAAAGGCAAAAGTTGTGGTATACCGGAAAACAGAATGTGGTGAAATTGCGAGAAATTGTATATATTTGAAATATAATTTATAGAGGCCACCAGGCCAATAATGGAAAATTTAAGAGACACATAAAAGTTTGGCTTACCAATGAAAGCAGATATATTCAAGAACCTTAATCCGAACCAGGAGGCAGCAGTGAAGGCAACCGAAGGCAAAGTGCGCGTAGTGGCGGGCGCAGGTTCGGGCAAAACACGTGTGCTAACCTCAAGATATGCCTACCTTGTTGAACGATTGGGTATTGACCCCGCCAACATCCTTTGCATGACCTTTACGAACAAGGCGGCACAAGAGATGAAGAACCGAATCCGCAAGATGGTAGATTTGGGAAGTGTCAACGACTATATCTGCACCATACACGGGCTCTGCGTCAAAATTTTAAGAAAGGAAATCCACCGCATAGGTTACCCCTCGAACTTTATGATTTGCGACGAAGACGACCGCAAAACACTGATGAAACAGGTAATGGCAGAACTTGGGTTAACCAAAGCCGATGTAACTGTAGCCCAACTGCTCGACAACGCCGACTACATAAAAAGCAAAAGGACCTATATTGAGCACTTGCTGCCAGGCGCAAAAATGCCAGATAGCACCCAAGATGCCGCATTCTACCGCTTTTTGCAACTGCAACGACAAAACTTCGTGCTCGACTTCCACGACCTAATCTACTTTACACTTTACCTTTTCGACAAATTTTCCGATGTGAAGTCGCACTGGCAAAGCGAGTTCGACTACATTCAGGTTGACGAGGTGCAAGACTGCAGCGGAACCGATTGGGAAATTATCAACACACTATCGGAGAAGAACGGCAACCTCTTTATAGTGGGCGACCCCGACCAGTCGATCTACGAGTGGCGTGGCGCAAGGCCAGGACTGTTTGTTGACTTTATGGCCGATACCGACATCATACTCGACGAAAACTACCGTTCCACACCCAACATATTGGAAGTGGCGAACTCCATCATCAAGAACAACGTCTGCCGAGTAGAGAAACAACTAAAAACGAACGTTCCCTCTGACACCATTGTTGTGCACAAACACGCGAAAAACGAGGAAGAAGAAGGCGCCTGGATTACCAAACAAATAAAGAAACTGATGGAAAAAGGATACGAGCCCAGCGACTTTGCCATCCTTTACCGCTCGCTCTACCAGTCGCGCTTTATTGAGCAAGCCCTTATGAACGAGAAACTGCCCTACACCATTTGGGGCGGCGTCCGTTTCTTCGACCGCCAGGAAATAAAGGACTGCATAGCATACCTTCGCCTTATTGAATACGGCGACGACCTCTCGTTCAAACGAATCGTCAACGTGCCGTCACGCAAGTTCGGAAAAAAGAAATTAGAGGCGCTGGAACAAACAGCCAAAGCAGAGGGGATTCCCCTTTTAGAGGCACTGCGACGCCACCATAGCGAAAAACCGTTTAAGGCAGACTCAATAACTGACTTTGTAAAACTGCTTGATTCGACAACTGCCCTGAAGAACAAAATGCCAATCAGCGAACTTTTGGAGACGGTTTTGAGCAAAACAGGATTGGGAGACATGTACAGAAAAGACAGCGACCAAGACCGCATTGAAAACATTAACGAACTGATAGGGTCAATACGCTACTACGAGCAAGTGAATGTGAACGAAGACGTTCAGTTGGTCACCTATCTGCAAGACATTGCTCTGTTCACCAACAGCGACTATAATAAAGACAACAAAACCATTAAGTTGATGACCATACACCAATCTAAAGGTTTGGAATTTCCGCATGTGTTTGTGGCCGGACTTACCGAGGGCATCTTTCCAAGCCACCGCACCATACGCGAAAGGAAAAACGAAGGATTGGAAGAAGAGCGCCGACTGATGTATGTGGCCATAACGCGTGCCGAGAAAGCACTCTTTCTGACAGAGAGCGAAGGCTTCAACTTCTCGACCAAGAGCGACAAATACCCATCGCGCTTTATTTCAGAAATCAGCAGCGATCTTATTCGTGTGGAAGGCAACATCGACCCAGAACTCTTGCTAGAACGAGACGCCCTCGTCAACCAGATTACATTAGAGATCAGCGACGAAGGGGACACTTTTGCCGAAGGAGACCATGTCGTACACGAAGTGTTTGGCGAAGGTATAGTTCTATCCGTAAACGAAAACAGAGGTTCGTGCGAAGTTGCATTCGGCAACAAGACAAGAAACATACAGTGGGAGTTCCTAACGCTTGCATAACCACACTAAAGTCTGACGGCGGCAACGGGCAAAACTGCAAATGTTGGCGATTGAGACTTTGACAAAACAGAACAAGAAACAGCCTAAAGACATATGGTAAGGTCCTTTCGTCCCCCCATTCGCGCACACAACGGGGGGAGAAGCATAAAAGGCAGAACACCCCACTATTATTCCCTTAACTCGTTGTCATACAAAGTGACCTCGAAATTGTCTTCCGAATCTTTAGTCTCTTTGGTATGGACCAGCTCAATCTTCCAAGAATTGCCCGTAGCGGTGCATGTGCTTACACTCGTTGAAGGTCCGTAATCGTTCACAATAATCCACCCCTTGTCGGCAACATAGTTGCCGGTAAATTCAATTTGCGACTGCGCGTCTTTACTTTTATTGTTGTGGATGCGGGCCACATAGCCTTTATATTTAGCCTCGAAAATGTTGTTGCTGAAAATCCAGTGAACATGTTCACCTAGTCCGGCACCAATGGCCTTATTCGTATTGTCACAATCTCTATAACAGTTGAAACGGCCGTTACTAATAGTCATATAGGTTTCGTCTGACCACATATTATAGTCGCTATGAATACCGTATCTGAGGTTGTTGGTTTCAAGGTCCAAACCGTCAATAACAACATTGTTGCCAGTTGCGAAAGCAGAGAAGTAGGTCATAACGCTGCTGTTGCTGCCATTGTATTTACAATACACCTTCGCTCCGAGTTTGAAGTCTAACTCAATGTTTTCGAGCCAAAGTCCCCTGTCATTCAAATTGTCAGAAGTGAAGTACCCCTCATAGTTGTCGAAATAGTCAGATCCATATTTCGCGGTATATTCTTCAATAAGGTCATAGTTGCCTGCATGAACAACAACCTTCGCGCAACCGTTTTTGTAAGCCTCTTCAACCGCGTTCAAAAGTCCGGTCGACGGGTATGCGTCAACAACGCAATGCTCTTTAGACGGGTACAGTTCCAAATCGCCTAACCTGGTATTTGAGATACAGATGTCAGACTGTATGTCTTTTGAGAACGACAAAACAACATAAGCTGCATTTGCAGGAACTTCGGCTGTTGGCACCGCGGCATCTCCACCAACGACATCACCGTTGGCACTAAAAAAACAGGTATAACGAATTTCGCCTTGTTTCCTAGTCCCATTGTCGTTGTACGACAGGCATATATGCTCGCCATACTTACACGGAACCTTATCGGTATAAACATAACCAGCATCACTAGTGTTTTCGTAGCCATTGTTCATCACATATCCGCTATGCAGATTGCCGTTAAAGCGGTTGGCCATTCTCACGATGGGCATACCTGCTCCGTAAACAACCTTGTTTGCCTCTGCACTTGTATACTCTTTAACCAGCACATTGTCTTTATAAATCTTCATTGTCTGCGCTTTAGTGGAAAAAGCCATAAAGAGCAATAGTAAGACGGATGTTAGTATTTGCCGCATATTCGTCCTTTTTTTATTTGATTAACGTTCCGTTTGCACTATAGAGTTTGTTGTCTTTCAATATAAAGACTTTACCTCCCGTTATGATCTTTTTGCCCGACTTCCTTTCGGTACTCACCGTTATATTTTCAACTGAAGTGGCAGTGTTGTTCTCAACTGTATAATGGTAGGAACCATACACAATCTGCAAAGCATTGTTGCCTGTAATGGAAATGGATAAAACGGGGGCTGAAGAGCCATTCAGCGTCAGAAAAGCCATTTTATTATCTTCGGAATAAGAAACAACAGGATGTTCAGAAATCAAGTAACACTCGTTACTTCCATTGGCTATGACAAAAATACCGTCGTAACTGATTTCCTGTGCCTGAATGTTCACCAGGCATAAGAACAGAAATGTTAGAGATGTAAAGAGCCTTTTCAATTTTATTATGTGCATTATGGTAAATACAATTAGCTGATACCCTATTCATTAATCACCCGAAGATTCGCAAAAATTGTGCCAATATAAGGATCGGTCTATCAACGAGATATGAAGCCAGTCCGAAAGTACTGTTTTTTTTGCTTGTTTATGATTATTTGTTATATTTGAATTGTAAATATAACAAAATAGATGTTTTAATTACGAATAATTAAGAAATTATCACTTTTTGTGTTTTACTACCTAATTTGCAATCTTTTAGGCGGTAGACGCCACAAAGAATCAACAAGATTTAAAATGGTTTAGAGTCAGCCTTCGGACTGACTTTGTTGTTTTATAGCGTTTTATGTTATACTTTTAAATGTAATTAGAAAAAGATGTTTACTTACGAATTACCACTTTACGCAGATTATAAGCATTTCCATTAAAATCGACCAACAAATTCTCATAAGGAGCATATTCATTTAGATTCTTTTTGAATGCAAGTACAATTGGGAACTTCTGTTTTGGATCTCGTACTGATTTTGACCAGTAAACCCCTATATTATTGCTGTCTGCAGGGAAAAAGATGACATTGCCGTTCCTTTTAGAGACTCCCATTATTCCATTTAATCCGCTATTCTGGTAATTTTCTATAAAGTGCCAAACACACCCAAGCAATAGTTCTTTCTGATCATAGACCGAAGGTACATGCCAACTGTGTATCACTAATGAATCGTCTCTTATTTGTTGTCTTCGTTTGAGTTCAAAACGTTGTTTTATTTCATATAAAGATCCATATAAAGGTTCTGATTTTATTTCTTCATAAGTAAAACTACTTCCATTGTCGGTTGGCTTATTTGCCCCCACATTGCAAGTGGCCCACAACACTCCATGAGGCAAACCCAAATCGACATAATCGCATCCATCAATGGTACCGCTAACAGTTGCTACCGACTCAATTTTATTTACTTTTTCTAACTTTTTCAAAACTCTCTTCAACTTCCGTTTGCCTCTTAACGATGTAGTATCATCGTGATATAAATCACGGTGATCCATCCACCACTCAAACTCACTGGTTTCGAATCTCGAAAGGGTATTAATGACGTGAATAGTGTCGGCATTAATATCATATTTATCTATTACTGCTGTATACTCTCCTACTTCATAATGGAAATTGTCTATCACCCCACAATAAGGAACCCAAAGATTTTGGTCTTTTCTGCTAAAGCCTTTCTTTACTAAATAAAAAACCGTGTCATCTTCTAACACTCTCATGTCTGCCACCTTCATAAAACAGCGCTCTTCTGACCATAGGTTACCAACAGAGAGTTGGAAGATGATAATGAAAAGTAATGGAGGTGATATATGCTTCATGTTAACGTCTGACTTTGATTTATAATGCTCTATAGTGTGGGGAAGGATTCGCCTTATTTTACGCAGAGAATATGTTTCTTACAGAAGGATTAAACCAACATAAACATAACGTATACCTCAATTTTGACATCTACCGCCTCAAAGTTCGCAAAATAAGTGCTTAAGAAAAGAATCTATACGTTAACGTCAAATTAATTTGTTGATATTGTAAATATAGCATAATAACCATAACAAAACAAAAAGCGGCCCCGAATGTTGATTCAAAATATACTAAATGGCAGTTGTTTTCACCGCCAGGAATATTGGAGGTGTATTAAATTGTCGAAAATTGGTTTTCAAGAGTTTGTTTTTCTTTTTTCTTACCGTCAAAAAGTACATAGTTAGTTTGTTGTTGGATTAAACTATTTTACGGCAATCCTCCACACTACTAAACAAATGAAAACCTTTTAATTATGTTAAAGTTCAAATTTTCAGACCAGTTCATTGAATCGTATGCCGGTCAACCTGTAGTTGACTTGCACAAGGCAGTTGTGCGTAAAGAGTTACATTTTCAGATAGGAAGATACGGACATCCTGTTTATGCGTTTGCAGACCAACTATATGTTCCTAAATTCCTTTACGCGAGTCTTCTGCAACAGGGACTGGATGTAAAGGGGAACGAAGATAACTTCAGCGTCTACTTCGATAAGATACGCCTTGTCTTTGGCGCACACTTCTGTCAGATTGAGGGGTTGGTAGACCACGACTACCCACGTTTTAAATTAGACCAATTTTCAGTGGACGGTTTAACGGAGTTCGTAAAGCAATTCCCTGCAATTCTTTCTGTTGTGCAAGAAGATATGGTAGAAATTGCGGCAAAATGCGACGAACTTTATATAAACAAGTTGAGAAACGAAAAACAGAAGAATTTCTCGCTAAAGACTTCTAAAATACTCCTCGACGACTTTTTAAAAAAGAGGAATTACAAATACACAATTAAAGATGAAGGGGCTTTCATCTTAATTAGTGCAAATCTACCAGGCAAGAGGAGGCTTGAGTTCAAAGTAGAAGCAACCAAGTTCATAAGCGATTTTTCCGACATCTTGAATTATTTGACCCGGTTATTCGAACTTGTTAAAGAACAACCGTTTCCCTTTAAAATAAAGTAGGGGCCTACAGCGGCCCCCAATTATAGTAGCAACGCCTTCACCGACGATGAAGACTACTGCCATTTGGTATATATATTAAGACCTATTTAAATTACAAAGATCTCAACTCGGTCAAGATATCACACATTTCGTCTCTCGTCAGAATAGTCTCACGAGGGTCGCACTTGCCAACAAGATGCACCAGACGTTTGTGCCCTGTAGCAACAAGGGCAGATCGGAACAACTCGTTCTGGTCATAGCAAGTTCGATAGACGCGTCTGAGCAGATTTTGGAACTCAGGGCTCTGTCTGTCGTATTTTTCACCCATCCACCATACAGTCTGCGACTTCTTCCATAAAGAAGTAGACTCGTTTTTGGCTTCCATTCCGGAAAGAGCGCATACACGAACCTGCTGGTCATGATCGGTCAGTTTGACCGCTTGAAGGAACCCCTCGACAGAACCACACTGAACTCCATCGAAAACGAATGGCTTGGGATAAGTGTTGCAAAGGACAATGACAGGAAACTCAGTGCCA
>JAKSKS010000059.1 GCA_024401615.1 Paludibacteraceae bacterium
CCACGCCCTTCAATGCCTCAACCGTATTTTCATCGTCTCCGTTAGCAATTACCTGCTGGAGTTCGGCAACCGAGAAAGAGGAAAGGATAACAGAAGCCGTATTAGCGCCTACGCCCGAAACCGACATCAGTTGGCGGAACAAAACTCGTTCAGACGTTTCAGAAAACCCATAAAGAATATACGCATCTTCACGAATGATCTCTTCGATGTAGAGTTTGGCATCAGCCTTACCCTCTAACGCTGAATAAGAATTGAGTGTAATATGAACCATATAACCTATCTGTCCAGCCTCTATAACCGCATAAGTAGGAGTCAGTTCACTAATTTTACCACTGATGTATTCGTACATATTATAGCAATCTAAACAATTAACTTGTAAAGTTACAAATTTATAAGCAGAAAACGAAAAAGAGGGTCCAAAATCGGTTTCACAGGCAGCAGACGCCAATCTAAATAAGGCACCCCTTCGAAAGAAATAGCACAAAGGTTTTCATAAAGCCGTTAGAAATTCCGAAATTTGTAACATATACAGATATCCGCCCAAAAGGAGCGGAAAACACTATTGATTTATGAGAATTAAAAGAAACTGGGTTGTTCCTGCCGGCCAAGTGCCTACAGAAATGGACAAAAAGATACTCCACTACCAAAACAGCGGCTGTTTGGTTCCTAAGCGACGTCTTGTGCTTAACGAGGAACAGATTGAAGGCATTCGCCGAAGCAGCGTTATCAACACAGGCGTGCTCGACGAAGTAGCCAAGAACATCCGCGTGGGCATGAGCACCGAAGAAATCGACCAAATCGTTTATAAATATACCACCGAGCACGGAGCCATTCCTGCCGACCTCAACTACGAGGGTTACCCAAAAAGTGTTTGCACTTCGGTGAACGAAGTGGTATGCCACGGTATTCCAAGTCCGCACGAGATTCTGCAAGAAGGCGACATTGTGAATGTTGACGTTTCTACTATTCTCGACGGCTACTACAGCGACGCGTCGCGTATGTTCATCATCGGTAAAACTACTCCAGAAAAAGAGCGTTTGGTAAAAGTGGCTAAAGAATGTCTCGAAATAGGAGCCGCCGCCGCAAAGCCTTACGGATTTGTTGGCGACATAGGCAACGCCATTGCCAACCACGCCCACAAGAACGGTTATTCTGTAGTTGAAGAGTTCTGTGGACACGGCGTTGGCTTAAAGTTCCACGACGAACCAGAAGTGATGCACTACGGCCGTAAAAACACCGGTATGCTGCTTGTTCCCGGCATGGTGTTCACCATTGAACCTATGATTAACATGGGAGGCAAAGGCATCTTTATTGACGAGGAAGACGGTTGGACAGTTGTTACCGACGACGAATTGCCAAGCGCACAGTGGGAGCACACCTTCCTTATGACCGAGAACGGTTTGGAGATATTGAGTAAGTGACAATTGAGCAGTCAATAGACAAGAACAAAAAGAAATAGAAATAGATAACCATGGGAAAATTGGAATGGGAACCTGCTGAAGGGCAAGCACCAACCGAATTGGAAGAAAAGGTATTGGCCTATCAGAAAAAAGGCTGTTTAGTTCCCCCACGACGCGTTGTCCTCAACGAAGAACAGATTGAGGGTATACGCCGAAGCGGTGTTGTAAACACTGGCGTACTCGACGAAGTAAGCAAACACATACAGGCAGGTATGACGACTGAGGACATTAACCAGATGGTCCATGAATACACCATTGCGCACGGTGCCACCCCTGCCCCACTAAACTACCAAGGATTCCCTAAAAGCGTCTGCACATCAATCAACGCACAAGTATGCCACGGCATACCAAGCGAAAGCGTCAGGCTGAAAGAGGGAGACATCATTAATGTTGACGTTTCCACCATTCTCGACGGTTACTACAGCGACGCGTCGCGTATGTTCATCATCGGCGAGGCATCGAAAGAAGTGAAAAAGTTAGTAAAAGTAACCAAAGAATGCCTCGAGATTGGCATGAACGCCGCAAAGCCCTACGGCTTTGTAGGCGACATAGGCGCAGCCATCCAACTACACGCCGAACGAAACGGTTATTCGGTTGTTCAAGAATTATGCGGACATGGCGTCGGCCTTAAGTTCCACGAGGTACCCGAAGTGCTTCATTTCGGCAAAAAAGGGACAGGCATGCTTTTAGTTCCTGGCATGGTTTTTACCATTGAGCCAATGATTAATATGGGCAGCCGAAAAGTGTTTATCGACAAATCGAACCACTGGACCATCTACACGCAAGACATGAAGCCTAGCGCACAGTGGGAACACACCTTTGTTATGACAGAGCACGGGTTGGAGATACTTACCTACTAAAAAGACAAGACATAATAAAATCAAAAAAAGGTTGCATCATTCGCAACCTTTTTTTGTAAGCGGCCGTCGGGCGCAACAATTTACTTACGTTTTATAAACCATTAAGCACAGAAGAGCCAGACAACACACATCCGCTTTCACACATTTAGCAAACACTCTATAAAACAGCAAGGGGGAAAGCCAGTCAGTCGGCTCTCCCCCTTTAAGGTAGCAACCAGAGGTTGCGAGATTATTTACTTAACCACAGCACCTACGTTGATGTCGTCGTCGCCAGTAACGTTGATGTTTCTATCAGTCTTAGCCTGGATAGCGTTAGACTTCATGATATCAGCCATATCAACACCAGTAACATCCTTAACAACATCGAAGGTCTGCTTCATTACAGAAGGAACGTTTGCAGAGATACCAGAAACCTCACCACCAGTAGTACCATAGATCTTAACATCCTTAATGGTAGACATTGGCTTAGCGATGTTTTCAGCAACCTGAGGCAATACCTTTTCGTTCATCTTAGTGAGCATGTCGATGACAGCCACCTTACCGTAACGTTCGTAAGCCTCTGCCTTCTTCTGCATTGCTTCCGCTTCAGCCTGACCTTTAGCAAGGATACCGGCAGCTTCAGCCTCGAGGTTAGCCTGAACGGCAGCAGCTTCTGCGCGACCTTTAGCCTCAATACCGGCAGCATCTTGCAAAGCAGCATACTTAGCAGCGTCGGCCTTAGCCTTTACTGCACGAGCTTCCTGTTCTGCAGTATAAGCCTTAGCGTCAGCTTCCTGCTGAGCCATATAGTTCTTAGCTTCAGCTTCACGTTTCTGTTTTTCCAATGCAGCCTGAGCGTCAATTTCAGTCTGATACTTGTCAGCATCTGCCTGAGCATTCACCTTAGCCTTCAATTCGTTTTCAGAAATCTTAATAGCCTCTTCAGAGAGGATCTGTTCACGCTTAGTCTGTTCGATACGAGCATCGACAGTCTTAATGTTGATAGTCTTCAACTGTTCCTGCTTCTCAATTTCGTAAGCGGCATCAGCTTCAGCCTTCTTGGTATCAGAAACACGCTTCAAATCAGCCTGTTTGATAGCGAGTTCGTTGTTACGTTCTGAAATTTCAGTTTCAGTGCGAACACGTACATCGTTAGCCTCCTTCTTAGCTTCAGATTCAGCGATAGCGATATCACGTTCAGCGTTAGCCTTAGTAATAGCAGCGTCCTTACGAATCTTGAAGGTATTGTCAGCACCCAAGTTTTCAATCAACTTATTACCGTCGGTAATGTTCTGAATGTTACAAGAAATAACTTGGAGACCAAGTTTTTCCATGTCCTTAGCAGCCTTCAACTTAATTTCGTCAGAGAACTTGTCACGGTCGGTAATCAAGTTCTGGAGGGTGATAGCACCAACAACCTCACGCATGTTACCTTCGAGTGAGTTCTTGATTTCAGCAGCAATCTGTTCAGAACTCATGTTCAAGAAGTTCTTAGCAGCCAAACGGGTACCTTCTTCATCAGGTAAAACGCTTACCTTACAAACAGCATCAACCATAACGTCGATGAAGTCGTGAGTTGGAACTGGGATAGAGGTCTTAACGTCAACAGTTACCTGACCGAGGAAAACCTTATCCAAACGTTCCAAGAACGGAACCTTGAATCCACCAGTACCGATAAGGACTCTTGGAGACTTTCTGAAACCAGAGAGCACATACGCGATTGAAGGTGGAGCTTGAACGTAAAGCATTTTGATCAATACGATCAACAACACTACGGCAATTATAGCCGGAACAATTAATACGATAATTTCATCCATAAAATATAATGTTTTTTGTTTGAATCAAAGTTAGTAAAATTACTCTTTGCCCGTACAAGTTGCAAGGTTGCAACCATGATGATTTGTGAACACATATATAGGTATGCAGCAAACCTGCATCCGCTCTATTTACTGGATTCCCAACATAAGGGGGCAACAATAGTTCTTACATAGCCGTGTTTTTCAAATAAGTCCTATTCAACAAAACCTGCAAGAATACAATAGCAATTCTATATTCAAAGATAACAAAAAGAATTTGTCTAATTAGAGTGTAAAGCACAAAAAAGTTATTCCTCTTCGATATTTCTCTTTCTGTCGTAATAATCGGCAGTGGCCGTAAATATAGCATCTCCACTTGAGTTCAAAGCCGTTTCTACGGAGTCTTGTATTACACTTATAATAAAGCCAACGCCTACCACTTGCATAGAAATATCGGCAGAAATACCGAAAAGTGCACACGCCATTGGAATAAGCAGCAACGAACCTCCAGCCACACCCGACGAACCACATGCGCCCAACGATGCGATAACACTTAAAATTATGGCAGAAGGAACGCTTACTTCAATGCCCAAAGTGTGACAAACAGCCAAAGTCATTACCGTAATTGTAATAGCCGCACCGTTCATATTAATAGTAGAGCCGAGAGGAATGCTGACCGAATAGAAGTCTTCATCGAGATCTAACTGTTTGCACAAGTCCATATTAATTGGGATGTTGGCGGCAGAAGAACGGGTAAAGAATGCGCTAAGGCCACTAACCTTAATACAATTCAACACCAACGGATAAGGATTGGCACGCAACACAAAAGCCACAATAAGCGGATTAACGACTAACGCCGAAGCCAGCATACAACCCACTAACAACAAAATGAGTTGCCCGTAAACCGTAAAAATACCTAAACCGCTTTCTGAAACAGAAGTGTAGACCAATCCAAGAATACCAAACGGAGCAAACTGAATAACCCACTTCACCACCCTTGTCACTACATTCGAGAAATCGGTCACGACCTGGATAGTTGTTGGAGTTGCCACTTTCTTCAGCGCCAAACCAATAACAATGGCCCAAAACAAGACACCAATATAGTTACCGTTTGCGATAGACAACAACGGGTTGGAAACCAAATTAGCCAAAATATTAGAAAAAATATCAGCCAACGAACCGGGAGCAGCCCCACCTGCAGCATCTTTCAGCACCATCGACATTGGGAAAAGGAAACTCGCGCCAACAGCCACCAAAGCGGCCAACAAGGTGCTACACAAATAGAGAATAATAACCACACGGAAACGCTTACCCAAACCACCCTTTGCCTTGGCAATAGAGGCCATAACCAAAACCGCCACTAAAACAGGTGCAATTGCTTTAAGGGCGTTGACAAACAACATACCCAAAATGCCAATACCACTCACCTCGGGGAAAGCCAAACCAAGAATGGCGCCAATAACCAATCCGACTATTATGCGGAGTACCAAACTCAATTCATTCCACTTTACTATTACATTTTTCATGCGTATCTTTTTCTTGTCACGGGACCGCAAAAATACGGAAAAATATGGCATAAAAAAAGGTCCCCGTCTAAGCGGGGACTTTTAATCAATACAATGAGTGTAAACCGTTATTTCACATTAACACGCACGCTGCCCGTATTTGAAAGGAATTCTGGTGCGTAAAGGCACTGAACGGTTGTGATGCCGTTAGAGAAATCACCCTTGTTGGTTACAAAGAGCGGATATTCGAACACATAAGTGCCTTTTGACAGATGGCTGAAGAAATAGTACATAGCCGCATCTTTAGCCGACTGGTAATAGCCGGTGCCATCGCTGTAACGGTAGCCAGAAATCTGTTGCAAAGGTTCCAAACAACTTGCGCGCTGGTCTTTGAGCGAAACATATTCCAAATCGCGGTCGGTACGGAGCACCAAACGGACTACCAATTTGTCGCCCACCTTCAATGTTGTTTTGTTGGTCACTTCCTTCAAAACTTCCTTGCCCTTTTCCACCGTATTCAGCATAACGGTTTTCTCGATATGAAGACCGGTTTTGTTAGACTTCACCTTATCGATGTCCTCTTCGAACTGCCAGTAGAGCGCACCCCAGGCAAGGTTGTCGCCCTCGGCACTTGCCAGCTGCATTTTACCCATTTCAGGTTTAACCTCAGCACCAGGAACAACTACGGTGTAATAACCCGTTCCGACTTCCGTCTTTTCAGGCTTCACCTCAGTACCTGCCATCTTAACGGTAATCTGGTTTTCGTGGTCGAGCCAGTTCGAGCCGTTAAGCAGCAACACATTCAAGGCATCGACATTTGCGATAGCGTTATCCCAGTTCTGCGTGCGTTTTTGGTTGAGCAGCCAAACTCTCAGTTCATCTTGCTCGGCTTGGTTATAGTCAACCACCTGCAACGCTTCCATAATGCGGGTGTGGGTAGATATTGCCGCATCTTGCCAGAAATAGCCACTTACATTCTTCTGCCAGAACATGCCCATTTCGTCGTTAGTGGTTGAGAACTCGCGGAGTGAACGAACCACCAACTGTGCTTCGGCCTTATCGCCACCCCGGTAGAGGGAGATAGCAGCCAACGCCTTACCATAAAGCGAGCAGTCGTCCCACTGCTTCTTCATCAGTCCATAATAGAAATTATAGGCAGTACTGCAATTAGCAGGCACCTTAATGCCGGCAAACAGGCTACGCACCTGGAAGTAGTAGAGTTCGTACATTCCAATATGCGCGTTCTTTTTATAGTCTTTGTCGTTCTTCACCATCCACTCGTAATCTTCTCTCAACTGGTTGTCGAGGAAGTTTATGGCCTTCTTAATGTTGGCATCTTGCGCAGAGACATCGATTCCAGCCTTCTTTAAACGGCCGAAGTTGTCGAGCACAAATAAGGTTGAGTGATAACCCGCAGGCATATCCTTAAACCAGGCGTAACCACCTTCGGCAGTCTGCAGTTCAGCCAACCGTTTCAGCCAACCCTCGCAGTTAGAAGAGAGTGTGTTGAGGTCGAACAATGTGGCCAGACGCTGTTTGCGTTCGGTTTCAGACTTCGCATCCATCACCCAAGGCGTTTCGTTGAGCAGCACATTCTTTACCTCTTGGTTTTTCTCTAAGTTCGACAACAAGGTCTCCTTATCGGCACTCTGCTGTTTCCACAACTCGATGACCTTGAAAATCTTTGGATTGCTAACCGCAATATGGTTTGCCAACTTCGAAGCGAAATATGCGGCAGAAAGCGAGATTGCATTATCGTGTTCAACAACGGTCGCTGAAGGCAACGCCTGCACCGCATACCAAACAGGGTTGGTAGCCATCTCCAACTTCAAGAAACGAGACGACAAGGTTTTGGAATCGTTGTTGACCAAATTATCGAGCGAGAAGTCCTTTGTCTTGCCACCACGCACCCACATTGGGAGCGACTGGGTGAGCACTACCCTGCTTGACAATACAGGCAAAAGTTTCTGTTCAGCATCGGAGAACGAGCCCGACTTGGCAACTACGCGTACTAAAAGCGCCTCTACCTGGTTAGGTACACTAACGGGCCATTCGACAGCACTGTTCTGACCTGCAGCCAATTCGAAATTAGAAGTTGACTCTACTATCACTTTTTCAGTTACAGGGTCGAGCAACTGCAATGTAGCACTACCCTTCAACGCCGCATCGCCCAAATTAATCACCTTAGCCGAAAGGACACATTCGTCGCCATTACGCAAGAAACGCGGATAGTTTGGCGACACCATAAACTCTTTCTGGCTGACAACCTCTTGTGTAAGTGCACCCGTATAAAGGTCGTTTGTGTGTGCCAAAGCCATCAGTTTCCAACGGGTGAGGCTTTCGGGCATTGTGAAATTGAGTTGCACATTGCCGTCTTTATCGGAAGTGAGTTGAGGATAGAAGAAAGCAGTTTCCGCAAAATTAGTTCGGATGTGTGGTTGTTGCTGTTCTTCTTCCGCACCAGCATCTTCCATCATCATTGGCGCCGCTGCCTGCGGTTTCTCCCTTTTTACGATAGCATTACCCATACTATTATTCACAGAAGCAGCATAATCTGCAGACTCTTCTGCACCATTATACATTACAGCCTTGCTTTTTAGTCCACCAGCAGCCATTTTTTCTTCACATAGCATATAGACAGTAGGCCCATATGACCTGAAAAAATCCTTCCATTGGTCGAACTTTAGAAAATAATCTGTAGGTTGCCCCTGCGTCCAAGAAAACAGCGAAGATCCGTTGTTACTCCTTACAGAAAAACTTGGGATATTGAAATAACGGATGTAAGCAGGAGAGAAACTCCATGCATGACGCCTTATCTGATCGAGCGAAGCATCGTACATAGTGGCCAACACCTCTGCCGACTTGTTAGAAGGCAGCGTGATTGTCCATTTTTCGGTTGAACCAGGTTGAACCTTGTCGCGAAATACCGACAACTTGATTGGGATTTCTGTATTGGGAGCCTTCTTGTCAAACTCAACCACCTTGTTTTCCACTTTACCCTCGCTAACCAAGATGAATTGAACTTTCAGATGAGAGTTGTCAGACAACGAGAAGTTGAACGACTTGATTTCGTTGTTGAGGTCGTACCATTGTTTTTCAAGAGCACCATTATCGTAGAAACGAGCCACCAAAAGGTGCGCATTTTGCAACGAAGAGCCGACACGGATTGTTGCAGCCTCGCCATCAGCCAATTTATGAGAAGCGCAATCTTCGAACCAGAACGGGATTTCAACAGGAGGGACATTATCACTCTTACGGTAAAGAATGGTTTCGAAGTTCTGTTGAACCACCCTACCCCTATCGTCGGTTACGGCCAGTTCAACCTTATACTTGCCCGACTTTAAGTTAGCAGCATCGAGCGGCAATTTGAAGCCCTCTTTTGCAGAAGACTGCACCTTGCCAACAGCCACCTCGGCACCGTTACAGAAAACCTTATAAGACACTTCACGGTCAATGCCCTCGCAGTTGAGGTTTACCACCGAGAACTTTAAATCGGCTAATTCGCTTGGTTGCACCACTGTACGGTTTGGGCAAACAATAGCCATAGATTCGTCGGCAACCGTAACACGAACCGTCTGTTCATGGGTTTCGCCATTCGCATCGGTCACCTTGGCCAAAACCACATAGTCGTAACAGGCAGTGGTTGACAGGTTCTGTCCTTTTTCAGGAACAAAGTTTATTTCATATTCGCCTTTGTCGTCCGTTTCAGTTTCACCTTCAGCCACCACATCTCCTTCCAAAGAATTTGTACGCCACCACCAGAAGAACTTGTTCTCGGTGCGTGTCACCTTATAAGCCACTTTGGCATTCTGGACAGGCGTACCTAACAAATAGCCTGCAGTTCCCTTCACATTTACCTTGTTGCCAAAAGTAAACGACTCCTTCGGACGGTTGAGCGTCACTTCGAACGACGGGCGCTTGTATTCCTCGACCGTAATATCGTGGTAAAATCCGTCGACCCTTAACTGATAGCGGCCAGCCAACCCATTAGCAGGGATAACAAAGGAAGAAGCGACAGAGCCAAACGCATTGGTAGTCAGTTTCTGATCCGCCACTTTTTGCCGATTCGCATCGTATAAAGCCACGAGCATTTCCCTTCCTTCGAGCGCCGCCATGCATTTTTCGTTTATACTATAAGCAATAGACTTAAAATAAACAGTCTGGCCAGGGCGGTAGATAGAACGGTCGGTAAAGGTAGTCACTTTCAGAGTGGTCGTATTATCGCTGCTCAAATTATTTCCCTGGTTGTAAATATAAGTCTCAAAAGCAGTGTAGACATCCTTCCCGACAGAGAACCAGCAGTCATAATTACCATGATTTTTAGTCATCTTGAAATCAACAAATCCATCCCTGTCGGTCAGTTTTTTACCAATTTGTTCATTAATGTATTGACGATCAGAATGACTCCATTTCTTCATTAGCAGTTCAGCAGAAACGCCAGCATTCGGTGCTCCTGTTTTACTATCCAATGTCACATAATAAGTATTACCGTTAAAACACTGTTCAAGAGAGAGGACCAATTGGTTTGACACAACAAAACTTACAGCATCCTTGCCATAAACCAATTCATAAATGCCAAAATTCTGTGCGGGAATTTCCAATGAAGTATCCTTTTTTATGCAATAGTCCGTTTTCTCTAAAGCGAACGAATAGTTGGCCACCTTTGTTCGTGGCAAATCTCGATGGTCTTTAGTGTTCCAATCGAGAATAGAGCAATCGATTCTGTTCAAAGTCAAGTTAAGTGTAGCCGTATTTGCGTATGACACATCAAACGCAACTTTGTCGCCTTCGTGATAGGTACTACTTTTCAAGGTCAGCGACAATTCCGACTTCTTCATATTTCCAACCACCGCGCTCAAGCACTTTACCTTCGGATGCTTCGGGAAAGCCGCAATACCATCGTTGCAGACTTTCAGCACTTCAGCCGTAGATGTTTTCACCTTTCTGTTTTCGTCAACATCATTGAGGTGGCTGAAGAGTGTGTTCGCCAACTCAACGCGCACCAAAACAGAAGCCGGTTCGCCAGCATACTCATTCAGCAACAGGCGCAAAGCCTCGGCATATCCATTCTCATCTGGATTGCCATGACGATTCAGATATTGATTCTTCAGTTGTTCAATTCGCACATTTATGTAAGCCGACTTATCGGCATCGTTCTTATGGAACGCCTCCAAATCGGCATAGAACAGTTCACACTCCTTATCGGAGAAAATCTGGCCTTTCTCATACCCTTTATTTTCGATGCAGAAGTGTATCAAAAAGTCGTAAAGCGTAGGTCGATAGGTACGGCTGTCACTACCCGTTTCCAACAAAACAGAATAATCGGTAGTTTTTGTTGTTTTAAGCTTCGGTTCAGCAATCGCCTGTAAACACAAAGTACGAACCGTGTCAACAAAGTTGTTAGCCGCCCACTCCTTCATGTCGGAAGGTACAGCGCCCGACAATGCAGTTCTGTTGTTAATCTTCCACTGGTTATTCAAATAGAAGGTATTAAAAGCCATAGCCTCGGAAAAACGGGTCATGGCAATAGCGACAGGGTCTTTTTGTTCAGACTGGAATTGCTGCAAATTGTTGATACATTCACCTAACGCATCCTCGTCGATAGCATCAGAGAACTTCATACGAGACAAAATGCAGCACAACTGTTGGGGCACATTCTTCTCGCTTTTGGCTTGTTTTTCAATCTTATCGAGTTTAGCCAACGCCGTCTTCGGATTGCGCTTGGCTTCAATCTCCACAGATTTCCATTCACTCTTATAGTCGAAAGAAGATAATAATCCACACATAAGAATTAAGTATATAAAAGATAAGTATTTCGAAGCTTTCATAATTGGCAGAATAAGAATTACGATACTAATTTATAAAAAATACTACATAATGTATGCCAATACATATAAATAGAAAGTTTGATACTATTAATGACCGACAGGAAAACTCGTTGGAAATAATTAAAAGAAAAAAATATGTTGTATATTTGACTTTGTCTATAGACACTTTATGCAATAAAGGAAAGAACCATGAAAAAAATCGGCATCAGCATACTCACCCTGCTATTAGCGTCAACCGGCTTAACAAACGCACAAACCGAGGTGGACTTAAACCCCATCTACAAGAATGTGAAGCCAAGCCAGTTGAGCCTACTTTTGCGCGAAAGTCCACAGAAGTTGAAATCTGTATACGGCACAACGGACACCAACGGACTGAAGGGCGACACCGTGTATGTGGCAGAAGGTTCGGCAGGTGCCTACGCCAAACTCATAAAGAGTCTGCGCTGGAACTTAGTGCCGGTGGAACTACCCAACGACACCATGAAGGCTTTACCACCAATTGCTGACTCTACGCTTAAAAGAGAGGTGAATGCCGCCATCTTCAACATGGTGCGTGTGGAACAAGACAGTGCGACACACAAAGGCTTCCTTATCGGCCAAACCGAAGTTACCCAACACTTATGGATTACCATTATGTATAGCAATCCGAGCGAATGGACCGAAAAAGAGTCTGGCTGGCCAAGTTACAACCAACCGGTTGAGAATGTAACCTGGAAAGAAGTGAACATCTTTATCAACCGACTGAATAAAGCGACCGGCCGAAAGTTCAGACTGCCAAAGGCTAAAGAATGGGAATTCGCAGCTAAAGGCGGTTTGAAAAGCCAAGGCTACAAATATGCCGGCAGCAACAATGCTACCGATGTGGCTTGGTGCAAACCAGAATTCATTATTGGCGGTGGTCCGCACGATGTGGCACAGAAACAACCTAACGAACTCGGCATTTACGATATGAGCGGTAATGTTTGGGAGATGTGTGCCGACAACTTTGGCCGTAACGGACATGAATGGATTGTGATTAAGGGCGGATGCGCCAACGAAATTGTTACCGATAGCGAAATTGAACGCAAACGCATTATTACCAGCAACGACAAACTTCCGTTCCTTGGTTTCAGACTTGTGGAGGATGAGTAGGGAATAGGTACTAGGTTATAGGTACTAGGTTATAGGGAATAAGCAATAGGTAATAGGGAATAGGGAAGATGTTATAGGTTATAGGTTATAGGTTATAGGTTATAGGTTATAGATTTAATAATAAATATAGTTTAAGCTATAAACAAACAACGAGTTTTTATGACTAGCAAAGAATCGGCATTGTTGCAATTGATGCAAGAAGAGGGTTACACTATTGGTACCACCAACCTTACCCTACACTTGCTTGGCGATAGTAAAGAAGCACTCGACGAACTTATACTATTCATCAGCGACGAGCACCCTAACGAGGAGGACTTTATTGAACGCCTCTCGGAAGTGTGCGAGAAAGAAGGAATTGATTTCTAAATTTTTAACATACGATTATGACGGAAGAAAACATTGAGACTCTAAAGAAGTTACTGAAAGGAAAAATTCCAGCAGACAAGTTTGCAATCACCCAAAAAAGATTGACCAATATAGACGATGACCAGTTACCAAAACTTACCACCATCATTAAAAGCGAATTCCGTTCGGGTTGGATTAACTTATTCCTTAATTGGTTTGGCTACTTTGGTCCTATATATTTAGGTAAAGCAGGTAAAACCATTAAATTCTGGCTTTTTTCAATTCTTGCTGCTGTATTGTTAACCGTTGGTTTCATAGCGCCTTTCGTGCTCAATTCTTTGGGTTTGGATGCTGAAACAACAGACACTGTTCGAATCGTTGTAATAGTTGCAGCTTGTATATTATCCTGCATTCTTACTTTCTGGTGGATTTTCGATTTCTTCAGCTCTTTCAGCGACGCGAGAAATTATAACTACCAGAAATTCACAGAAGCTATTTCTAAATAACGAATAACATTAGGTTGTCACACAACCTACCCAATAAAAACGAACCCCGAAAGTTAGATAAATAACTTTCGGGGTTCGCTTTTTATAATAACCCTTATTCTATGATAAAGGGGTGAGGCTTACTTTTCAACACGAACCTTTTGAGTTGATCCGTCTGAGTACATCAGGATGTAGATGCCGTTTTCGTTCATGCGGTTAACTTGCTGGCCAGAAACGTTGTAGATGTAGCGGATCTGCTTGTCTGCATTTACATCCTCAACTTCCTCCATCACATCTTCGTTGTCACCAACAATGCGGAACGACAATGTGCTATTGCCACCCATACCAGGAACATAAGCACGGTAAGGAAGGAGTTTGAAGTTGCCGTTACACTGCTTGAACGAGTTGTCCTTCAAATAGTAGCTGTTCGCATCTGTAATGACGGTGCTACCAAAGTTACCAACCAAATCGCCTAAAGCATCTGGTTTACCTGTCAATACAGGGTTCGTAGCAGAAATCATAACCTTTACTCCACCAGTAGTAACAGTTGGCATGTAGAGGATAGCCGGTTTACCCGCCTCGACAGAAGTTACCTGGCGGATGACAACGGTCTCACCATCCATTTCATCAACCACAAAGAGCTGTGCCTTGTCAGCACGGCCATCGACAGAGAAGCCGAATGGCAAGCAGATTGAGTTCCAGTTGGTAGTGATGTGACGGGTGTATTCAACCGCTTTAACATCAACCGAAGCTTCAAACTCAAAGTCATGCTCGTCGTCGAGAACCAGTTTGTCAATAGTTGCGCCTTCGTTGTAACAGTTGCCACATATCATGTAAACCTTTTCGCCATCAAGAACTGGATAATCGTCAGTACCGATTGTCTGTCCCCAAGACTCGCCCAATTCATAAGCCACCATACCGCTTCTGAACTGTTCGGCAGTGCGGCCTCCGTTTGCAGTTGTTTCATTAGAAAGGTAATAGCAGTCTTCCGCCGAAGAATTAGCAGCAAATATTTG
>JAKSKS010000006.1 GCA_024401615.1 Paludibacteraceae bacterium
TCACTAATAAATTATTAATTATCAATCCGTTAGATTAAAACCAAACGGACTATTGATATAAAAATTGTTGCGAAATAAAACTTACATATTTTAACACATTCTATTCGCAACAAGCAAATTAGTAATAGACAATAAGTTAAAATATAGTTGCAGAATGTAGCGTTTGAAAAAGCAAGTGCTACATTTTTTTATGCCATAGATTTTAAGTACTTTTGAATTATATTAATTGGGGGAAAGTGCAGTTTAAAGACATATATGGTCAGGAAGCCGTGAAAGAGCGATTGCTAAAATCGGTACGTGAGGAACGAGTTCCCCACGCACAACTCATATGCGGTCCGCAGGGTGCACAAAAATTATCTATAGCTTTAGCATTCGCGCAATATGTGAATTGCAAGAACAGAACCGAAACCGATTCATGCGGCGTATGTCCATCGTGCAAAAAAATGTCGGCACTTATCCATCCCGATTTGCATTTTGCCTATCCCATTGTAAAGAAGGGGGACAAAGACACCAGATGTAGCGAATATGCCACCGAATGGCGTGAGATGGTTACCAAACACACGCCTTTCACCCTTGACCAATGGTTAGACCACATTGGAGCAGACAATAAGCAAGGCGTCATTTACGCTAACGAGAGTGAAGAGATAAACAACGTTTTATCGCAAAAGGCCTACGAAGGTGGGCACAAAATCATGGTCATCTGGTTACCTGAGAAAATGCATGTAACCTGTGCAAACAAACTTCTGAAGATAATAGAGGAACCCCTTGGCAAAACACTTTTCCTTTTAGTAAGCAACAACGCAGAAGACGTATTAGGCACCATTTTGTCGAGAACCCAACGCATACCGGTTGCCCCACTTTGCGAAGAAGACATACAGCGTTTCCTACAAGACCGCTACCCCACACTTGAGCCGCAAGCCATTAAGGATGCAGCACACTTGGGAAACGGAAGTTTGATAGAGGCAGAAGGCAGTGTGACGGGAAGTAGCGACAATAGAGAATACTTTGAACTATTCAAGAAAGTAATGCGCGCATCCTATTCACGCAACGCCAAACAGATGAAGGAATGGGCGGAAGAGGTTGCCTCCATAGGCCGTAAAAGACAAATCAGTTTTTTAGAATACGCCCAGCGTATGATTCGAGAGAGTTTCATATCGAATCTGAAAAAGCCAGAACTGAACTATATGACCAGAGACGAAAGCGAGTTTGTCAGCAAATTTGGCCCATTTGTACACGAACGCAACATAGCGGGACTGACGAGGGAACTCCAATTAGCCCAACGGGATATAGAACAGAACACACAAGCCAAGTTGGTATTTTTCGACTTGGCGCTAAAAATGATAATGTTGATCAAACAGTAGGCCTACGAAGGCCGATTTATATACTTCAAAATACTTTATGAGTTGTAACAATCACCAAGGCTGCAACATGAATGCCAACGGATGCAGCAAGCGAACAAATAATAAGTTAGACACTTTTGACTGGTTGTGCGATATTCCGGAAGCGCAAGCAGCCACCGACTTTGTGGAAGTCATATTCAAAAACACCCGTAAAGGCTACTACCGCAACACGAACAACTTGTTGTTGCGCAAGGGCGACATGGTTGCCGTAGAGTCAACTCCAGGACACGACATCGGCACCGTTTCTCTTACCGGCCAACTGGTGTTGCTTCAAATGAAAAAGAACAAGATTGACCCACTGCGCACCGAGATTAAACGCATCTACCGCATTGCACGTGAGGTTGACTTGGAAAAATACGAAGAGGCAAAGGCACGCGAGCACGAAACCATGCTTAAGAGCCGCCGCATTGCCGAAGATTTGCACTTGAACATGAAAATTGGTGACGTAGAATACCAAGGCGACGGGAACAAAGCCATCTTCTACTATATTGCCGACGAGCGTGTCGACTTCCGACAACTCATCAAAGTGCTTGCCGACACCTTCAAAGTACGCATTGAGATGCGACAGATTGGAGCACGCCAAGAAGCAGGACGAATTGGCGGTATTGGTCCATGCGGCAGACCACTCTGCTGCTCTAGTTGGATGAGCAACTTTGTATCTGTATCTACCTCTGCCGCACGCTACCAGGAAATATCGCTCAACCCGCAAAAACTTGCCGGACAGTGTGCAAAATTGAAATGCTGCCTCAACTTTGAGCAAGACAGCTATATTGAAGCACAAAAAGAGATTCCGCCACGCGATATCCCACTAGAAACCAAGGACGGAACCTTCTACCACTTCAAGACCGACGTATTTGCGAAGACTATGCAATATTCAAGCGACCCTCACTTCGCAGCAAATTTGGTAACCCTTACCACCGACCGTGTAAGAGAAATTCAAAACTTGAACAAACGAGGTGAAAAGGTAGACGAACTTCTCGACGAAGAAAGCCAGCAACAACAGCGCGAAACCAAGAACGCAGAAGGTTACCAAAACGTTGTTGGCCAAGACAGCCTTACCCGTTTCGACAAGAAAAAGAAGCATAAGAACAAAGGCGACAAAAAAGACCGCAACGACCGCGGAGACCGAAAAGGACAAGACAACCAGCCTAATCAGCCAGAGAATGCAGATGCGGTAATGTCTGATAATCAACAAGGCGACCAGTCTAACAACGAGCAACCACGTAACGACCGCGGTGACAGAAGAGACCGTAACGACAGACGTGACCGCAATGACCGCGGCGACAGAAGAGACCGCGGTGACAGACGTGACCGCAACGACCGTGGAGACAGAAGAGACCGTAATGACAGACGTGACCGTGGAGAGAACCATGAGCCACAGAATTCAGGAAACGGAGAACCACAGAACAACGACTACAACCAAGGTAACGAACAACCACGCAACGACCGTGGCGACAGAAGAGAACATAACGACAGACGTGACCGTGGGGACAGACGTGACCGAAACAACCGTGGCGATAGAAGAGACCGAAACGACAGACGTGACCGCAACGACCGTGGCGACAGAAGAGACCGCAACGACCGCGGTGACAGACGTGAACAGCATGAAGGTGGAAACAACAACGTTCCTAATAATGCACAAGGACAACCACAAGAACAGCGCGAGCAACACAACCAAAACAATGGAGGAAACGAAAATGCATAAGATTAAGTACTTAATCCTACTTTTCACCACCATATTGGCAAGTGCATGCACCGAGAATGTGGTTCTTCAAACAAGTAAAAGTATGCCTAACGCTATTTGGCAAAAAGATAGCGTTGTGAACTTCAATTACGAATGGGAAGACACAACCAACACCTACAACGTAGTAATTGACATTAGAAACCAGAATAACTATCCTTACCAGAATTTCTGGCTATTCGCCAACCTTTACAATCCAAACGGTGAAGTTTTCCGCGACACCCTTGAATGTGTCTTAGCCGACAATAGCGGACGCTGGATTGGAGAAGGGATGGGTTCGGTACACCACTTGCCAGTTTCGTACTTGCAAGATGTAAAGTTCCCCAAAAGCGGCAAATATCGTTTAGAACTTATTCAGGGTATGCGTACCGACTCACTTCAAGGCATTAGTGACATCGGAATCCGTATTTGTTATTCAAACAACACAAAGAAGTAAAGCAATATGGGAAAAGGTAAATTGGCTAAATTCAGTGACATGGAATCGTTTGAAAACGTATTCCAATATACTTACGGAGTATGGCGTGAAAGCGGCAAACCATTTGAGAAGAAAGGTCAATGGAACACCTACTTTGGCAACAACAATCCCATAGTTCTCGAACTGGGTTGTGGAAAAGGAGAATACACCGTAGCGCAAGCAGAACAGAATGCTGACAAGAACTATATTGGCGTCGACATTAAAGGCGCACGTATGTGGACAGGTGCAAAACAAGCCCTTGAAAAAGGTTTGAAGAATGTGGCTTTTATCCGTACCAGCATTGAAATGATTAGCGCCTTCTTCGAAAAAGGAGAAGTCAGCGAAATCTGGCTGACATTTCCAGACCCACAAATGAAAAAAGTAAACAAGCGTCTGACCAGTTCTACTTTTTTACGCCTATACCAGCAGATATTGACAACCAACGGTACTATGAACTTGAAGACAGACAGCAATTTCATGTTCACTTATACCGACGAGTTACTTAAAGTAAACAATATACAGCCTATTGAGCGTATTACCGACCTTTACGCATCGGCAAAAGCCAATGATCCGGTATTAAGCATCAAAACATACTACGAGCAGCAATGGTTGGGCAGAGGAATAACCATCAAATACCTCGCCTTCCCACTCGACGACCGTAAAAGTTTTACAGAACCAGATGTTGAGATAGAATACGACTCTTACCGCAGTTTCGGCCGCGATGCGAGAACCATTTTACACAACAACAAGGCGAATGGAGAGAAAAAAGCAATGAGTTTTAGCGAGATTACCGACTACGTCCGCAAAGAACTCACGAAATACAAGTTTAAGAAAAAGCCCGAAGGCCTTTACGAACCTATTGCCTACGAATTGGTAGAAATAGGCGGAAAGCGCTTGCGTCCAGCCTTCGCGCTGTTTGCATGCCAACTTTATTGTGGCGACGTGCAGCCAGCCATTTTCCCTGCAATCGGCTTAGAGATGTTCCATAACTTCACCCTTTTGCACGATGACATTATGGACAATGCAGACAAACGCCGTGGCAAGCCAACCGTACACAAGGTATGGAACGAAAATACAGCAATCCTTTCTGGCGACACCATGATGGCAAAAGCCTACGAACTGATAGCAAAAACCAAGAACAAATATATGCCAGCAGTCTTGAAACACTTTAACGAAACCGTTATTGGTGTTATGGAAGGCCAGCAATATGACATGAATTTTGAAACCCGCCAGCAAGTAACCATTGGCGAATACATGGAAATGATACGCCTTAAGACAGCCGTATTGTTGGCCGGAGCGCTGAAGATTGGTGCGATTTGCGGTGGTGCAGACAAGAAGAACGCCAACGCGCTCTACGACTTTGGTATTGGCGTCGGCCTTTCTTTCCAACTTTGCGACGACATTCTCGACGTATATGGCAATACCGAAGTGTTCGGCAAAAACATAGGAGGCGACATTGTAGAGAACAAAAAAACCTACCTTTACTTAAAGGCGCTTGAACTTGCAAAAGGAACGCCAGACGAAGAAGCGCTTGTAAACTGGTTTAGCAAAACATCGTTCGACCGTGAAGAGAAGATTAAGGCAGTGACCGAAATCTACAACAAGTTGAACGTAAAGAAAGTGACCGAAGAAGAAATGGACCGCCAATACAAAGTGGCCATTGAAGCACTAGAAAAAACTACCCTGACCAACGAACAGAAGTCTGAACTGATAAAGTTAGCAAACGACCTGTTAAAGCGTGAGTCTTAATACTATACATGTGTTGTTAAAAATTTAGAGTAATGCCTTACAGAAGACTACCGAATACCAACCGCGCACGTTTAAGGGCGCTAACAGAACTAGTAAATGTGGGCCGTAAATACGACGACGCCTACGACTTGGCTTTCCCTTACAGTTTGCTTGAGCAAGCCAGCATGGTACTGCCCAAATACAGGAGGAAAGTCTCTGAATATGAGCAAAGCCGCTCACGCCAATCGGAGAACAGCAAAGGCTGTACAAACGAATCGAAAATGGCGCGAATGTATGTTTCACACTTCATCCAGGTGCTGAACATGTGCGTGCAAAGGGGCGAAATAAAACCCGAAACAAAAGAACTCTATGGTTTAGAGCCAGACAATTATACCGTTCCCGACATCGCAAGTGACGAGAATCTGTCAATATGGGGAAAGAAAATTATAGAAGGAGAGAACCAACGCAAACTGCAAGGAGGCGTGCCTATCTATAATCCACCCATTACCAAAGTCTCAGTCTACTACGACTTGTTTATGGACAAATACAGCAACCAGCGCGTTCTGCAAGAAAACACCAGCCGCACCTCAAAAAGCATTGTAGAAATGAACGATGAGGTAGACAAACTCTTGTTGGAAATTTGGAACGAGATAGAGAAGAACTTCTCGAATCTTGCCGAAAACGAGCGCTTGAAACGCTGCTGTGAGTATGGAATAATCTACTACTACCGCAAAGGAGAAAGACCAGAAATGGGAAAAGTAGACGCAGAAACGGTTTAATAAAGGTTGCAACCTTGCAAATTGTACGCAACAAAGAAACTTTTAGATAACTTCAGTCAACGAAACTTATTTAGTCACCACTTAAAAGACAAGCATATGAAAAAGTTGATTATAGCAGCGCTACTCTGCCTCGGAGAATTGGCAGGCGCTCAAAACCTAATAGTTTATAATGTAACCGGCACAGCCGAAAAACAAGAAGCAGGCGCATGGAAACGTTTGAGCCGACGTGAAGTACTTCAAGAAAACGACGTGGTTCGTGTAGGCCAGAATTCAGCGCTCAGCATTCTGAACAAAGAAACCAGCAAAGTGTACGCCCTAAAGCAGTCGGACGCACAAAAGGTATCTGCCCTCATAGCAAGTATTCAAGGAAGTCAGAACTCAGCATCGGGCAAGTACTTCGACCATATGGTTGGTTCCCTTATGAATGGTAGCAGCAGCACCGTTAGCCACAACGCTGCCGGATGTAGTTATCGTGGAGCATCGATAGAGAACGATATGGCGCGCGCTATCGCCTTCAAACAGGCAAACAGTTCATTGGTACAGATCAGCAACGGGACAAGCGATTACAGCGTCCGTTTCGACGTTATGGACCGCAAAGCAGACACTATTCTCAACAATAAGGTTTATATTGGCAAAGAAGCATACTTCCGCATTACCAACACCAGCAGCGTAGACCTTTATGTGAATATTATTGACATCAACGCCGAAGGCGAACTCTACGATTGTATGCCCGTAGACGAAGGTATGACACTCAGCCACTTGTTAATTCCTGCTAAGAGCACAATCGACTTGAAGGACTACCCTATTGCCTTTGCAGAACCAGCAGGAACCGACCATTTGCTCCTTCTCGCATACCCAGAACCTTTTGACCTCCGTGTTGTAAACAAGGTGCTTAAAACCCCAGGCCTTACAGCTGCAAAAGGACTTCAGTTAGGCATCTACAACAAGAGCATAAACATCGGCTACTAAACCGACCATAATAACAAAAAGTAAGGGCAACCATTTGATTTGGCTGCCCTTTTTCTTTTGATATGCGATGAACAAATTACATGTTCTTCAACTCCTCGATACACTTCTTCAGAGAAGTTCTCCAATAAGGAACGGTGATACCGAAGGTTTCTTTAACCTTAGTCTTATCGAGAACTGAGAAATGCGGACGCTTAACCTTTGAAGGGAATTCGTCGCTGTGGCAAGGCTGAATGTCGCAGGTGTTGCCACTAAGTTCGCAAATTTCCTGAGCAAAATCGTACCAAGAAATAGCACCCTCGTTGCTGAAGTGGTAGATGCCCTGTTTGTCGAGCATATTTTCTTCAATAACCTTATAGATAACAGCAGCCAAGTCGCCAGCATAAGTAGGAGTACCAACCTGGTCAAAAACAACCTTAAGGCTATCCTTATCACGGGTAAGCGTCTGCATAGTCTTAACGAAATTCTTGCCGAATGGAGAATACAACCATGCAGTGCGGAAAATAAGGTGCTTGCAGCCAGTAGCAGCTATACTCTGTTCACCAGCCAACTTTGTACGGCCATATACACCGTTAGGGCAAGTTTCCCATGTTTCCTGGCAAGGAGTGCACTTGTCACCCTGGAACACATAGTCGGTAGAAACGTGGATAAGGGTAGCATCTACAGCCTTAGCCGCAACAGCCAAGTTTTCAGCAGCCTTATTGTTCAAAAGATCGGCAAATTCAACATCATCTTCAGCCTTGTCCACATTAGTATAAGCGGCACAGTTAACAATAACGTTAACGTTGTTCGCCTTTACCATTTCGAGGACAGCAGCAGCATTTGTAATGTCGAGTTCTGCAACGTCTGTAAAAATATAGTTATTTGCACTTTTAGCGGCCACACGGCGCATTTCGTTACCAAGTTGGCCATTTGCACCTGTTACAAGAATATTCATTGTCAAAATCGATTATTCAAATACTTCTGCATCGAGCAGTTTTGGAGAAACAGTATCTTTAGCAGAAAGGAGGACCTTTTCAGCAGGAACGCCCCATTCAACATTGATAGTTGGGTCGTTGTAAACGATACCAGCCTCTGCTTGTGGAGCATAAACATTATCTACCTTGTAGCAGAAAACAGCTTCCTCACTCTTAACTACGAAGCCATGAGCAAAACCACGTGGAATATACAACTGTTTCTTGTTGTCTTCAGTAAGTTCAACAGCAACATACTGACCGAAAGTAGGAGATGACTTACGGATATCGACAGCAACGTCTAAAACAGCGCCCTTAACAACACGTACCAACTTTGCTTGCGCAAATTCACCCTTCTGATAGTGAAGGCCGCGAAGTACGCCGTAAGAAGACTTTGATTCGTTGTCTTGAATGAATTCAACGTGATGTCCAATGTGCTTATCGAACTCTTCCTGGCGGAAAGATTCGAAGAAATAGCCACGGGCGTCACCAAACACTTTAGGTTCAATTACCCAAACGCCCTTTATTTTCTGTTCAATAAATTCCATAATATAAGTATTGATTATTTGCCTTCCATTTCAAGCAATGAAAGAATGTATTGTCCGTAAAGAGTCTTTTTCAAATCTTCGCCATGCTGACGCAACTGAGCATCGTTAATCCAGCCATTACGCCAAGCAATTTCTTCAATGCAAGCCACATAGAAGCCCTGACGGTTCTGAATAGTTGCAATAAAGTTACCTGCTTCCAACAAAGAATCACAGTTACCAGTATCGAGCCAAGCGAAGCCACGACCAAAGAGGTCAACATGTAAGGTACCTTCGTTCAAATAAAGTTTGTTCAAGTCAGTAATTTCCAATTCGCCACGTGGAGAAGGCTTTAAAGAAGCAGCCTTTTCACATACAGTTTTGTCGTAAAAATACAATCCAGGAACTGCATAGTTCGACTTTGGATTTTCAGGCTTCTCTTCAAGAGAAAGAACCTTGCCATCGGCATCGAACTCAACAACACCATATGCTCTTGGATCCTTAACATAGTAACCGAAGATAGAAGCGCCAGTCTCACGGTTTGCAGCCTTACGGAGCATAGCCGAGAAGTTTTGGCCATAGAACATGTTATCGCCCAAAATTAAGCATCCTGCATCACCGTTAAGGAAATCCTTACCCAAGATGAATGCCTGTGCCAAACCGTCGGGACGCTCTTGAACAATATATTCAAGACGCATACCTAACTGCTTGCCATCGCCTAACAGACTGCGAAACATAGGAAGGTCACGAGGGGTTGAAATAATAAGCACCTCGCGGATGCCTGCCAACATTAAGGTTGAAAGCGGATAATAAATCATCGGTTTATCGTAAACCGGCATTATCTGCTTAGAGATTGATTTAGAAAGCGGGTATAGGCGTGTAGCGCTACCGCCCGCTAAAATAATACCCTTCATTTATAAAGAATTTTACTGCATTTAAATGCACAAACAAAATTAGTCTTCTTCGCCTTCTTCTTCGTTAGAGCCATAATAGCCACCGTAACTGCCATAAGAACCATAAGACCCGTAACTGCCATAATTACCATAACGTCCATAAGAATGAGCATCGTAAGTTCCATTAAGTATGGTTGCCATTCCTTTGAATGTGCCACTCTTATAGAAGGCTTCCAATTCTGGCAAAGCCTGACGGATAAACTTACCCTGACGGATTACGAAGAGCACCAAATCGGCGTACTTACCCACAATTGAAGCATCGGCAACAATATTGAGAGGAGTACAGTCGATGAAGATATAGTCATACATTCCCTTCAACTCTTCAATAAGTTTTTCGAGTCGTTCGGTAAGAAGTAATTCAGACGGATTAGGAGGCATTGCACCACAAGGTAAAATGCTTAAATTTTCATGCTCCTTTGACTTAACAATCAAACTCTTTAAGTCGTTTGTTTGACCGCTCAAGTAAGAAGACAAACCATGATGCTTATTCGCCATATACTTACTCAATTCAGCCTTACGCATATCGGCATCAATCAAGATTACCTTTTTACCAGTCAATGCAATACCCACACCCAGGTTAGCAGCAACGAAAGTCTTACCTGAATTAGGGAAGAAAGACGTGTACATCATGACACGGCTGTCCTTATTTGCAGTCATGAAATTGAGGTTAGAACGAAGCACACGGAACGATTCATTCGCGCCATCACGTTTTTTGTCTGCAACAACAATTCGAACAGGCAATGGCTGTTTAGTGTTATCGTTAATACGTCCGCAAAGTGGGATATCGCCCAAATAAGGTAAAGAAAGTCCAGCAAGGTCCTTCTTGCCACGGACAGTGCCATCCATAATGTCGAGTAACCAGAACAAGCCAACAGGGAAAACAAAACCAAGAATCAAAGCAATAGCAAGAATCTGTAGTTTCTTAGGGCTAACCGGTCTGCCCTCACCCCTTGGAGGAGTTAGGATACGCAAATTACTAACCATCAAATTACCTGACAGTTCATTTTCCTCGCGCTTCTGCAACAAGTAAAGATAAAGGCTTTCTTTAATCTTCTGTTGACGTCCGATTGAAAGGAGGTATTTTTCCTGACGAGGATTAGCAGCGATTTTCTGATGAATCTGGTTCTCTTTTCCCTTCAAGCTTTCCACCTTCATAGTGTAAGCCTGTATAAGGTTATCGAGTGTATTATCAATTGACGCTCTCAACGAGGTCATCTGCGTTTTCAATTCAATTACCAATGGGTTCTTTTCGCTACTGTTCGCCATCAAGCGGTCGTATTTCATCACCATTGAGTTGTATTCTGAAATCTGCTTACTGATACCGTCATCAGCCAAGCCCGCATTAGCAGGCAACATGGTTGGTTTTTCGGTAGAAGTCTTAATACAGTTTTTAATAAACTGCGCAATACTCAACTGGTTATTAGCCTCGAGCGATTTAGCAGAATAGGCATTAGACTCACCCAAATACGAGGTACCAGCGACCTGAACATTGGTCAAAAGTTCGTTACTCTTATAACGTTCAATATCATTATCGATACCACCCAATTCCTGTTCAATAATCAACAAACGTCCATCAATAAACTTAGAAGTATTAGCAGCCATTTGGCGGTTATCTTCAATACGTTCACGATTATAAATATCGAGCAAGGTATTAAGTACATCTGTTGCCTTTTTAGGAGAGAAGTCTTTATAAGAAATGTTCACAACCGAAGATTTCTTAGAAACAAGTTCAACACCCAAATTTTGAGCCAATCCCTTAGCCAACTTATATGCATCAGTTTTAGAGATTACAATCTCTTCATCAACACATTCAGCCGAGAATTCAGCAGAAGGTGCCAAACAAACATCACCAACAGGAGTCTTTACAGTTTCATAAGGACGCGCATTGACAGTGTTTTCAAACTTTACGATTTCACCTAGTTCTTCATCGAACTTTCTGAAATCATACAATTCGAAGTTGTTTACAGAAAGGAACTTTACCTTGAAACTGAATACATCCTCGTCGCGCAATTGAGGGAAAGTTGCAGTAACAGGAGTAAGTGTATACAAGTCAGTAGACTTGAGGAATTTCTTTTGGGTATAACTGACATCTAACTTCAACTGTTTAACCACCATATACATAAGATACGGTGACTTAAACGCCTCAATTTCATCGTCAACAGAAGACTTTGTAGAAAGGAGTCCCAAATCAGAAAACTCTGAAGTAATACCCCCCATAGCACCACCCTTTCTATCATCTTTGACTATAAAGGTGGTAGAACTTGAGAACATCTTCGGAGTATGACGAAGATAGACAAGTGCTAAAAGCAAGAAACAAACCATGGATAAAATTATCCACAGTTTGTTATTAATTATTATGTCTATAATATTTCTCCACTCCAAGCTGTCTTCCTCATCCTCTGAATGTTGGATGGCAGACATGTACTGGTTATTTTCCTCAAACATATAATTGGATTTTTCTCTTAATACTTGAGATTATTTTAAACTACTGATTATTTCTTTGATTTATTGAGATTATAGGTCATTATAGCCAACGACACGTTAGCAACGGTTGAAGCCAAAGACACCCAGAATGAAACATTTTGGAAAGTGTTTCCAGAGACAGTACTTTGGTTAGAACGCATCTTAGTTGGTGCTACATAAATTACGTCATTCTGTTTCAAATAAAATGCCGGAGACTGGAATATTGAATCAGAGCGTAAATCTAAACGATAAGTAACACGCTGCTGTTGTTGTTCACGTACAACAAAAACTTCGTCACGTTTACCGTTTATAGTCAAATCGCGAGCCATAGAAATAGCCTGCAAGACATTCACATTATTATCAGTAATAGAATAAGATCCAGGAGAATTAACCTCACCCATAATATAAATCTTCAAGTTAGCGTAGTTTACAGTAACCACGAAATCTTGAATCAATTCAGACTCCTTAATTTTTTCAGTGATTAAAGAACGAACCTCTTCACGGGTTAAGCCTCCGACCTGAATAGAACCAATGATTGGGAAATCGATTGTTCCATCGGCATTTACAGTATAAGTGATAATTGAGTTAGTGGTATTAACGCTGCTTGTTGAAGATTGAAATGAAACAAGCGGCATATTTAAAATTGCTGCGAGTTCAGGGTCTTTACAAGACACAACAATCTGCAACTGGTCACCCGGTTCAATTTTAATAGTATACTGATTTGCAATTTGTTCAATCTTATCGGGCTGATTATCCTGTAAATAAACGATATTTTTGCGTGCATTACAAGATGCCAACAGCAAGCATACGGAAGGAATTAACAATAATTTTTTCATTATCACTTGAAAAGGAAATTTACCACAAAATTAGCATTAAAAATTAACAGCACAAAGAAAAAGAAGCCAAAGCGCACCGTTTAAGTCAAAAAGGAGCGCAACATTACTTCTTTTTATTCAGCGTGTCGAATACTATTTGAATAATATCATCAACGTTTTGGTCGGTCAACGACGGTTGCGACGGCAATACGAATCCATTAGCGCCAACGTTAATACCAACCCTACAACTATAGAACGTTAGTTTTTTATAGGGTTCATAAGTATTCAATGAAGGAGAGAACGGGCAACTACCTGCAAATCCAGCCGAGACTATAGCATTAATGACCTCCTCGCGCCGGTCGCCAAACTTCAAAGGGTCGATAACCAGAGGAGAATAGGCATTACTTGGGTGGATGTATGGTAATTTGTTCTGAAAGAAACTCAAGCCTTTTACATCATTGAACGCGTCGAGATAGCGGTTATAAATTTGACGACGACGCTCGAGTTCGTTTTCCCAATCAGTCAAAGAAAAACCTCCTTTAAGCGGTTCTGTATGCTCTAATTGGTCGTGTTTCAGATGACGGTCTAAGAATTCGTCAAATTCAGGGACAGCGTGAACCAGCACACCCAAACCGTTAGTAGGATCTTGGGGATTGGCAACCGAATAGATACCATACTGGCCCATTGTGCCACACACCTTATCTTCAAACTTAGCACCTAACGCACCTATACAGTCCTCAATAAACGGTATTTGATGACGTTTACAAACTGCCATCACCTCGTCCATAAAGGCAGGAACACCTAAATGGTGTTTCACGATTACCGCTTTAGGACGAACACCAGTCATCACCACACACTGGTTAATCACCATCTCGATCATCATTGCCGAGATGTTCCAGTTAGACGCCTCACTGTCGATTAAGATTGGCGTTGCTTTTAAAGACAGCACTGAATCGAGCGCAGTTTTTGCTCCTAAAGACTGAACCAAAACCACATCTCCCTCTGCCACATTACAAAACTGCAATGCAGTACGGAAAGCGTCGCGAACAGACTTAAGTACTTTAAATTTAGCACCTTCGCCCAGATACATCTGTATATCTTCCAATGAGAAATTGGGAGACAACAGACTTGTATTAACAGCCGAAAAGTCTTTAAAAATCTTATAATCCAACCTTAACTTATATGCTATGCCTTTCGGCAAGAGTAAACACCATAGATAAAATTACATTTCTCCTATTAATCGCGGCGGTTTCCCAAGAAACGGAGCAAATAAAGGAAGAGATTAACAAAGTCGAGATACAAGTCGAGTGCACCATAGACAGCCAACTTTGTCATCGACTCTTCATCAGTTGCAGTGTAAGCCAAGTCCTTCAACTTCTGTGTATCGTATGCGGTCAAGCCTACGAACACCAAAACGCCGATACCACTAATAATAAGGCTCATCATAGAACTCTTCATGAAGAAGTTCACCAAAGTAGCCACAACCAAGCCGATGAGGGCGAACATAAGGATTTTACCCCAACCTGTCAAATCAGATTTAGTAGTGTAGCCATAGATACTCATCACACCAAAAGTGATTGCCGTCACCAAGAAAGTAGACATAATAGATGTTTCGGTATAAACCAAAAAGATAACACCCAACGTCAAGCCATTAACTACAGAGTAAAGAACAAACAGCAAAGTGCACACGCTTGCCGAAAGATTGTTAATGGCTGCACTTATACCGAAAACCAAGGCAAGTTCAATACCAAACAAGACCATTGGCGTATAGCCAGTGAAAAGAGCCTGTTGAATAGCCACATTATGTCCGGTCAGCCAAGCAGCCAAACCAGAAAGCAAAAGTGCAAAAGCCATCCAACCATAAACTTTACTAAAATAAGCAGCCACCGCATTACCCGAAACAACAGGATCGGTATAGTTGCTATTTTCTAATGAATTGTCTTGCTCCCAAAAATTTTCTCCGTTCATATTTTATCAAAAATTAATTTTTACTAAATATACAAATATCGTTCTATTTTTTAATTATTACTAAATTTGCATTGTAAAAAAATATTAAAATGGCTCTCAACTATATCTGGGTTGGTTTTTTCCTAATCGCATGCATAGGCGCACTGCTCCAAAGTTTCGTGTTTGGCGACTGGACAGTTTATGAGCGTATTATAAATGGAACATTCACCATGGCTAAAATGTCAGTCATGGATATTGCCCTACCTTTATGCGGAACTATGATCCTTTGGCTTGGCATTATGAACATCGGCCAAAAAGCAGGAGCCATCAATTTTTTATCAAAAATTATTGGTCCATTTTTCTCCAAATTGTTTCCAGAAATCCCCAAAGATCATCCCGTCAGCGGCGAGTTGGTGATGAACTTTTCTGCCAACATGTTAGGATTAGACAATGCCGCAACTCCACTCGGCCTAAAAGCAATGAACAGTTTGCAAGAACTGAACCCGCACAAGGACACCGCCAGCAACGCACAAATAATGTTCTTGGCCCTCAACACATCGGGACTCACACTAATACCAGTTGCGATTATGACCCAGCGCTTTGTATTAGGCGCTACAGACCCGACTGATGTATTCATTCCACTCATACTTTCGACCTTCGCATCAACCATTATTGCCATCTTATTTGTGGGCATCAAGCAACGGTTGAACTTGTGGAACACCACCGTAATAGGCACACTATTAGGCGGTTATCTAATAATAGGAGCGTTGCTTTGGGTTTTCGTATGCATGGAGCAGAAAACAATGGTATTCGCCTCTAAATTAGTCAGTAACTGCCTATTGTTCGGCATCATCATCAGTTTTATAGCCGTGGCCGCATACAAAAAAGTAAATGTTTACGAAGCGTTTATTGATGGTGCGAAAGACGGTTTTACAACTTCAGTTAAAGTGATGCCATATTTGGTGGGAATGTTAGTGGCAATTGGCGTAATGCGCGACTCAGGCGCCCTTGACTTCATATTAAATTTGGTACGCCACTGTTTCAGTTGGTTAGGCAACACAGAATTTGTTGACGCACTACCCACAGCCATTATGAAGCCATTAAGCGGTAGTGGGGCAAAAGCCATGATGGTAGAAACCATGAACACCCATGGAGTAGACTCGTTTGCCGGCCGATTGAGTTGCCTGTTTCAAGGAGCAGCCGACACAACATTCTACATCATTGCGCTCTATTTTGGTTCGGTAGGAATCAAAAAAACACGCTATGCGGTGACTGCAGGATTGGTAGCCGACATTGGTGGTGCCATTGCGGCAATTTTTATTGCGTATGCATTTTTTTATTAACTTTGGTATTCCAAAAAAATAAGAAACGCCCATGTATCTGATTAAATGCGCAAAATGTAATACCTTGGTGGAGGTTAAGACAGAGTTCCTTATGCTCTGCCCTAACTGTAAAAGCAAACTGGAGAACAACTACCAAGAATGGCGCAAACTAAAAGAAAACAAGGGGAAGAACTTCCAAGTTTACTTGAAAGAGGTCTGCATCTCATCGGAAGAACTGGAAGAACAACAGCGCCACGAGCGATTGGAGAAGTTATACTCTCCAGAAAAAAACAAGGTGCGGAAAATTGCCAACCTGGTTTGTGGAGTACTGCTTATTACCGCAGCCGCCATTCTGGCCATCCGCCTGCAGCGTCTTTTGGGCGAGAGTTGGATGCGCAGCGCGCTGTTAAGCATAAACATAGGAGTTTCGGTTGTTGGTGCAGGTTTAATGGCACTTTACGCTTTAAAGCGTAAGAAATTCCAAGACTTTGTGCCAATGCTTATCGGTTTAGCCGTCTTCGCCTTAATTGTGACGGCAGACATGGCGTTTTTCATCATTACCGATAATATGTAAACAAAGTTTTCATACATTTGTATTTTAGTACACGATTATAAAAAAATAATAGATATGGCAGAACATTTGTGGGACAAAGGAAAAACCACTAACGAAGATATTGTCCGTTTTACAGTAGGACGCGACCGCGAACTCGACTTATATTTAGCCAAGCACGACGTGCTCGGCTCAATGGCACACATCACCATGCTCGAGAGCATTGGTTTGATTGGCAAAGACGAACTGCCTGTTTTGTTAAAAGAACTAAAGAATATATACGCGATTGCCCAAAAAGGCGAGTTTGTGATTGAAGACGGCGTTGAAGACGTTCATTCACAAGTAGAGTTAATGCTCACCCGCAAACTTGGCGACCTCGGTAAAAAGATACACAGCGGACGCAGCCGTAACGACCAAGTCCTTCTCGACATGAAGCTCTACACCCGTGCCGAAATAGAAGAGTTGGTACACCTCTGCCGACAGTTGTTCGACGTATTGATTGCACAGAGCGAAAAATACAAAAACGTACTGATGCCAGGTTACACCCATTTGCAGATTGCAATGCCATCGTCGTTCGGACTTTGGTTTGGCGCTTATGCAGAAAGTCTGGTAGACGATATGGAGTTGCTTTTGGCAGCTTACAACATCACCAACAGAAATCCGCTCGGTTCTGCAGCAGGTTACGGTTCATCATTCCCGCTTAACCGCCAGATGACTACCGACCTCCTTGGTTTCAACAGTATGGACTACAACGTAGTTTACGCACAAATGGGCCGTGGCAAAATGGAAAAGACCGTTGCTATGGCAATGGCAGGCATAGCAGCCACCATCGGTAAACTTGCGTTCGACTCTTGCATGTTCACTTGTCAAAACTTCGCATTTATGAAGTTACCAGACGACTGCACAACAGGCTCAAGCATTATGCCACACAAAAAGAACCCAGACGTGTTCGAGTTGACCCGTGCTAAATGCAACCAGATTCAGACCATACCACAGCAGATTATGATGGTAATGAGTAACCTTCCGGTTGGATACTTCCGCGATTTGCAACAGATAAAGGAAATCTTTATTCCAGCAATCGACCAGTTGAAGGACTGCTTGAAGATGGCCACTTACATAATGGACAAAGTAAAGATTAACGAGAATATTCTCGATGATCCAAAATACGACTTCATTTTCAGCGTAGAAGAAGTTAACCGCCTCGCAACTGAAGGCATGCCTTTCCGTGATGCTTATAAGAAGGTAGGTCTTGACTGCGAAAACGGACGCTTCACACCAAACAAGAATATCCACCACACCCACGAGGGCAGCATCGGCAACCTCTGCAACGACCGAATCAAAGCCCTTATGGACAAAACTATCGGCGAATTCCACTTCGAACGCGTAGCCGAAGCAGTGGAAAAACTTGTTAAATAATAACGACATAAAGATTTATATGAACAATACAGCAGAAGACAAACAGATTATTGAGAAAATAGTAGAAGGCATTCAAGACGTTAAGGGCAAGAAAATTGTAGTAGTTGACATGACCCAACTCGACAATTACACTTGCGGCTACTTCGTTATTTGCGAAGGTGAGTCAAGCACCCAAGTTAACTCTATTGCCGAAAACATTAAAGACCACGTACGCGAGGAATTGCGCGTAAAACCTTTCGCCGTTGACGGTATGATGAACGCAGAATGGGTTGCTATGGACTACGGAAATATAATCGTTCACGTGTTCCAGCCAGAAGCCCGCGCTTTCTACCAACTTGAAACCCTGTGGGAAGACGCAGCACTCAACGAAATTCCAGACGTTGACTAATTAAAGTCTAACAGAAAAACTCTTATATGGGAGATAACAAAAACAAAATACCAAAATTCAGTTTCAACCTGAATTGGGTCTTTGCTTTGATAGCAATCACCTTGATAGCCCTCAACTTTGTAGACGGTTCTCCGTCAGCAAAAGAAATCGGTTATAACGAAATCTCGACCCTCATAAAAAAGAATGCGGTAGAAGAGATTACCGTTACCACCAACAAGCGCACAGCAGAACTCCGCATCAAGGCCAACAAACTTGGCACTGCATTTGGAGCAGACTCTGTCGCATTCAAAAACAGTCCTTACATGACTGTGAAGTTACCTTCAGCCGACAAGTTTACAGAAGACTTGGCCAAGTGGCAGGATGAGATAAACGAAGGTAAGGCCGAAAACGAAAAAGTAAACATCAGCACTAAATTTGAAGAAGACCACGACTATTTGGGCAACTTCATTTGGGCATTTGGTCCTATTTTGTTGATTGTAGTTCTTTGGATCTTCATGATGCGCCGCATGGGTGGTGGCAATGGAGGCGGAGGAGGTATCTTCAGCGTAGGAAAGAGCCAGGCAAAGATGTTCGACAAGAATTCGGCATCGAAAGTCACCTTTAAAGATGTGGCAGGTTTAAGTGAGGCCAAGGAAGAAGTTACAGAAATTGTGTCTTTCCTTAAAGACCCTAAAAAGTACACTGAACTCGGTGCTAAAATTCCCAAGGGAGCCCTTTTGGTAGGTCCTCCAGGAACAGGTAAGACTTTGCTTGCGAAGGCCGTGGCAGGTGAGGCAAACGTGCCATTCTTCTCAATGGCAGGTTCTGATTTCGTAGAAATGTTCGTAGGTGTGGGCGCATCTCGTGTCCGCGACCTCTTCCAAAAAGCAAAAGACAAGGCTCCGTGCATCATCTTCATCGATGAAATTGACGCTGTAGGTCGTGCGCGTGGCCGCAACCCGAATATGGGTAGCAACGACGAGCGTGAAAACACTTTGAACCAGCTCTTGACCGAGATGGATGGTTTCGCTTCAAACAGCGGTGTTATCGTTATGGCAGCAACCAACCGTGTCGACATTCTCGACAAGGCATTGCTCCGTGCAGGACGTTTCGACCGCCAGATCAGTGTCGACCTTCCAGACGTACACGACCGTAAGGAAATATTCGAAGTTCACCTCCGTCCACTAAAACTTGACGAGAACCTCGACATCGACTTCCTTGCACGTCAAACACCAGGCTTCTCTGGTGCCGACATCCATAACGTCTGCAACGAAGCCGCTTTGATTGCAGCACGCCGCGGCAAAAAAACGGTTGAAAAACAGGACTTCCTCGACGCTGTAGACCGTATTATCGGCGGTTTGGAAAAGAAAAACAAGATCACCACAAAAGAGGAAAAACGCAGCATTGCAGTCCACGAAGCAGGCCACGCCACTATCAGTTGGATGTTGCAATATGCCAATCCTCTCGTTAAGGTGACTATAGTTCCACGTGGCAAGGCACTTGGTGCAGCCTGGTACCTTCCTGAAGAACGCCAACTGACCACAACCGAGCAGATGCTCGACGAAATGTGCTCGTTGTTGGGCGGTCGCGCGGCAGAAGAATTTGTCTTCCACAGAATCTCTACTGGCGCATTGAACGACTTGGAGCGTGCTTTCAAAATGGCCTACTCAATGGTTGCCTACTATGGTTTCAGCGACAAGTTACGCAATGTAAGCTATTACGACTCAACAGGTGCATACGACTACGGCTTCAACAAGCCTTACGGTTCAGAAACAGCAGAGATTATTGACGCCGAAGTAAAGCGCATAATCAACGAACAATACCAGCGCGCATTAAATTTATTGGCAGAAAATAAGGAAGGTCACGAAAAATTAGCTAACTTACTCTTCGAAAAAGAAGTGATCTTTGCAGAAAACTTGGAAGAGATTTTCGGCAAGCGCAAATGGCAGAGCCGTGCAGATGAACTCATTGCAGAAAAAGAACAGTCGGAGAAGGAGAAAATCCAATCTGAAAACGAAACTGCAACCGATGAAACTCCCGTAACTGAAACAAAGAGCGAGAGTGAGGAAAGTTCAAACGAGGACACCGCAAAAAACGATTCGGAAAATTAAACCACTCAGAACTACAAACTACAACAAACAGAGCGGGAAAATCCGATGAATATCATTTGAAAACAAAATAACGCCACTACGCATATCACCCCAAGCCCATAGGGAATAGCGTGGTGGCGTTATGCTTACACATATCAACACAAAATGAAAACGAACATGAAAAATATAGTCTTACTTACCAGCGCGATGATGAGCATTCCAGCCGCGCTGTATGCCGGTTCTATTCACGGTGTCGTCAGCGACGAATCTGGTGTGCTACCAGATGCCGACGTTATTTTGTATAAACAGAGTGATACTACCAACGTATTCCGTACAGATATGACTACCGACGACGGTAGGTTCGTGTTTAACGACCTACCCAACGGACACTATATGGTGAAAGTTGAGTACATTGGCTTTAAGACAAAAAAGATTAATGTTTCGTTGACAAATGCCAAGCCCGACATCAAAGCAATGAAGGTAAACATGAAGGACGACGGCGAACTCATTCAAGGTGTTGAGGTTGTTGGGCAACGAACCGCACTACACGTAGATGCTGATAAAAAGACCTTCCTTGTTAACGCAGGTGCCGTAGTTGAAGGAGTCTCTATCAGCGACTTGTTGCGCGAGATTCCTTCGGTTGACGTAGACGTTGAAGGTAATGTCTCTCTCCGCAACAACGAAGGAGTTGAAATCTATATTAACGGCAAACCTGCTGGTATGAGCGCGGATGGAGGTGCCGAAATTTTGGAACAACTGCCAGCAAACAGCATTGAAAAAGTGGAGGTAATAACCAACCCTTCATCAAAATACAACGCAGAAGGTAGTGCCGGTATCATCAATATCATTTTGAAGGAAGACTTCCGCCAAGGCTACTACGGCTCAATCAACGGTGGTATAAACGTGCCTATCTCCGGGAAACCTATGGGTACTATTGGCGCATCAATCACTTACAACACCCCTAAATGGATGTTAAGCGCAGCGGCAGGTTGGCAAGGCAACTGCAACAAGGGAAAGTCGACCCGTTACCGCGAACAATACTTAGGCGACTCTACCATTTACTCTAACTCAGAATCGGAAACCATGCGCCAGCGCACCAGCGAGTTCTTGAACCTTGGCGCAACATACCGCATCAACGAGAAGAACACCCTTGGATGGAAAGGAATGGCCTCATTGGCTCACCGCAAGATTGAAACTGACGTTGATGTTGACTATGGCAAAGAATGGGACTACAATACATCTGATGCCCAAAGAGCAGTATTCAACACCGGTTTAGACTATAACCATGCTTTCGAGCGTGAAGGTGAGAACTTGCGTGTTGCAGGAACGATGGTTATCAGCCGCAGCAAAAACGACAAAGGCTACAGCACTAACCAACTCGACTTGTTTGGCAACTCTATAGACAGCAGCCGCACGTATAAGTTTGAAGACAGCAAAATGGGTCTCAACCAATATACAGGCCAGATTGACTACACCCTTCCTATGGGTAAAGCCAGCAAAATGGAAATCGGTGCCAAAGCAGACCTTACATCAAACTACCTTGAGAACGAGAATGAAACATTCCGCAACAAGGGTATGAAGTTAAAAGGCATGGATAATTCAGACTTGAAAGGAGCAAGCGTGAATAAGGTAAAAGCCAACGACTTCGAGATGAACCAAAACATCTATGCTGCCTATGTTACGTTCAGCAGTACCATCAACAAGCGCTTCAAATACAACGTGGGGGTACGCGGCGAGTTAACCGATATGAGTTGGGAAGAGCACCTCAACGGAGAAGAAAATTCGAAGACCTACTTCGATCCGTTCCCTTCGGCATTCCTGAGTTATACCCTATCGGAAAAAGACGAGTTACAACTCAACTACACCAGTCGTCTGACCCGTCCACGTATGCGTACGATTAATCCTTACAAGAATATCAACGACTCGAAGAATATTAGTTTCGGTAATCCAGACTTGGTTCCAGAAAAGACACACGCTTTCGAGTTGAACTATGTTCGCAATGTGGAAGGCGACCTTTACACCGCCTCTCTCTATTACAAGCACACCAAAGATGTAATCAGCCGCTTCACATGGCTCGAAGAAAGTATATCAAACTCTTCGTTCTTCAATACCGGCAGATGCAATGAGGAGGGTTTGGAGTTGATTGCCAAGAATCACCTTGGTTTCCTAACTCTTACAAGCAACGTCAATCTTTACTACTACAGTTTGAATGGTGGTTCTATAGTAATTAACAACCACAGAGAAGTTCTAGACAAAGAATCAAGTTTCAGTTGGACCGGTAAAGTTAGCGCAGACATGCAGTTGCCATGGAGTTTGACCGGACAGTTAACCGCCAACTACAACTCGCCAAGAGCAACCATACAAGGTAGACGCCACCACACGTTTACCATGAATGCAGGTTTGAAGCGTTCGTTCATGCAACGTAAGTTGACAACATCGTTCAGCGTTCGCGACTTGTTCAACTCCTTCAAGTTCCATTCAACCAACTATGGCGACAACTTCTACCAAGACAACGAGTTCCGCTTCGCTGGTACAACCTTCTACCTAAACGTTAGTTACAACTTTGGCAATATGGGTAACAACAAGAAGAAGGGCGGATTGAACGAAAAAGAAGATGTAGAAGACTACGACTTCGGAGGCGAATAAAATTTGTACTACCATAACTATTAGCGGTACGGAATAATTCGTGCCGCTATTTTTTTACAACAAACATCATAAAAATATGAGTCATAAGTGTTTTACCAACAACAAGTGCCCCTACTTTCCATGCCACGCAGAAACTGAAGGTGTAGACTTTAACTGCATGTTCTGCTACTGTCCCTTGTATGCACTAGGGCCCAATTGTGGCGGAAACTTCAATTACACCGCCAACGGAGTGAAGGACTGCAGCAACTGCACACTACCCCACCAAGGCGAAAAGGGATGGGAGCATGTAATTAACCACATTGGCGACATCATCAGGATGACACGCGACGTAAAACGCGGACAAGAAGACAACGGCAACAAAATTTGCTGAGAAAAATGGAAAAACTGAAAAATATACCCATTGAGGGGCTGACTCCAGGAGGGAAAGAATACAATAACCTGCAACCCAACCGCTTCAAACAACTTCAGGTTGAAGAAGGACTGATTTCGTACTACCACAACCACATTCTCCACTTCTGTGAAGTAAAGGAAGGAGGATTGCGTTTGGTGAAAGAACACAAAACAGACGAAATTCTGCAATTGTTTGGCAAAGATTCCGGTTACAAGGAAGACACAGCCCTGCATACAATAGAAGGACAAAAAGGCGCCTTCTGGCTTAAATTGAAAAAAGAAATAATTATTGCCGACCTGCTGCAACTAAAAGTACTGCACCGCATTGCCGTAAACGAGAATTGGGAAGGGTTTGACTATAACGCATCCGCACAACGCTTTGCCTATTTGGATGGAAACGGTCTCTATTTGCTCGATATGGAAGGCAACAGCATGTTGGTCTATCAATCAACCATTGACGCCATTACAGCAGGCCAAACAGCCGCAAGAGATGAGTTTGGCAACGAAAAAGGAACCTTCTGGAGCAAAGACGGTAGCAAACTGGCCTACTTTATAACAGACCAAAGCAACGTTACCGAATATCCACTTGTTGACATCAACAATCCCATGGCCACACTTCGCAACATACGCTACCCCATGGCCGGCGCCCCCAGCGAACAAACCACACTCGGCATCTACCATCTAACAACCCAGAGAAATGTCTTTATAGAGAAACAGGGTTGTGAGGAAGACTACCTTTGCTGTGTTACCTTTACTCCCGACAACCAGCAGTTGCTGGCAGCAGAGCTCACCCGCAACCAACAACATTGTCGACTCAACCTCTTCGACGCCAACGATGGCCGATTCTTGAAAACCGTTTTACAGGAAGACGACGAGAAATACATTGAGCCAGAACATACCCCACTATTTATATCAGACGATGCAGACAAGTTCATCTGGCAAAGCCGCAACAATGGTTATAACGCACCTTACCTCTGCAGTATTGACAAAGGGTTCATCAAACAACTGACCAATTTTGAAGGCGAAGCAACACGGGTTATTGGCTACAACAATTATTCGCAGCAGTTAGTATTCGAGTGTAACGCCAACAATTACACCGCTCGAACCCTTATGGCAGTGGACTTGGAGGGAAATCTGACCAGTTTAAGTGATTCAACAGCGACATATAAGGCCACATTGTTGCAAAATGGCTACTATATAGACGAAGTGGAATCGCCCCAATTACCCTATAAAGCAGTTTTATGCCGAACAGGAGAAGGTGAGATTGAAACATTATACACTAGTGAGAACCCGTTAAAGGGATACGCAGTGCCAGAAGTGGAGATAGGAACAATCCACCAAAACGGATACGAAATATGCTACCGCCTTATCCGCCCGATTGGCTACCAAAGTGGGCAAAAATATCCTATGGTCTGCTATTTTTATGGAGGTCCACACGTACAACTCATTCGCAGCGACTGGAATTGTGGAACGGCTGGTTTTGAATATATGATGGCACAAGCGGGTTATATGGTCTTCACCATCGACCCACGTGGAAGTGCCAACCGCGGCAAGCAATTTGAGCAAGAAATATGGAGAAACATAGGCGGGCCGCAAATAGAAGACTACTGCAAGGCTGTTGAATGGGTTTGCGGACACGAAAAAGCGATAGACCGCGACCGGATAGGGGTTTACGGCTGGAGTTTTGGCGGATTCGTTAGCACCAGCCTTATGCTAAAGGCTGGCAACCTTTTCAAAGTGGGTGTGGCAGGTGGCCCCGTCACCAACTGGCGACTCTACGAGGTGATGTACACCGAACGCTATATGCAGACACCACAAGAGAACAGTGATGGGTTTGACCAACACGATTTAAGCCGCTTTGTCAACCAACTGGAAGGAAAATTAATGCTCATACACTGCAATACCGACCCCGTTGTGCTTTGGCAGAACAGCCTTGCCGTACTTCACCAGGCTGTTAAAGACGACAAACAAATTGATTACGCAGTCTACGTAGGCCACACACACAATGTGCGCGGACCAGAGCGAGTTCACCTGATGAAGAAAGTGCGGCAGTACTTCCTCGACTGGTTATAAACTAAAACTATGTTGAAAAACAAGGTTTTAGGACTGTATTATCAAACATAGGGTTCATAGTAGGAAAACTAAATTCCTTTTTATAGTTTTGTTTCAAAGAAAAACTAATTAAGTTTAACTAAAAAAGGAGGCCACTATGAACACATTTTTCAAGGAAGACCAACCAATAGTATTGAAGGAAAGAAAGGCTGTTAAGGTTGCATGGATTGATGAAGCAAGTATTCTTACAGAACACAAGGACACAACCCCAGCAAAACCAGCAAATCCATTTGAGTACATCTTCGGTTAAACGCCGATTTTTTTGATCCGCACAATACGGAATTAATGGCACCCCCAAAAAAGGCCATGCGAGTCTTTTAAAGTGACTACCCTAAATGTAGGCCATTAATTTAAACGTACATATCCGCAAAGAAAACGGGAACAGAACTAATCTGTTTCCGTTTTTTTATGTGTTCTGACACCGTACTGCCATAGAATCGGGATACTGAAGCCGGAAAGTAAATAATTAATACGTATTTTTGTACCAAATATCCACCTATGAACGAACACAACGAATTAGAAGAGCGACTTTTACTCCACGATATAAAGCCAACTGCCACCCGCCTTTTAGTTTTCAAAGCACTATATGAGTCGGAAGACGCCATGAGTTTGAACGACTTGGAAGACGCGTTAGTGACGGTTGACAAAAGTACCATATTTAGAAGTTTGAGCCTTTTCAGCCAGCAGCACTTGGTGCACGAGATTGACGACGGTAGCGGTTCTGTGAAATATGAACCTTGCTGCCACGACCATAATCATGAAGATGTGAGCGACAACGACCAACACACCCACTTTTTCTGCACCGAATGCCAGCACACCTACTGCCTAAAAGGCATTTCGGCACCAGTTGTAGAACTACCCAACGGATTCGAAGTAAAGGGAATCAACTATGTGTTAAAAGGGATTTGCCCAAGTTGCAAAGCAAAAAAGTAGCAAGTATGGTATTTTCACACTCCCCAAATGCAGGTATTGCAACATACTAAAAATCACTAAAAATGGGTATTTCAACACAATGCGCCAGTGCTTAACTTTGCATTGTAAAAAGAAATTAATAGCCATAAGGTTTTGTATTTGTTAGTATGGTTTTTGCCGCTTGTAACAAGTTATGCAAAAACACCAAACCCCGATTGCCGTGAAAAGCATCGGGGTTTTTATTATAAAGTGACCTATCATCCTTTTTCAACGTTTTTATTTAACTTTGAGAAAAGAATAAATACTACTACTAATGAAAATAAAACTACATTTAGCAGCGCTATGTGCTGTTTTTGCGTGTGGCTCCACAACAGCCATCACCCCTAATCTATTAATGAGTCGTGGTTTAACCGCACACACTTCTGCTGGCGACAACACCTACATTACCGACGGCACACTCACCAACTGGAAACAATGCAAAGCCAAAGACATCGCCCTAAACATTGGCGAAGGTCCCAAACCACTTTTCATTACCTGGGAATCGTACGGCGACTGCGCTTGGGCGACAAATTTTACCAACAACTGCGGACACAACGGCACTCCACTGAAGAACTTTAAAATCCTCACCTCAGCCAACAGCACAAACGGGCAAGACGGCGATTGGGAAGAGGCTGCCACCATTGAGAATAACCCCGTTATGTCTCGTGGGGTTTATATTGACTTCGATGGAAAATCGTGGTTCCGCTTTGTCAGCGAAGAGAACGTAGGTGAAATTCTTGAGATTGAGGCATTTGACATGAGCAACGGAGGCGACGACACGTGGTTCTTTATGGGAACCAGCATCAGCCAAATGGGATTGAAACAGCAAGAAACCGACAGCACCACAGCAGATATTCTGCACGCCCGCTTTCCAAACCACACGCCAGCCATGCTGCGCGGCGGTATAGGCTGTATAAACAGCACCGAAGTTGTTGCACACTTGTCTGACTACCTAAAATATGCCGGTAACGTGAAACACTGGGCCATTGAGATGGGAACCAACGACTGCTGGGGAGGTGGCGACTGGAACCTTGAGAATTACAGGAAGAACATGCAGACCATTATTGATTCTGCCAAAGCCCATGGCATTGAACCTATTATTGCACGCATTATTGCAACAGACTCTGCAAAAGCAGGCTGGCAGGTTAATCAAAAATATCTTGACTTAATTGACGAGTTAACAGAAACAAACAACTTACATCCAGGTCCAGACTTTTACACTTACTTTAAAGAACACGAAGGACTACATGCAAGCGACGGAGTGCATCCGAACGGCGAAAATGGAGGCGGACAAGCCATGCACCATCTTTGGGCTGAGGCCTTAGCACCATTGTACGAAAAATCGGACACATTACCAACCGACTCAACCGCCACGCATACACAACTTACCCCAAACACAAAGTTCCAAATTCCACAGATAACGTTAAAGGGAAGCAGTCTACAGGTTAGCGGGCTCGGAAATGAAGGTGCGACTGTTGCAATCTACACTCCAAATGGCAAACTTATAGAACAAGGCAAGTTGACTGCAGATAGCGGAAGTTACCCTATAAACACTGCAAAAGGTACCTACCTGGTAGTTGTTAGGACAAAACAAAATAGCGTAACTACAAAAGTGGTAATGCAATAAAGACGGAGGTTTGGCACTGTTTTTGTCCCCACGAAATAAAAAAGCTACCATTATGAAGACATTACAGAAACACATATTCAACATAGGCGCTATAGCCCTAACATTACTCGTGCCAAGCCTAGGGCGCGCGCAGAATTATGGGCACTTCCGTTACCCTACCGCCCCCGGTCCGATAGTGATAGTAGAAGAAGCACCTGTTATAGTAGAAATGCCAACCGATGAATTCAGGTATACCCTTTACACAGGTTTGAACCTTTCGAAACTAACATTTAAGAAAGAGAAAGGAGAGATAGATCCGGACGCCAACATACGCCCAGCGTTCGATTTAGGCCTACGTATAGACCACTACATCTATACCAAATTCTCTTACTACCGTTCTATGGGTTTGAGGTATTCTTATGGTTCATATAAAGTTAGCACACCCTTTGGATCTGTACGCACCACCCAGAACCGCTTTATCGTCCCTTTCACAATTGGCGTTTTAGGGCACGTTGGCGGGGCACAAATTGGCGTAGGACCAAACATACATTTGGGAACCGCAATTGGAGGGACAAACCATCTTAAACCGCTTTTAGGGAAAATCGACGAATACAGCGCCTCAACCGACGAAAGCAGTTTTGTTGGAGGAATTGGCATTGAGGGTTGGATGGCCTATCACCATATATTCTGTGGCATAAGTTACAACCGCTCTATGGAATGGTACAGAATGCCAGCAGAATTGGGCGATTACAAGTCGAACGGAAGACATATGGTATCGTTTAATATAGGTTTGCATTTTTAAGTAAAACAATTAGTTAGGCATAAGAAAGGTCGGGTATTCTCATTAAACGCCCGACCTTTAATTGTTTTAATATACATTCAACACTATTAACACACTTACTATATCAGTCTATACTAATAATACATTCACATTGTGCTTAAAAACTATGTTGAAAAACATAAATTTAACTATATTTAACAGTAATTGTATTTGAAAAACCTTCACTATGTTTAAATTTGCCGTGTGAAACTAAAATTGTTGATTACCATTTGAATTTGCTTTTCACAAATTGTTGTTAAAGTCTGTTTACTATGTAGTTGTTTACCAAGTTTTTCAGACTAGATTTAATTAAAAAACTGTTGTACTAAAGTTGTTTTATTATGCGAAACTCATTCAAAACTCTATTTATGCCAAAAAGCAGATAGAGAAATCATTAAAACCATCCAATTAAAATATTGTGACCTAAAGAAACTACAGGTTTACAATAAAGTTTACAATTCTGTATTATATACTAAATTAAACATAATGAAAAAGAATCTGATTACTGAGAAGTTATGGCAGTTAAAAACCGCCGCTCTAGTAATTCTTATGTCGACTGTTTCTGTTGTTTCAAAAGCCGACGGATCGAAAGATATGTTCCCTAAAGGAGGTGAGGGTTATCGCGCCTCTCTTTGGAGTGCATATAGTTGTAAAAACACTGTCAATCCATTTCCAACAGTAGGTGTAATGAAAGTTTACGCCAAAGCAGGAGAACACATTTTATTGGGTTCAAGCGCGATGGGAAAAGGAGATGGAGCAATAGACTACTTTGCCCCAGATGGGACCAAAGGCAGTTACAAAGACAACAGCCAGGGTTACATTAAAAACAGGGCACAAGAATTAGCCGGACCAAACTTTAACGGAACAATCGAAAACGGTTTTACACCAATCAGCATTACAGTAACGGAAGAACAAGAAGGCGTATGGGAAATTTATTTCCGTAGCCCTACTTATACCGACACCTACAATGCCGATGAAAGTACAACCAAATACAGCATCGAAAACTGGAGCCAGAATAACAACGACGGTAGTGTAATGGCATTCGACATAAGCGTGAGCAATGCAGAGAACACAGCCCTCATTCCTGGCCGAGTGTATACTAATGTGCTCAACCTTAACGTATTACAGAGCCCGAATGGTAACAAGTACGCTTCTTGTTGGTACTCAAACCTTTACATTTTGACCGACGTTGGCTACCTCTACAAGGTAAACACCAACGGACAGAACCCGCACTACGGCGCATTTTTCTCTAACAACAAGGGTATCCAGAAAAAGGGAACTGGTGAAATCAGCCCAGAACTTTATACTGACCCATATTCAAAAACCAACACAGGTTATCAGAGTTACCAAGGCGGTGAAAAGAGTTTCCAAAGTAGTTTGCTCTCAACCGACGAGGCAACTGGTTACATTTACGACCCACGTATACAAGATAACCGCATTCAGGTTACAAACGCAAATGGCGAAAGCGTTTGGAAGAACGAAGACGTAACACACAAAATCTTCTTCAGCATGCCATCTAACGACCTTCCAGAAACAGCAAAAGCAGTTTATGCAGGCACCGTTAGCAACACCTGGTTGAAGACCAAGTTGAACGGAACAACACCTGCTATGGGCAATTTGACCCTGAACGGTGCAGAAGCCAACACCACAGCAGTTGTAGGTCCTGAAGGTATGAGTGTAAGTTTCAACGCCAACGTTTCTGGTGGTTACACTATCGACATGCAGTTTGGCGAAGGTTACACCGACCGCCAAATTACCGGTACCTGCATTAAGGGTATCAATAATGTGAAATGGGATGGAAAAGACGGTGATGGAAAGAAAGTAAGTCTTGGCGAAGGCGTAAAAGTAACCTTGAGCGGTGAAATTACAACTGCAGAAGTACACTTCCCGTTCATCGACTTGGAAAACAATGAAAACGGCTTCATTTTGGAGCACATCGACGACAATGGCAACTCTTTGTCAGACATCATCTACTGGGATGACTCAAACATCCAAAGCAAAACAGAAGGAACCGACGGTATCAGCGCCCTTGAAGGAAAATCAAGCGCAACAGGCGCACACCGCTGGACTTACAGCAACAGTACAGGTGACGACGCTTTGGTAGACACATGGTCATACGTTAAAGGTATTGCCTCTAAAACAACAATTGAGCCTAACTTTAAACACATTGACCTTGCGGTTAACGAGGCTGGTGCCGACGTAAACAAAGCACGTGTTGGCCAAGAAATCACCTATACCGTAAAAATTGCCAACCTCGACCAGGAAGGTGCAGAGTTTAACGGTCAAACAGTAGACACCAAGACCGATGCAGACAGCGCGGCAATAGGTATTTGGCTCGGCGAAGGCGGTTTCGTAGTAACAGAAATTGCCATTGTGGAAAGCGACGATCCAGAATGCAAAGTTCTTGCACAACCAAACGGAACAGAAAACTCATTTGGCTACATCAGCCTTAAGAACGGAAAAACCGCAACTGTAACCGTAAAGGGTTATGCGACAGACAAACTTGCCAACACAACAATGCAGGCACAGTGCTTCGTAATGCGTCCAGGTGATATTTTTGAGATTGACTCAAAGAACTTGGATGACGATGGTATGCCAAGCGACCCTACAAAGGAATACGAAGGCACTACAAACAACAACATTGTTCTTTGCGAAGGTGTTGCTATAGAACCAAACGGTCGACCAGTTATAGACGACACAGAAACTGGCACTTTGAATGTTGCCATCAAGGCAGAAAAAGGAAAAGACTATAGCGAATCTGGCATTATGTTGCCAATTGCCATTACCGACCCTGAAAACGAAATTGTAACCACCACTCTAAGTGGTGACGACGCTGCAAACTTTGCTGTAAAGAACGGCAACCTTTACTATATTGGTACTGCCCCTACCACAGAAGACGTGGTAACTTATACCTTCACAGCAACCTCTAAAGACGAAAGTGGCGCAACTACTGTCCGCAACATTCTCGTTACCGTATTCTTGAACGACGGTGCGCTTAACGACAGCCACTTGGACGTTGTTACCGACACCATCATGTACGGCCAGCCAGTAAGCGAAGCAATCAAGTCGCTCATTACTGCCGACACAACCGCAGAAGGCGTTACAAACGGTTCTTGGGTTATTCGCAACAGCGACATGAGCACACTCGACCAGACCGCCATTCTTGACGCTGGTGTATACACTTATGAATTCTCTTACTACGCAGCCGACACTTCTGACTTCGCATGCGGTGTAATCACACACGAAGTTGTAGTTCGTCCTCGCGAAGTAACTATCACATCTGGCAGCACTGAAAAAGTGTATGACGGCACCCCACTCACCAACGACGTTCTTACTATAGGTGGTGATGGATTCTATGGAACTGAAGGTATTGAAGCAACCGATTTCGCAAGCATCAAGAACGCTGGTGAAGTAAACAACACTTTCACCATCAACTTCAAGGAAGGTACTAACAGCGCGAACTACAAGATTGACACTACTAACGGTACACTTAAAGTAACCGCCAAAGAGTTGACTGTAGATGGCACTGCTATTAAAGACACTAAAGTTTACGATGGCAATACTGAATGCGAAGTAACTGAAACTGGTACAATTGTAGCAGACGGTATTATAGCAGGCGAAGACGTTAAACTTGAAAAAGTAAACGCTACCTACGAAGACAAAAAGGTTGGCGACGACAAGGCAGTTACCGTTACTTACACACTCGGCGGTGAAGATGCTAAAAACTATTTTATTGCAGACGTCAACAAGACTGCAGACATTACAACCAAAGAACTTAAAGTTAACGGCACTGTAGTTGACGACAAGGACTTTGACAACACCACCGACGCTACCGTTTCTGAAATAGGAACTCTCAGTGGCGTTGTAGAAGGTGACGACGTTACTCTCGAAAATGCAACCGCAAAATTCGAGTCAGAAGAGGTTGGCAACCAGAAAGCAGATGTTAAGTACACCCTTTCAGGCGAAGATGCCGACAACTACACTTTAAAAGACACTGTTCTCGCTGCAAACATCCGTGCAGTAGACGCAAACTTCGACTGGACCTACAACAACCCTGTATACGGTGAAAATGTAGGCACTGGTGAAGAGGTATTTGCTACCTACAAAGGTTCAGCTCTTGAAGCAGGTGGCACTTACACCTACTTTGTTGACGGAACAGAAGTGCAACCTACCGACCTTGTTATTCCAGGTCTCCACAAAGTGAAGGTTATTTACACCGACGGTAATGGCAATTCAGCAGAATCACTTGAACAAGACGTTACCTTTGGCAAGGCAGTGCTCACTCCAGTAACCGAAATCACAAAGACCAAGGTTTACGATGGAAATGCAACAGCAGCAGCAAACCTTACCGATGTAGAAGGTAAAGTAGCAGAAACTGACGATGTAAACGTTAACATCACTGCAAGCAACTACGACAACAAAAACGTTGGCGAAGGCAAAACAATTACTGTTACTTATGAACTTACCGGTGAAAATGCAGACTACTACACCGTAAAGGAAAACGATGTTGTAACCGACGGTGCTATCACCAAGCAGGCTAAAGACGCTCCTGTAGTAGAAGGCGGTAAGACCAGCGCACCTAAAGCTAACGACGGTAAGATTGAAGGCCTCACTGCTGATATGGAAATCAGTATTGATGGTGGCGAAACTTGGACAAAGGCAGATTCTGAAACAGGTCTTCCTGTCGGCAAATACACTATTCGCTATGCAGAGACTGACACAACATTCGCATCAGACCCTGCCACTGCAACAATCATTGGTCCAAGCGACTTCTGGAACATTATCAATCCAGACCTCACCTACGGTGTTGCTGTAATCGGTGGCACTGAAAGCGCAGAATACAAATACGACCCAACGGCAACAATCGCATACGAATTAGACGGTGTTCCTGCGGAAGAAGGCACTGTAATTCCTGCAGGTACTCACAGCATTAAGGCGACTTACACCGACCCTGAAACTAGCGAAGTGAAAGACACCACCTTCACTTGTGAAATTGCCAAGAAAGAACTTAGTGTTGAGGGCGGAGCATCTGAACCAAAAGTTTACGATGGCAACACCAAAGCAACACTTGCAACTATGGGCACTTTGACCGGCAAGATTGGTGAAGACGACGTAACTATTAACGAAGAGAAAACAGTTGCCACTTTCGACGACAAAAACGTAGGCACAGGCAAGGATGTAGAAGTTATCTACACACTTGCAGGTAAAGATGCCGACAACTACTTCATCAATCCAGTCCTCCTTACTGATGGTGTCATCACCAAGGCTGACAAGGATGCACCAGTTGTTTACAACGGTAGAACCTCAGAGGCAGGTGCAGACGATGGTAAGATTGTTGGCCTCACTCCTGAAATGGAAATCAGCACCGACGGCGGTGAAACTTGGGCAAATGCAGATCCTGAAGCAGGCCTACCTGCTGGCGAATATGCAGTACGTTACCCAGAAACTGACACAACAAAAGCATCAGCAGCTACAACAGTAAGCATCTACGATCCAAGCGCAATTTGGGAAATTGTTGACCCAGCGCTTACTTATGGTGAGGCAATTGTTGGCGTTACTGAAAAAGGCGCTTACAAAGCAGATCCAACAGCAGCTGTTGAGTATACATTAGACGGAGTTCCTGCTGAAGAAGGAACTATCATTCCAGCAGGCGACCACGACATTAAGGTTGCTTACACAAATCCTGAAACTGGCGACGTTATAGACACAACCTTTACTTGCCACATTGCCAAGAAGGAACTTAACGTTAACGGTGGCGCTTCTGAACCTAAAGTTTACGACGGCAATACCAATGCGACTCTCGCTGAAATGGGCACTTTGAGTGGTAAGATTGGCGACGACGAGGTTACACTCGACGAACCTAAGACGGTTGCCACTTTCGACAACAAGAACGTTGGCACTAGCAAAGACGTCAAGGTAGAATACGCACTTGCTGGTAAAGATGCAGACAACTACTTCATCAATCCAGTTCAGTTGAACGACGGTGTCATTACCAAGGCAGACAAGGATGCTCCGGCTGTTAACAATGGCGAAACTTCTGAATTTGGCGCTAACGACGGTCACATTCCTGGTTTGACTCCAGAAATGGAAATCAGCACCGACGGCGGTGAAACTTGGGCAAATGCAGATCCTGAAGCAGGCCTTCCTGTTGGCGAATATGCAGTACGCTACCCTGAAACTGACACTACAAACGCTTCAACTCCGGTGGTTGTTACCATCAGCAATCCAAGAGGTGTTTGGGATGTTGAAAATCCGGCCCTCACTTATGGTGAGGCTACTGTAGGCGGTACTGAAAAGGGCGCCCTCAAGGACGACCCTACCGCTCCTGTCACTTACATAATCGACGGTGTTCCTGCAGAACAGGGTGCTATCATCCCTGCCGGCACACACAACATTAAGGTTACTTACACCAACCCTGAAACTGGCGACGTAAAAGACACTACATTCGTTTGCGAAGTTGCTAAGAAGGAACTTAACGTTAACGGTGGCGCTTCTGAACCTAAGGTTTACGACGGCAACACCAATGCAACTCTCGCTGAAATGGGCACTTTGAGTGGTAAGATTGGCGACGACGAGGTTACACTCGACGAACCTAAGACGGTTGCCACTTTCGACAACAAGAACGTTGGCACTAGCAAAGACGTCAAGGTAGAATACGCACTTGCTGGTAAAGATGCAGACAACTACTTCATCAATCCAGTTCAGTTGAACGACGGTGTCATTACCAAGGCAGACAAGGATGCTCCGGCTGTTAACAATGGCGAAACTTCTGAATTTGGCGCTAACGACGGTCACATTCCTGGTTTGACTCCAGAAATGGAAATCAGCACCGACGGCGGTGAAACTTGGGCAAATGCAGATCCTGAAGCAGGCCTTCCTGTTGGCGAATATGCAGTACGCTACCCTGAAACTGACACTACAAACGCTTCAACTCCGGTGGTTGTTACCATCAGCAATCCAAGAGGTGTTTGGGATGTTGAAAATCCGGCCCTCACTTATGGTGAGGCTACTGTAGGCGGTACTGAAAAGGGCGCCCTCAAGGACGACCCTACCGCTCCTGTCACTTACATAATCGACGGTGTTCCTGCAGAACAGGGTGCTATCATCCCTGCCGGCACACACAACATTAAGGTTACTTACACCAACCCTGAAACTGGCGACGTAAAAGACACTACATTCGTTTGCGAAGTTGCTAAGAAGGAACTTAACGTTAACGGTGGCGCTTCTGAACCTAAGGTTTACGACGGCAACACCAATGCAACTCTCGCTGAAATGGGCACTTTGAGTGGTAAGATTGGCGACGACGAGGTTACAC
>JAKSKS010000060.1 GCA_024401615.1 Paludibacteraceae bacterium
GCCTTGATTCTACCTGTATCATAATTACTTAGCTTTTTCAACGATTTCGATGAGTCTCCATCTTTTTGACTTACTCAGAGGACGAGTTTCCATAATACGAACTACATCACCGATGCCGCATTCGTTCTTCTCGTCGTGAGCGTGATATTTTTTCGTCTTGCTGACGAACTTACCATAAATAGGGTGCTTTTCCTTATACTGGATAGAAACCGTGATGGTCTTGTCCATTTTGTTGCTTGACACAACACCCTGACGTACTTTTCTTAAGTTTCTCATAAATCAAGCTCAATTTTTAGTATTATTCAATTCTCTGGCACGCAACTCGGTAAGCATACGAGCGATGTCCTTGCGAGAAACCTTCAAGATAGCTGGGTTCTCGAGAGGTGAAACAGCATGCTGCAGTTTCTTGGCATTGAGATCCTTGACTGCGGCCTCCAGTTTAGCCTGAAGATCCTTATCTGACAATTCTTTTAATTCTGCTGCTTTCATAAATTAGGCATTTTGAGATAAATCGTAATCACGACGAACGATGAACTTAGTAGCGATAGGGAGCTTCTGAGCTGCGAGGCGGAGAGCTTCCTTAGCTGTCTCGTACGGAACGCCGTCTACTTCAATGATGATACGGCCTGGAGTAACGGTAGCAACGAAACCTTCAGGGTTACCTTTACCTTTACCCATACGTACATCCAACGGTTTCTTAGTGATTGGTTTGTCAGGGAAGATTCTGATCCAGATCTGACCTTCACGGTTCATGTAACGAGTAACAGCCACACGAGCAGCTTCGAGCTGACGACCGGTGATCCATCTTCTATCTTCCAAGACCTTAATGCCGAATGATCCGAAAGCAAGCTGATTACCGCGCTGAGCGTTGCCTTTCAACTTACCCTTCTGCCATCTTCTGAACTTGGTTCTTTTTGGTTGTAACATTGTGATTCAAATGAAAAGTTAAACGGATTGTTTTTTACCATTCTTTTTCTTGCCGAAACCCTTACCGCCACGGTCATTGTTGAATGAACGGCCGTTTTCTTTAACAGCGGTGAAGTTAGGAGCGAGGTCTCTCTTACCGTAAACCTCACCACGGCAAATCCAAACCTTGATACCAATCAATCCAACCTTGGTCAAGGCAGAAGTTGCGCAATAATCGATATCAGCGCGAAGTGTGTGGAGAGGAGTTCTACCTTCCTTGAACATTTCGCTACGTGCGATTTCAGCACCGTTCAAACGGCCAGAAACCTGCACCTTGATACCTTCAGCACCCATGCGCATTGCAGAAGAGATAGCCAAACGAGCAGCACGCTTGTAAGCGATTTTGCCTTCGATTTGACGAGCGATGTTGTTACCAACGATAACTGCATCGATTTCAGGCTTCTTCACTTCGAAGATGTTGATCTGAACATCCTTGTCGGTGATCTTCTTCATCTCAGCCTTCAACTTGTCAACTTCCTGACCACCCTTACCGATGATGATACCTGGACGAGCAGTGCAGATAGTGATAGTAACGAGGTTGAGAGAGCGTTCGATAACAATTTTAGAAACGCTAGCCTTAGCAAGACGGGCATTTAGATACTTTCTGATCTTAGAATCCTCCAAGATAGTATCACCGTAATTCTTACCTCCGAACCAGTTAGAATCCCAGCCTTTAATAACACCTAAACGGTTAGCTACCGGATTAATCTTTTGTCCCATCTTCTACAGTCTTTAAATCGTTAGAATCGTCTTTCTTGATAGTATCCACGAAAATAGTCACGTGGTTAGAGCGTTTGCGAATTCTGTAACCGCGGCCCTGAGGAGCGGTACGAAGGCGCTTCAACATGCCAGCACCGTCTACGCTGATGTTAGAAACGTAGAGGACACCCTGTTCAGCCTTCAATTCAGTCTTCTGCTCCCAGTTAGCGATAGCAGAACGCAAAAGTTTTTCAAGGCGGTTAGAAGCCTCCTTAGCAGAGAAATGGAGGGTACCAAGAGCTCTGTAGACTTCCATGCCGCGAATCATATCAGCAACCAAACGCATCTTGCGAGGAGAGGTAGGTACATCGTTAAGCTTAGCGAAGTACAAGCTCTTCTTAGCCTCTTTTCTTGCGTCAGCAGCTAGTTTTTTTCTTTGAGCCATATTTAAATGTTCTTTTTTCTTTTAATAACGGATTACTTTCTGTTGTTACCGTGACCTCTGAAGTTACGAGTCATAGAGAACTCGCCAAGCTTGTGGCCAACCATGTTTTCGGTAACAAAAACGGGAATAAACTTATTACCGTTGTGGACTGCGATAGTATGGCCCACGAAATCTGGCGAGATCATAGAAGCACGTGACCAAGTCTTGATAACGGATTTCTTACCGCTTTCGTTCATTGCTACGACCTTCTTCTCGAGCTTGATATCGATAAATGGACCTTTTTTTAATGAGCGACTCATAAAAATACCTTAATTTAAATGATTACTTCTTTCTTCTTTCAATAATGAACTTATTGCTAGCCTTCTTAGGAGTACGAGTCTTATAGCCCTTAGCCAAGAGACCCTTACGAGATCTAGGGTGACCACCAGACTGACGACCTTCACCACCACCCATTGGGTGATCAACAGGGTTCATAACAACACCTCTGTTGTGAGGACGACGGCCCAACCAACGTGAGCGACCAGCTTTACCCGAGCTTTCCAAGAAGTGGTCTGCATTGCCGACTGTACCAACAGTAGCTTTGCAAGAACAAAGAATCATTCGAGTTTCACCTGAAGGTAATTTTACGATAGCATACTTGCCTTCTCTCGAAGTCAACTGTGCACCGGTACCTGCTGAGCGGACCAAAGCAGCACCCTGACCAGGACGAAGTTCAATGTTGTGAATCATCGTACCGAGTGGAATGTTCTGCAATGGGAGAGCGTTTCCGATTTCTGGAGCAACGTTTTCGCCTGAGAGCAGTTCCTGTCCAACCTGTAAACCGTTAGGCGCAAGAATATAGCGCTTTTCACCATCCTTGTAGAAGAGCAGAGCGATACGAGCCGAACGATTAGGATCGTATTCGATAGTCTTTACTACGGCTGGCACACCATCTTTTTCTCTCTTGAAATCAATTACTCTGAACTTTCTCTTGTGACCACCACCGATGTAGCGCATGGTCATCTTACCAGTGTTATTACGGCCACCAGTAGATGCAAGGCCTTTTACAAGAGATTTTTCTGGCTTGTTTGTGGTAATTGTGTCAAACGAGCCAATAACTTTGTGTCTTTGCCCCGGTGTTGAGGGCGAAAATTTACGAACAGCCATTTTATTTAAATATTGCTATAAAAGTCTATTACTTGACCCTTCTCAAGAGTAACATAAGCCTTCTTATAAACGCCGGTGTTACCAGAGATAAGGCCACGTTTAGTAGAACGTGTTTTAACCTTACCGTTATACATTGAAGTGTTAACAGCAAGGACCTTTACATTATAAATCTCTTCAATAGCAGCCTTGATAGCTGGCTTTGAAGCTGACTTCAGCACACGGAAGCCATATACCGAACTCTCATTAAGGGCGGTAACCTTCTCTGTTACAATAGGTTTAACTATGATTCCCATCTTATTATGCATTTAAAGTTTTTTCAATATTTGCCAATGCACTAACGGTGAAAATCACAGTCTTTGCGTCCATAATTTTGTATGTGTTTAATTCAGAAACATTTACAACTTCTGCTTTAGGCACATTTCGGGCTGACAAATATACGTTATTATTTGCTTCTGACAAAGCCAAAACGGATTTCTTTTCAGAAACTTTCAAATTAGACAAGAAATTAACATACTGCTTAGTCTTAGGAGCTTCGAAAGTGAAGTCTTCAACTACGATGATGTTATTTTCCTGAGCCTTGTAAGAGAGAGCACCCTTACGAGCAAGCTGCTTGGTCTTCTTGTTAAGCTTGAAAGAGTAGTCGCGAGGCTGTGGACCGAAGATACGACCACCACCAACCAACACTGGTGACTTGATATCACCGCGGCGAGCGCCACCTCCACCCTTCTGCTTACCGAGCTTACGGGTAGAACCTGCGTTTTCGCTTCTTTCTTTTGCCTTGTGAGTACCCTGGCGGTTGTTTGCCATGTACTGTTTAACGCCCAAATAAATTACGTGGTCGTTAGGTTTGATACCAAAAACGCTTTCGCTTAGTGTAACCTTCTTACCGGTATCTTCACCTTTTATGTTTAATACGCTAAGTTCCATTACTTATTGATGATTACAATTGAACCTTTTGTTCCTGGAAGTGAACCCTTCAATACGAGTACGTTGTTTTCAGGAATAACTTTTAAAACTTCGAGATTCTTGATGGTAACAGTGTCACCACCCATACGGCCAGCCATTCTCAAACCCTTGAACACACGTGCAGGGTATGAACAAGCACCGATTGAACCTGGGTGACGCTGACGGTCGTCCTGACCGTGAGTTGACTGCTGTACACCACCGAAGTGATGGCGCTTAACAACACCCTGGAAGCCTTTACCCTTAGAGGTACCGCAAACATCAACGAACTTGGTGTCAGCGAAAAGGTCAACGGTGATTACATCTCCGAGGTTGTAATCCTCATCAAATTTGAACTCGGCCAAGTGTCTCTTTGGAGTTGTATTCGCCTTCTTAAAGTGTCCCAATTCAGCCATTGAGGTGTTCTTTTCCTTCTTATCCTCAAATCCGAGTTGGAATGCTTTGTAACCGTCCTTTTCAACGGTTCTTACCTGCGTTACAACACAAGGACCTACTTCGACAACAGTGCATGGCACATTTTTGCCCTCGGCACTGAAAACGGATGTCATTCCGATTTTTTTACCTAATAATCCTGGCATTTCTTTAAATATTAAAAAACTTAGACTTTAATTTCAACATCAACACCGCTTGGCAATTCGAGCTTCATAAGTGCATCTACAGTCTTCTCAGTTGAAGAGAAGATGTCGATCAAACGCTTGTATGAAGACAACTGGAACTGCTCACGAGACTTCTTGTTAACGAAAGTAGAGCGGTTTACAGTGAAGATGCGCTTGTGAGTTGGGAGCGGAATTGGACCGCTAACAGCTGCACCTGTGCTTTTTACAGTCGAAACGATCTTCTCAGCTGACTTGTCAACTAGAGCGTAATCGTAAGACTTCAATTTGATTCTGATTTTTTGACTCATTTTGAATCTATGAAATTTACTTGTTTTACAAAATTAGGAAAATTACTTAAGAAGATCTACACGACCCTTAGCTTCTTCTACAACAGCCTTAGCGATCTGGTTAGAAACTGGATCATAGTGTGAGAACTCCATTGAAGAGGTTGCACGACCTGAAGTGATGGTACGCAATGAAGTTACATAACCGAAGGTTTCTGCGAGAGGCACCTTAGCCTTAACAACACGTGCACCAGTACGAGAGGTTTCCATACCTTCAACCTGACCACGACGCTTGTTCAAGTCACCGATTACGTCACCCATGTTTTCTTCTGGAGTAACAACTTCGAGCTTCATGATTGGTTCAAGCAACATTGGCTTAGCCTTAGCACATGCAGCCTTGAATGCGAGGTTAGCACAGATTTCGAATGAAAGCTGGTCAGAGTCAACTGGGTGATAAGAACCATCGACTACAACTACCTTCAAGCGTTCAACTGGGAAGCCAGCAAGAACACCGTTCTTCATAGCGTTTGTGAAACCTTTCTGGATTGCAGGGATGAATTCCTTAGGAATGTTACCACCCTTAACCTGGTCGATGAACTGGAGAGAACCAACGAAATCGTCATCAGCAGGACCAACTTCGAGGAGCATATCAGCGTACTTACCGCGACCACCAGACTGCTTCTTATAAGATTCACGGTGGCTAACAGTAGCAGTGATTGCTTCCTTATAGTTAACCTGAGGCTTACCCTGGTTACATTCAACCTTGAACTCACGCTTCAAACGGTCAAGGATGATATCCAAGTGAAGCTCACCCATACCAGAGATAACGGTCTGACCGCTCTGTTCGTCAGTGCGAACAACGAAGGTAGGGTCTTCTTCAGCCAACTTAGCAAGACCCATACCGAGCTTGTCTACGTCAGCCTGAGACTTAGGTTCAACTGCGATACCAACAACTGGGTCAGCGAACTTGATTGATTCAAGAACGATTGGTGCGTTTTCGTCGCAAAGAGTATCACCAGTACGGATATCCTTGAAACCTACACCTGCGCAGATATCACCAGCTTCGATAGTCTCGATAGCGTTCTGCTTGTTAGAGTGCATCTGGAACAAACGAGATACACGTTCCTTCTTACCTGAGCGTGGAACGAATACGTAAGAACCAGCATCCAACTTACCAGAGTATACACGGAAGTAGCACAAACGGCCGTTGAATGGGTCAGTAGCGATCTTAAATGCAAGAGCGCAAAGAGGATCTTCAACGTCAGCGTGACGAACTACTTCAACATTTTCGTCATCTACAGAGTGACCAACGATATCGTTGTTGTCCTTAGGGCTTGGCAAGTATGCGCAAACAGCGTCAAGCATTGTCTGTACGCCCTTGTTCTTAAATGAAGAACCGCAGATTACAGGGAACAACTTGTTAGCAAGAGTACCCTTACGGATAGCAGCACGGATTTGGTCTTCAGTTACTGATTCGAGTTCACCACCGAGGAACTTTTCCATGATGTCGTCATCAAACTCAGCGATAGCTTCGAACATCTTTTCGCGCCATTCCTTAGCTTCGTCAAGTAATGCAGGCTCAATTTCACCAACTTCGTATTCAGCACCCATTGTTTCGTCGTGCCAAAGGAGTTCCTTCATAGTGATCAAATCGATAACACCCTTGAAAGTTTCTTCTGCACCAACTGGGATCTGAATAGCACAAGAATTAGCACCAAGCATTTCCTTGATCTGCTTAACTACGTCGAAGAAGTTAGCACCAGAACGGTCCATCTTGTTAACGTAGCAGATACGAGGAACACCGTACTTTTCAGCCTGGTTCCATACAGTTTCAGACTGTGGCTGAACACCACCAACTGCACAGAAAGTTGCAACTGCGCCGTCAAGCACACGGAGTGAACGTTCTACCTCAGCAGTGAAGTCTACGTGTCCTGGAGTGTCAATCAAGTTGAACTTGTACTTGTTACCAGCGTAGTTCCAGAATGCGGTAGTTGCAGCAGAAGTGATGGTTATACCACGTTCCTGCTCCTGAACCATCCAGTCCATTGTTGCAGCACCATCGTGAACCTCACCGATCTTGTGAGTAAGACCAGTATAGTAGAGGATACGCTCTGAAGTTGTGGTCTTACCGGCATCGATGTGGGCCATGATACCGAAGTTTCTTGTAAAATGTAAATCGTACTTAGCCATTTTTAATGTAAAAAAAGTGTTTGAAGAAAAAGATTAGAAACGGAAGTGAGCGAATGCACGGTTAGCCTCAGCCATCTTGTGCATGTCTTCCTTACGCTTGAACGCACCACCCTGGAGGTTGTAAGCGTCAGAGATTTCAGCAGCAAGCTTTTCAGCCATTGAGTGGCCGCTTCTCTTGCGAGCGTAGATAATCAAGTTCTTCATTGAAATAGATTCCTTACGATCAGCGCGGATTTCAGTAGGAACCTGGAAAGTAGCGCCACCTACGCGGCGTGACTTTACTTCAACCAATGGAGTGATATTTTCCAAAGCCTTCTTCCAGATGTCGAGCGGAGTCTTTTCCTCGTTAGGGAATTTAGCCTTGAGGTTTTCCAATGCAGAATAGAAGATTGTATAAGCGATGCTCTTCTTTCCGTCGTACATCAAGTGGTTAACAAAACGTGTAACCATTACTTCGTTGAAAACGGGATCTGGTAAAATAACCCTTTTCTTTGGTGTTGCTTTTCTCATTTTTTTGAAAAATGTTCTGTTTTTGTTTTGGTTGCTAATACGCTTCAACGGGTACGTTTACCCATTTACTCAACCGGACCTTGCTACCAGTAAACTCAAACAATTGTTAATAATAGTAGTTATTAAAGGATAGGATTACTAATTATTACTTCTTAGCACCTTCTTTAGGACGCTTTGCTCCGTACTTAGAGCGGCGCTGAGTACGACCTGACACTGCAGCAGTATCAAGAGTACCACGAACGATGTGGTAACGTACACCTGGAAGGTCCTTCACACGACCACCACGTACCAATACGATTGAGTGTTCCTGCAAGTTGTGGCCTTCACCTGGGATGTAGGCATTAACTTCCTTCTGGTTAGTCAAGTGTACACGAGCAACCTTACGCATAGCTGAATTCGGCTTCTTAGGGGTTGCAGTGTAAACTCTTACACACACGCCACGTCTCTGTGGGCAAAGATTAAGCGCTGGAGACTTTGACTTGTCTTCCAAGCTTGTCCTTCCTTTTCTAACTAATTGTTGAATAGTAGGCATTTCTTTAAACTTTTAACTTTTAATTAACTTTGATATATACTTACTAATAGTAGTCTACAAAATTACACAAAAAAAATGAATTGAGAAAATATATCTTAAAAAATTCTATCATATTGAAAATAAAGCATAAAAGTTTGCGCTAAAAACAGTTCTACAACCTCAATATTTTTCGATTTTGCGTGCCCTGCAATCGACTTCTCTCCCTAATAGTATTATATTTGCATACACAAAATTGATTTATCGATGACCGATCAGAAAGAAAACATCACTTTTTCCACTAATTCTGGCATTAAAGCCTACGAGGAAAAATTGAGACTTAAAGAACTCGAAGAGAAGAACAGACTAAAAAAATGGGTAACCTTATACCTATTATATATAGCAGTTGCCGCAATTATCGTTTACATCTTCCCTTCTGGCTCTAAATTCAACTATTCCTACGAAATGGGAAAACCTTGGATTTACGAATCGCTAACCGCCCCCGGAAACTTTCCTATACTGAAATCGGCAACCGAGATGTCGAAAGACTATAACATGTTGCTCAAACAGTATTACACTCCCTACTTCCATACCGACGAATTGGTGGAAGAGTCTATGCTGAAGAAATTCGACAAAGACAGCGAGCGTCTATCCGTTAAATACGGCGAAGAGTATACATTATATATTAGGACACAGTTGAAAAAGGTATACAGCGACGGCATCATCAACAACGACAATAAGGACAACATCGACAAACTCGGCATCACCAAGATAAAACTCCGCCAAAAGGGAGAAAAAGGCCAAGAGGACTATTACGCCGATTCTGAACTAAAAAAACAGCACACCATCAAAGAGGCTTACGAACTTATCGTCAACAATGTGCCCCAAGGTTTGAGCAAAAAGACGGTATCGGCCTACAACATCAACAACTATCTGAAGCCAACCCTTGTCTTTGAAGAGGGCATCTCACAAGAACAGAAAGACTACATCAGAAGCCAGATGTCCGACACTAAGGGCATGGTACAAGACGGACAAAAGATTGTGGACCGGGGTGACATTATATCTGCCGACACCTATATGATTCTCAACTCACTCAAACACGAGGTCGAGATTGGGAACATGGGTTCTACGTCTAAAACTGCGCTGTTAGGGCAAGCCATCTGCGTATTATGCATACTCACTGCCCTATTCCTGTACTTTGTACTCTTCCGTGACTTCTACATCGACCGCCAACGCATGTTGTTTGTTTTAGGGTTGATTGTGGGTCTTTGCGCGCTTACCGCTTACGTCACCCAATTATCTTACGAAGTAAGGGACCTGACTGTATATGTCATTCCTTATGCTATGGTGCCAATTGCCATTAGCACCTTCTTCGACACCCGTACGGCGTTGTTCACACACTTGACCACCGTGCTTATCTGCTCGCTTATAGCACCACACGAGTTCGAGTTCTTGTTGTTGCAGATTCTGATAGGTATGATTTGCATCAGTACCTTGAAGACATTCTACCAACGCTCACAATTATTCAAAACTGTAGGTATCATTGCGGGAATCTACATCCTCACCTACATTGGTTTAGTATTGACCCACACTACCGGCTGGGACCAAAACGACACTATGGTGTTAGTTTCATTCATCATTAACGCCATTCTACTGTTGTTCTCATACCCTCTGATTTTCGTCTTCGAGAAACTGTTCAACTTCACATCAGACATCACACTGGTTGAGTTGACCAATTCGAATAACCCATTGTTACGCCAATTCTCTGAAGTTGCGCCGGGCAGTTTCCAACACTCCCTCCAAGTTTCGAACTTGGCAAGCGACGCCGCAGACCACATCAACTGCAACGCATTGCTTGCTCGTGCTGGCGCATTATATCACGACATTGGCAAAATGGCAAACCCAATCTATTTTACCGAGAACCAGAATGGCTTTAATCCTCACGCCAAACTTTCAGCAATGGATAGTGTGAGAATCATTACCAACCACGTGACCGACGGTTTGATTATAGCACGCAGAAACAGTCTGCCAAAACAACTACAAGACTTTATTGAAAGCCACCATGGCAAGAATCCTGTCCGCTACTTCTACAACACCTACTGCAACGAGCACCCCGACGAAGACGTCAATATTGACGACTTCTCTTACAAGGGCAAGTTGCCGAGCACTAAAGAGGAAGCCATCGTTATGATTTGCGACTCAGTAGAAGCGGCATCAAGAAGTTTGGACTCTTACACCAATGAAAAGATCAACGACCTTGTAGAGAAGTTGGTAGTTGCACAACTAAAAGACGGCGCATTTGCAGACGCGCCTATCACATTAAAGGAAATTGAGACGATTAAGACAGTGCTAAAAGAGAAACTAAAAAACCTTTACCACACGCGCATCCGATACCCGGAATTGAAAAAGGACAGCGCGAACAAATAAAGGGTTCAAAAACAAAGAATGGGCGGCAGTTGGATTCAACTACCGCCCATTCGCATTTATCAACTTACAAGTTTACTTCATTTGTGTTGCTCCTGAAATACCATCGGTGTTTTCAGGATTGATTGGAGAACCATAGGTTGCCTTTATCTCTTCTGAATTGATTACTGACTGGAAATCGTTTGGCATGAATTTCACAGGAGTAGTCGAGAATTCGGTAACATTGTAGCATTTAAGCAGGTTCAAATCATGCTTAGGGTCTTCGTGAGGCAACTGAATTGGTTTAGAAGCCTTACCCTCGGCATCGATATGTGAGAAGTATGATCGGGCATAGTTTCCATCGAAACGGCGCGATGAATACACGAACCACTTGCTGCCGCTTGACCAATCGTGGTAACTATCAGACTCTGTAAGACAATTAATCTCATTCAAAGGACGAGTCTTCATAGTTTGCAAATCGGTCATAAACAAGTCGGCAGTCTTGTTCGTTTGAGTCGATGTACCATAAAAAGCCTCGGTGAAAAGCAGATAGCGACCGTCTGGAGAAACGCGAGGATAAGTTGCACTCCTCTGCTTAGAGGCAGCATCGTAGACCATCTCAGGTTTTCCCCACGTCATAGAATCAGGATTGAAAGCAATACGGAAAAGATTATAACGCATATTCATAAGAGAATTGGCGCTATTGATGAGAGAATCGGATGAATTATAGTACAAATACTTTCCATCGGGAGACCAGTTCGGATTCGTTTCCTGGCTGTTTTTTGTGCGAAGTATGGCTGTAACCTCGTTTTTCTCGATATCATAAAGAACCAAGTCTGAACGCATATCATATGGTTCTATCTTATTATATGCGAAAGTTGGGAAACTCTGTTTAATTATATTAGAAGAGAATGCAATCAACGGCAAATTAGGATGCCATGCCGGATAGACAGTACCTGCAAACATATCGCCAGTGCGTGTGTTAATCTTTTTAACCTGTCCATTGTAGGTAAGAATAAGTCCACCATTTGCACCGCGATAATAAAACATTTTATTCTCAGGATGATTGCGCTGGGCAGTATGACAGTTCACACATTTCTGTCCTCGCACGTTCGGATCTTTATGAGACTGATGATTGTCAAAAATAACAGACTGTTCGTTGTTTTCAATATCATACTGGTAGACACCAATTTCTCCAGTTCCCATATAAGAAGGTTCTATCAAGCGGTAGGTCAAATAACGGTCAATAGAATCAGGAGAAACCATATTTGAGAAAGGCTTGTAATGGAACCATTGTCCTTTTTGCTTTGCGTAAACGTCGAACTTTAAGTTCTTACCCACATTAGCAGAAAGCATATTCTTCCACTTTGCCGAAGGTATTTGGAAAGCGTTTTCCCCATTGCCCGACACTTTAACAACATCGCCATTTTCAGGAGTTATAGGAACGACACATTCTTCCGCACTAACTCTCCAGAAAAAGTTGATTGGTGCTATGTTTACAGGCACCACACAGTTGGCATAATCAGGATAAATGTCTGCTTCAACATCCTTTTCCGCAAAAGAGGTTGGGATATTGGTAGAACACGCGGCCAGCAAGAAGCAGGCGCCAGCCATAACGAGAGTATTTAAAGTATACTTCATTTCAATCATCATTTGCGGGGTTTGATATTTTTGGCAGAAGGATATGGATTGCCAAACAATAAATAATAAACGTACATGCCTTTATAGTCTTTCAAGGCTTCTGCACCTGCCTCATGATCGTTTGCGTAAGACTTGGCCTGATAAACGAAATTAGACACACGGCTATTTACCTCCGGATTAATAGGGAAAACCCTCCTTACATCTAACTTCGTATTGAGGGCATACAAGCAAACAAGTTCCTGCATACACTGCGGCATGCTTTGCTTATACATACCCTTAACCACGCTTAAGTCTTGCATAAAGTTATCTGTCTTCTTGGCATAGAGTTCTAAAAGCAGACGGCGCTCCATATTTTCGGGGTCGACATTGGTATACCTCATAAACAAAGACGGCAAATCATCAGTACCCACAATTAGGTTTTCGGGTATCTGCGACGAATAGATTTTTCCATAAATAGGGTTTTCGTTGAAGAACGCCTGAGGGTTTCCAACATACTTTTCAACCTCTTTTGCCCAAGAAGAATAACAAAGGGTTTGTTTTAACTGGGCTATATATTTCAATGCCAGTTCTTTTTCTCCTTGAATTAGTGCAATTGTAGCATAACGCTTCAAAGCACCAACACTTCTGTGGGCGTTAGTCCACGCCTCGAACGACCAAAAGAGAGACGTATTTAGCTGCGAAGCGTAAAAATTCAAGTCGGGATAGAAAATAAGCGGATCGATATTCGAATAAGGGCAATTCAACGTATCGTAACGTACAGGAAAGTTGAACAATTGTTCCGCCAACTTACCGGTTTCAAGGAGAGCCACATAACGGTAAGCGGCAATAGCCCTTGTTGGGCGTTCAACTTTTTCAGCGGCAGACAAAGAACCGTCCCAATCATGTTTATCGGTACAGTGCTGCATTTTCAGCAACGTACGATAATTCGCATCGTTGTACGAGCAGTACCAGGCAGCACTAAACATAACGACTAACGCAACTGCAGCGAACTGGATTTTTTCAAGTCGCGCTATAGCGAAATCAGACTTCAACAGTGTAACCACAACAGCGGTCAGCATCGACAACAACGATGCAGCAAACACATTGAAGAAGTAAGGCACTGGTATAGGCGCCAAGAGAACGAACTGATATTTCTCTTGAAACAGAGATGTTTCTAAGAAAGGCACCAATAAAGCAACAACCAATCCCACTCCAATAAGTTTAATGGCAGTTTTATTATCGCAAGCCCAACGCGCGGCACCAACCAACATTAGCGCCAATGGGGCAAAAATGCCAATCACAAGGTGTAAGAGAATTGAAAGACCCACGCCAACGGCAAAGCCAATCTTTTCATTCTTTTTCATTATTCGGTCTCCTATCACTGCTACAAGCAGAGAGACAAGCATACCCAACTCTATCGAATAAAAGAAAGAAGTGTCGAAGTTCTCGTAAATGGCATATCCTGCAGAACTTTGGGCAACCATTAGAAGCAAAGAAGGCACAAAAAGAAGCAACATCTTCGTATGGCTTTTCGGTTTCACCAATACAGAGAGTAACCGCTCTATACCCAACAGACCTAAAGCGGCAACAAATGCACCCAACAACGGATAAAAACAGAGTTGGAGCAACCATTTTGAAACATACACCAAAAGGCCCGCAGATTGTGGCAAAGTTTCACCAGCGAACACCGGATTACCAACAAACAGATTTTCCGCCTGTAATTTATAAAGATAATCGCTGTTGTAAATGCCAAGAAAGATGAAGGCGAACAAGGCGAAAACCGCCTCGCAACACCATCTGGTTTGTTTAAGAGAGAGATTCATAACGCAATCTTGCTTTATTAAACATCAATAGAATGTATACAAATAAAAAAATCCAAACAAGTCAGACTCGCTTGGATTTGAAAACCTAAGTGATTGAGAAGGGATTCGAACCCTTGACCCACAGCTTAGAAGGCTGTTGCTCTATCCAG
>JAKSKS010000061.1 GCA_024401615.1 Paludibacteraceae bacterium
AGAAAGCGTGCTCTTTTCCCATAATATTTCGTGTTAGTTAATCATTTCACAGTGTAATTATATACTTATTGTGGAAAACGTGAAAAATTATATTGATGAAATTTCATTAAAAAACGCCCGTTGTACTGCTAACGGTAAAATAGTACGGAATTCCAACAATAATCCTTATATTTATACAACTAACAAACAAAACAATGGAGAATAACGATAAACAGGTAAAGCCGGTGTGCGCCCACAATCCGGCAATCAATTGTCCTTGCCCGAAGGACTGTCCGCGTCATGGTAAGTGCTGTTTATGTGTGGCACACCACCGTGAGCATGGCAATTTGCCCTTATGTTTAAGAGATTTGGCTGCGCAGCCAAAATAATTAGTGATCATAAACGAAAAAAGTCCCGAGAATTTGTTTCTTGGGACTTTTTGTTTCGTATGTAACGTGACCTATGTCAATATGAGCAATTACATATTGAGTTTCTCTATTTTCATAGCGCCGTTCTGATTGATGATTTCAACACATTCCGCAAATTCTGGTGTCTGTGAGTGCTTGCTGAGAGAGTCTTCATTTTCCCATGTCTCGCAAATCATAAACACGTCGGAGCGGGTTGCGCTGGTAAACACATCGTAGGCTTTGCAGCCAGCGTGCTTCTGCGACTTCTCTGTAAGGGTTTTGGCGGCAGCAAGTGCATTTGCGAAACCTTCTGGGCTATTGGCTTGGAAAAAACAATTTAGTCTGATCATCTTCTTATTTGTTTTATGTTTGTATCTAAAGTAAAAATAACAGAATATGGGCAAAAGAACAAATGCGGTTCAATACTATTTGAAAAAAATGGTGTTACAAATTTGTGCTTCGTTTCGTTTTTCTTTGTGTGGTAAATAATAATCCGTAATAATTGTCGTTATAAAAATGTTGGTTTCATTAAATGCGGTTTGTAATGAGAACCTGCAGCATGTAATCGACAGGCAAAACACTTTAGTTAACAATTATAATTGCGTGGTAAATTATTGGTTGTTAATAGATGTGCGATAAAATTGATATTTGTTTAAATTTTTATCTCCATTTATTTTTATAATTAAATATTTTGTCTTTTATTTGCAATACGAAAAACACATCAATTATTGTTGATATTACAATTTAGTTAGGGTTTACCCTTTCTTTGACTTTTTATTATTGAAACACTTATTTATTATGAATTTTAAACAATTTAACGTAACCGCATTGTCTCGTAATGAGATGCAAAAGACTAAAGGTGGTGTAATAGGTTGGGTACTACTGACCATTGCTGCTGCTGTTGTCGTTGGCTGTTGTGGTTATTCTGTTGCTAGAAAGAAGAGCAACTCCGACAAAAAGAATCTTTCAGATATTAATAATGCAATGAAGGGAGTTCCAGGCTGGTAACTTTTGCTCATTGTTTAAATCTGAAAATACAACAAAAGCGTTCTAACGCTTAGCATCCTAATCCTAAATTACCTTTTTATATCGATGATCTTAAACCCCTTGTGGGTCTTTATGTAGTATTTTTATCATTGTGTATTATTGAGTTTGCTGTTTAGGCAGATCCTGGATGTTTTTTTAGATTTTATAGTTTGTTTGCAAGTCCTTTCCGTGTTCGGCATGTTGGACTGTGCTTTGGTGCGCTATGTCGTCGGGAGATTGGTTTGTAAACATGCAGGCCGTTTCAGGTCGGACTGTAGAATGCCGTAGTCTTTGGTCGTGACTAGTTTTTTATGCTGGTTTCGCCCTTGTGGTTTACGTCTTTTACCATGGTCCTATACTTGAAGTTGTCAGGGCTTTTTATGCCCATATTTTAACTGCAAATATAGATTGAAATTTATTGTAATAAACTTATTATTAAACGATTATGATTATGTATCATTATTAAATATAAAATTTTAAAAAATTTCAATATTTATTTTGATATTTAGAATTTTTGCTCTTTATTTGCACTCGAAATGAACAACAACTAATGTTTGAATAAACAATTCACTTTAATTTAAAACACTTATTTATTATGAATTTACAAAGCATTAAAGTGACAGAAATGTCACAAAATGAGAAGAGAGAGATTAATGGCGGAGCCAGATTTATTATCCCAAATCCTGTTCCACTTGGTCCAGTTATAGCTTATTATCTTATTAAGAAAATTTTCTCTTAATTTTTATACTAAACAATTAAACACTTATTTATTATGGAATTGAAGAACATGAAGGTGGCAGAAATGCCCCAGAACGAAAAAAGAAGCGTTAAAGGCGGTATAAGCAAAATGAGACTTATTGATGCTTTTAATGAATACCCATTGATTAAATCTGGACTCAAACCAGTAATGGGTATAGGCGTGAAGACCATCTTGGCTAAAAAATGCTAATTGCGCATATTCTATTGCATAGTTAATTAAAATATTATCTTTCAACAACTAAACACTTATTTATTATGGAATTGAAGAACCTGAAAGTGGCTGAAATGTCACGTGCTGAAAAACAGGAAACAAAAGGTGGCAATCCAGTATTAGCTATTGGTGTTGCGGTAGGTCTTACAGTGCTTTGCTACAATTTGTATAAGTACTATGTAAAACCAAAGTTCAAGTAAAAGTCAAAATCATAATTTTTAACAATTAAACACTTAATTATCATGGAATTGAAGAATTTGAAGGTGACAGAAATGTCGCAGAACGAACAGAAAGAAACTAAAGGTGGTATTGTCGGCCTCTTCTTCGTTGGTTTGACAATTATAGCAGGCGCTGCAATTGGTACTATAGGTTATGGTGTTGCAAAAGCTTCAGCGAACAAGCGTAATTCTCAGCTTAATGCCATTAACAAGGAAATGGGTTGGTAAACTCATTGCTATAAAATAGAAAAACAAGAAAATCTTTATATAATTATTATTAACAATTAAACACTTATTTATTATGGAATTGAAGAATTTGAAGGTATCTGAATTGTCAAAAGAAGAAATGAAGGACAAAAAAGGCGGTTTCCTTTTCTTGGTAGCTGCAGTAGGTTTGTGCACAGTCGGTGCAGGCGTAATCATCTCAGGCTATGCAAAGGGTGTTGCTGATCGCCAGAAGCGCGTTAACGCTCAGTACGACCGCATTATGAATGGTTACTGCTAATCGAACATATCAAAACAAAATTATCTAAACATTTCTTATTGGTCAGATAACCTCTTTTGCTAATAAGTATAATCGGTACAGATAATGTTAGTGTGCGGTAGCTTTATTAACTGCTATTAGTACCATGTAACGAGGGGGATTGCTGTTATTTGCATCCCCCTCTTTTTTATATGTGAAACTAGTGTGCAAATTATAGATTCTATAGGAACATTAGTGCTCGAAAAAGTGGAATATGCCATATATTTTTAGTAAATTTACACTATTAAAACCGATAAATTGATGTTCCGACGTTACATTGTAGGTTTGTGTTTTTTTGCTTGCGTCAACGTCAATGCTCAGACTAAGTTTACACTCGACGAATGTGTTAATTACGCCCTGGCGCACAATACAGACCTGAAAGACACCAGGCTTCAGCAGAAAGAAGCGGACTTGGATCTTAAATATCAGAAACACAAGTTTTTGCCATCTGCACAAGCCGCTATTAACAATGGCCTTAAAACTGGCCGGCAACCCGATGCCCTTGGAAAGTACAGAGGGTATAGGAATTATTATAACGAGGCAACTTTCGATGCTTCTATTCCGCTTTTTGCTCCGGATGCTTCCGTCAGCCTGGTAAAAAAATACCGACTCGATGCGGAAATTGCTAAACTCTCTTCCGAATATAAGGAATTGGAAGTTAAGCTGAATGTATTGGAGAATTATTACGGAGTGGCCATAGCGAAAATACGCTATAACATCTCTTTAGAGCAGGTAGCCCTTCAAGATTCTGTTTACGATATCACAAAAAAACTCTTCCAAATTGGCCGCAAGGCAAAGAAGGATGTGATTGATGCCGAATTAAACCTCTCGCAAGACAAATACAGCGCCCTCCAAGAGAAGAACAATGTGGAGTCTTCGCTTATTAAACTGGCCAATGCCATGAACTTCAAAGAAACGCTTGAGGTAGTGACCGCCCAAAATGGTTACTTGCTGCCTGCACTCTCTTTCGATGAGATGGCCGACAAAATTGAGCACAAACATCCCTACATAGAGTTGGCTGAAAAAAGGGTAGAGTCGTCTGAAAAAGAACGAAAGGCATATGTGCGCCAACTTTTCCCTTCGTTGTCACTCGACTATGAGTTCGGCACGGGTGCTGCCCGGTATTACGATGAAAAGAACAGAGCCGTGCAGAAACAATGGGAAAACAACGCCTACCATGTGCTTGCTCTCTCGTTAAAGGTCCCTCTCTTCAACCAGTTGAATACCAAGACGCAGATACAGCGGTCGAAGGTGCAAGTTGAAAGAAGCAGAGAACAATTGGAAAAGGCTAAAGAAGACCTCCGTAACGAAATTGAGATGGTCTGGACCGATATTCAGCAAGCCAACAATTCGTTAGACAATTTGAAGACTACTGCCAAACTCGCCGATGAACAATACAAACTCGCTACTAAAGACTACCGTCTTGGCAACATTGCGAGTTACGAGTTGAACGTCTATAAAAACAAATATATCTCCTCTATTTTGCAGTTGGCACAAGTGCAGTGCGAACTAGAGTACAAATACCAGGTCTTAAAATACTTCATGGAATAAGTTATGCAACTTCCTTCTGATATAGAGAATACCGTGGCCGTGTTGAACGGGCGGTACAACAAAAACAACTACATCATTTACAAACTTATTTTGCTGGCGCTTATCATCGTCTTCATTGCCCTGCCGTTGGTGGAGGTTGATATCACCAGCCAGAGCCGTGGCATTGTCCGCTCTTCTTTCGATAATGTTTCCGTAACCCCTATCGTTAGTGGTAAGGTGAAGTTTGCCAACATCGAAAAGAACAAGAGTGTGTCCAAAGGCGACACCCTGTTGGTGATTGAGACGCTTAACATCGACGACCAGATTCATGCACAGGAAACTCTATGCAAAGAGTTGAAAGACAAAATTGCCGACTTGAAGATTCTTACTGGCGTGGAAGAGGGGGAACTGAAAACATCACTCTATAAGGAGGAGTTTGCTGAGTACAATGCACGCCAACGCGACTTGCAGATTAAGAAGGAACAGAGCCTGCGCGAGTTTAAACGTACTAAGGAAGGCCACAAACTGGGCCTTGTCTCTGAGTACGAATACAAGCGTATGAACGACGAACTGCAACTTAACACATTGAATATCACAACTGCTCAAACCCAACAGCAGTCTTCGTGGCAACACACTAAACAACAACTTGAGGAACAACTGATTAGTGTTGAGGGCGACATTAAGCGTATGAATTCTGAACTTACCAACTATGTTGTCACCTCTCCTATTTCGGGTACTTTGGTTCTTGATGCGCAAATACAGGTGGGTACATATATCACGGCCGGCTCGCAAATCGCCACCATCACACCTGAGGAACAGTTGATTGTGGAATGTTATGTGGAACCAACCGACATTGGATTCATTGAGGTCGGACAGCAGGTGGCTTTGCAATACGACGCCTTCAACTACAACCAGTGGGGACTTGGACAGGCCGAGGTGATTGATATCGACAAGAACGCTTCGGTGCAAGAGGGTAAGACCTTCTTTGCTGTGCGTTGTAAAATGATCAACTCAACGCTCTCGTTGAAGAACGGTTACACCGTAAACATTAAAAAGGGCATGACGCTCAGTGGACGCTTCTTTATTACACAGCGCACCCTCTGGCAGTTGTTGTTCGACAAGATTGACGATTGGTTCAACCCTAAAATGAAGTAAGAAGATATGGAAACGAATATAAAGCAACATGACATGATGGACTGTGGGGCCGCTTGCCTGGCTTCCATTTCAGCACATTACAATATCGGTATACCTATTGCCCGCATACGCCAATATGCCTGCACCGACAAGCAGGGTACCAATGTTTTGGGTATTATTCAGGGCGCCGAAAAAATTGGTTTCGAGGCCAAGGGTGTAAAGGGTGGTAGCGATGCGCTTCCGCTTATTCCGTATCCGGCCGTTGCGCACGTGGTGCGTAAAACCGAAGAGATGGAACTCCACCACTATGTGGTGCTCTACGGTTTTAAGGACAACAAGGTGCAGATTATGGACCCGGGTTACGGAACCACCGAATGGCATAGTTTGTCTGACTTCGAGAAAGAATGGAGTGGTGTATTGGTCCTTTTTGAACCAAGCAGCAATTTTGTGGAACGCGACGAGCGTGTTTCTATGCTGCAGAAATTCAAAGATTTGGTGTGGCCGCATAAATCTGTTCTCGTTCAGGCCTTCATTGGCGCCCTTTGTTGCACGGCGTTGGGTTTGAGTTCGTCTATCTATATCGAGAAGGTGACCGACTATGTGTTGGTGGGTGGAAACACCAATCTGCTCAACCTGCTCAGTGTGGCCATGATCCTCATCCTTATCTTAAAACTGGTGATTGGTATGGTGCAGAGCTTCATAGTGATGCGCACAGGGCAAATGATTGACGCAAACCTTATTTTAGGCTACTACAAGCATTTGCTGAAGTTGCCACAATCGTTCTTCGACACTATGCAGATTGGTGAAATCACATCGCGTGTGAACGATGCGGTAAAAATCAGAAACTTTATTAACGAAACGGTTATCAGTCTGGTAGTGAACGTGCTCATCGTCTTCCTTTCGTTTGCGCTTATGTTCCTCTACAACTGGAAACTGGCACTAATTATGTTGCTTATTGTCCCAATTTTTGCAGGTCTTTATATAGTTACCGACCGTTGGAACAAAAAAGTTGAACGTAAGGTGATGGAAGACGCCGCTTCGTTGGAAAGCCAGTTGGTGGAATCGCTCAATGCTGAAAAGACCATCAAGCAGTTTGGTATTGAAACCTACGAGAACGAAAAGACCGAGAACCGGTTTGTGAAGATGCTTTACTCTATCTATAGTTCGGGCAAGTGTGGCCTCATAGCGGGCAGTCTGACCGATTTTATAGGCAACCTCTTCACCATCATCCTCATCTGGGTAGGTGCATATTACGTGATTGACGGTGATATGACGGCGGGTGAGTTGATGTCGTTCTATGCCATCATCGGCTACTTTACTTCGCCAATTGCCTCGTTGGTGACCGCCAACAAGGCTGTGCGTGAAGCCACCATTGCTGGTGACCGTTTGTTCGAGATTATGGACCTTGAACGTGAGGAGTTGACCGAAAAGGTAGAATTGAGGCGCGATATGATTGATGATATTGTCTTCTCAGACGTGAAATTCTCGTACGGTACCAGCCGCGATATATTTGAGAACTTGAACATCCGATTCAAGAAGGGACAGATGTCGGCTATTGTGGGTGAGAGTGGTTGTGGTAAGTCTACCTTGGCCAGCCTGATGCAGAACCTCTACCCAATTAACGGTGGTAAGATTATGATAGGCGACCTGCAACTCTCGTATCTGTCAAACAAGAGTGTGCGTTCGTTGATTTCTGCGGTTCCGCAGCAAATTACCCTTTTTTCGGGAACCGTTATCCAAAACATCGCTATAGGAGAATACGAACCAGATATTCAGCGTATTATTGATATTTCTCAGAAGTTGGGACTTTCCGACTTTATCGAGTCGTTGCCAAACGGCTTCAATACCCAGGTTGGAGAGAATGGTGCAATGCTGTCTGGCGGCCAGAAGCAACGTTTGGCCATTGCGCGTGCGTTGTATAAAGATCCCGAAATTCTTATTCTCGACGAGGCAACTTCTGCCCTCGACTCTATGTCTGAAAAATATGTGCAGGCTGCCATTCAAGACTTCCGCAGTCAGGGCAAGACCATCATCGTAATTGCACACCGCCTCAGCACCATTAAGAATGCCGATGAGATTTTCGTGATGAAGAATGGAGAATTGGTTGAAAACGGAACCTTCGACAACCTCTTGAAGAACGACGGTGAGTTTAAACGCCTCTGGCAGTCGCAGACCATCTAAAAAAGCCCTTTAATCTGATGGCGACGTGCGGTGCGGATTGCTACATCAAATAGTATTAAAGATGTTAAAGATCCAACCGAGCAGCATAATCATAAATGCAACGGTGCCGAAGAAGATGCCAATAAGCTTCATTGTCATCACTTTCTTCAATAAGGTGGCTTCTGGCAATGATAGACCTACCACCGCCATCATAAAGGCAAGAGCTGTTCCAAGTCCCACGCCTTTGGCCACAAAAACCTCAATAATAGGAACAATGCCTGCTGCATTCGAATACATAGGTACGGCTAAAATTACAGCCAGTGGCACCGCATACCAGTGTTCACCGCTGAGGTAAGTGGTGAAGAACCCCTCAGGCACATAACCATGCATGGTGGCACCGATGCCGATACCAATCAGCACATAAACCAGAACTCCATTCACAATCCTCCAAGCGTCTTTAACAATGAATGGCAAGCGTTCTATAAAGGTTTTATGTTCAGTCTCCCATTCCGCCTGCTCGGTTGTAGCCATTTGCTGAATCTTGATGACCCAGTCAGAGAGGAAGCGCTCCAGTTTCAGTTTGCCTAAAATGAAACCTCCAACCATACCCAGCAATACGCCGCTCACAATGTAGATGGAGGTCACCTTCCATCCGAACGATCCTGCGAACATAGCCACTGCCACCTCGTTTACCAATGGGGAAGTGATAAGGAACGCGAAAGTTACGCCCAATGGAATTCCACCTTTCACAAAACCGATAAACAGTGGAATGCTTGAACACGAGCAAAAAGGTGTAATGGCACCAAACAGCGATGCAAAGAAGTACTGTAACCCGTAAAGCCTGCGTGTGGTGAGGAAATTGCGAAGACGCTCAACAGGGAAATAGGCGTTTACCACCCCCATCACAATGCTGATGGCGAAAAGCAGAAGCACGATTTTCAGGGAATCGTACACAAAGAAATTGAGGGCCATGCCCAAATGTGTGGAGGCATCGATGCCGAACACACCGTATATCAGCCAGTCGGCGAATTGTTGGATCATAAAGTCTACAATTAATATAGTATTCAACTTTTGCAACAGCAGGAACTGCCGTCGCACTCAATGTTCATACCCTTTATCTCAGTCAGATAGAAATACTCCATTTTAGCCTTAATTTCGTCGCGCACACGGCGGAACTCAGGCAAGATTTCCTCTTCCGAGCCCTTGAAGGCGTCAGGATCGTCGAAACCAATGTGCATGCGTTTGCCCACCTTGCCAGTGAAGAGCGGACAGTTCTCTTTCGCCCCTCCACATACGGTAATGACATAGTCCCACTCTTGACCGAGATATTGGTCGATGTGCTTGGGATAATGCTTAGAGATGTCGATGCCGATTTCCTGCATTACCCTCACCCCCAACGGATGCACTTCTGCAGCCGGCTTTACACCTGCCGAGTGAACATCGAGAGTAGGATCGATATGTTTAAGAATACCGTGCGCCATCTGGCTACGGCACCGGTTGCCGGTACAAAGAACCAAAATCCTCATAAATACATTGTAATTGTGTAGTAAATGCCCACTGCAATAAACAGTACGGCAATTACACGGTTAAACCATTTTTGGAAAGTCTGCATATTGCCCATAAACTTTCCAATATTCTGAATACTGAAAGCCATAATCCAAGCTACAACCAGTACTGGTAGCGAAGTGGCAATGGCAAAAACGACGGGCAGCAAATAACCGCCACTCGCAGAAACCGACATTGGTATGAGCATGCCAAAGTAGAACATACCGCTTGTAGGACAGAATGCCATAGCGAAAAGTACGCCGAGCAGAAATGCTCCCCACGTGCCTTTATACTTCGACTGGTCTGTTTCACCGCTGAAACCGAACTTGGGCAAATGAATAAACTTGCCGAAAATCATGAATAGTCCAACTACAATAAGGACAGGACCAAGCAGCAACTCGCCCCACTCGCTAACAGTTTGCTGTATGTTGAATGCATCTTCCCCGCTGCGTATGATGTAGATAATGATGGCTCCGAGTAAAGAGTAGGCTGACATACGGCCAAGCGTATAGAGCAATCCCATTAGGAAGGTCTTGTGGCGGTTTGTCAAATTTTTGCCAATAAAGCCAACGGCAGTTATGTTGGTGCAGAGCGGACAGGGCGAGATTGCAGTCAGCAGACCCAGAATAAAGGCGGTAAATACCGGTATCTGACTGTTGTCGAGCAACTGGTTAAGAAAATCCATCATTTTGCAAGCGCTTTATCGACAACATCTTTCAGTTCCGACTTAAACTGGTCGGGTTGGGTTCTGGCATATTGGAAACCATAGCGGGTGACATCGGTCTTTCCTTTCTCGTTTTCCACAATTAGCGACGAGAACGTGACCTTGTACTTCTCGGCTATACTTTTGCCCAATGGGGTGGAAAAGTCGACGACCATAAATTCTAACTGACCGTTTCTCAATTCCTCAGCATAACGTTCCTCTACCAAATCCTTAGCGTTCTTTTCTATGCTAAGGCAAGTGGCGCAGCGTTGTTTGCCGTGGAAGTAGATTACCTTTGTTTTTGCGTTAGCCACAAAGGAAGTAAGGCATAGTGCCAGTGCAAGCAATAAACTTCTCATACGCTTAACCCTTTAGAATTTCAATTAACTCAGCCTCGGTCTTGTTGCCGCGTGCCACAACCACTTCGTCGACCACAAGCGCAGGCAGCGACATCACGTTGTAGGCCATAACTTCAACAATGTCTTCCACTTTTGTTACTTGGGCGTCGATACCCTGATTCTTTACTACGTTTTCTACCAATTCGGCAAATTTCTGGTTGCAGTTGCAACTGCTCATCAGTACCTTAATTTGTTTCATATATTTATTATTATATGTTTGTATTTCGTAAAACTACGAACATTATTTCTGAATAAAAAGGAGTTCCAAGAAAACTCCCTTGTAATATGCGTTATTTACAGCAATCGTCGTTTTTGCAGAGTTCCATATTGAAGAAGTCGGCAAAGAGTTGTCGGGCATATTCCCAATTCTCTTTGTTGATGCAGTATTTGACTTTCGGTGTTTCAATTTCGCCCTGAATAAGTCCGGCTTCCTTCAACTCCTTCAGATGTTGGCTGACAGTTGCTTTTGCAATAGGCAGTTCCTCGTTAATGTCGCCAAAGTAGCAAGTCTCTTGCTTGGCAAGAAACTTCATGATGGCAATTCGTGCGGGGTGACCTAAAGCCTTCGCCATACTCGCCAAATTCTCGGTCTTTATGCAGTATTTTTTTTCGGGCATTTTGAATTAGTTGTTTGTTGTTCGTAAAATTACGAATATAATTCTAACCGTGCAAATTTTTCTCTATTTTTTTGCAAAATCTCTAAACGTCCTGTTCCTTATTTAAGGTCCTTTACTCTTTAGCCTTATTAAAGATGAGGGGTAGGTTTTCTGGTGCCATCTGTCGCATATCTACTAGGTCGAGGTGCTTTACCATATGCAGCGTGCCCTGCTTGTAGGTTTTGAAGTGCGCTGTTTTAATGTGATGTTGGTAGGCTTCTTGCGACGCGTAGATTTCGAGAATGCGGATTTGACAACTGTCGCGCAATTGTTGCATCGGGTAGATGCAGATAACACCAGGCTCTTCCCTTACCGATGTTGCCCCAACATTATGGGCAAAGTCTAAATACTTGTCGAGGTATTCCGGATACACCTCAATCTCGCTGATTCTAACAATCATGGTGCTGTCGGGCTTTGTACACGATTGTTGCAAAGGATTCGTTTCCATAGGACTATATAATTCTGCTTTTTTCTCTAATTTGTATTTAGCGCGTAGGGCTTCTGCCTGTTTCATTGCCGAAGACTGGTGGTAGCGTATAAGAGCCGCTTTGTCTTCCCAACTGTCGATAAGTAGAACACTTTTAGGTGCATCTTGTGGAATGAAGAACTCGTAGCGCAAACAACCAGGAATGGCTCTGATGGAGTCGGCCAATCCTTTCTTGTTCATCTCCTTAATATATTTTAGCGCATTGTTTTTCGGCGCGTTATAGCGAATGTTGACGGTTATTTGTGCTTGGCACATTATTCCGGCCAAAAGCAGAAATAGGGTGGCGACTAACTTCATAACATTAATTGTAAAAAACTTGTGGAAACTTTCATTATTGGGCAGGATGGTATCCCCCCGCTTCCTATTATTCTATTATTACAAAAATAAGCGCTTCTGTTCTATTCCTTATTACCACAATTTGGGTAATAGGTACCAATTTTCAAGGAATAAACCAAGAGAATGAGATGCTTATGAGGTAAGAGGGTATAAACTAACAATTTTGACGCTTTCAATTATTATCTTATATTTGCATATACCAAATTGTAAATTTACAGCCATATGAAAATCAACAAGTTTTTTATCGCAGCAGTGTTAGGCTTTTGTCTGTTAGGTACTGCTACATCAGCATCGGCTGCTGGACGTGGAAAGAGGGCAAAGACAGAAAAGTCTACTGTAAAGAGAGGACAGTCAAAGAAGTCAGTCGATAAAGGGAAGACAACGCTTGACGAGGGCAAGACCACACTCGACAATAACGGCAAAACGACTCTCGATAAGGGTAAAACCACACTCGATAACAATGGTAAAACTACCCTCGATAAAGGTAAGACCACTCTCGACAAGGGCAGATCAACTAATGGCAGACGATAAATAAGAAACGTGTGCAAACGAAAGGGAGGTGCTTCATATGAGGCACCTCCCTTCGTTATTTTATGTTCTTCAATTTGTCAAATTCAATTTGTCTTCCGATAGTTTCAACCATTTATATGCCACGGTGCACACTATTATGGAAATAAGCGAACCGATAGGCGCAGCCCACCCCATGGGATAAAGGCTGATGCAATAAATGGAAGCGAGATAGGCGCCTGGAACACGCGCCAAAATGATGGAAAGCGTGTTGTGTAGAAAGGCGATCTCGGAACGGCCATACGCGCAAAAATATCCGGTAAAGCAGAAATGGACGCCGGCAAACATGCAGTCCCAAACATACGAGCGCATATATTCCGCACCCATGCGCACCACTTCGGCTTCTTGCGTGAACAAACTCACAAACCAAGGTGCCACAAATTGGAAGGCGACCGATGAGACGAAGCCAAAACCGCAAGCAATGGCAATAGAATAGAACAGTGTTTTGCGAACACGCTCGGGTTTCCCTGCTCCAATATTTTGAGCACAGAGGGTTGATACCGACGACAGTAGTGATGATGGAATAAGGAACAGGATGCCAATAAGTTTTTCCACAATACCCACAGCGGCAGCGTCGTTCAGTCCGCGCTGGTTGGCGAAGATGGTAATGAGGATGAATGAAATCTGAATGAAACAGTCTTGTGCGCTGACGGGGATGCCAATTCGCATAATTTTACCCGTAATTTCACGGCGCAGTTTGAAGTGGAAGCGGCTCAATCCCTCCATTTTCTGTTTGCGAATGGTGAAGACTAACGCCAACACCAGGCTAATTGCTTGCGCAAGCACCGTGCCTAAAGCGGCGCCCGATGGCCCCCAACCTAAAGATCCTATAAATAAAAGGTCGAGCGCAATGTTGAACACGCAAGCCACTGCCACAAAGTACATGGGACTTTTAGAGTCGCCCATGCCGCGGTAGATGGAGCTGATGATGTTGTAGGCGGTGATAAACGGGATGCCGGCAAAGCAGATAAGCAGGTAGCGGGTGGTCCCTTCCACGGCTTCAACAGGGGTTGCCATCAGGCGCACCAAAAAGGTGACGCATAGTAGCAACACAACCGTCATTACTACAGAAAGCAATACAAACAGGGTTGCGGTGTTGCCTATCACTAAATTTTTCTGTTCTGTCTGTTTCCCTCCAACAGCCTTGCCAATCAGCACGGTTGCGCCCATCGCAAGGCTGACGATGATAACGGTGAGCATGTGCATAACTTGGCCGCCGATTGATACGGCAGTTGTGTCGGCCACGCAACCATATTGGCCTATGATGAAAAGGTCGGCCAGTCCGTAAAGTGTCTGTAGAAAATAGGAGAGCAGGAACGGAAGCGAGAAGTAGACGATGTTCTTGAGGATTCCGCCCGAAGTAAGGTCACGCTGCGTTGACATTGGCAATAGTGGTGTCCTTTAATTTATTAATCTTTTTTAGTGCCTTCCTATATGTGTATACGCAGAATGCCAACCACAAGATGAACACAATGTACCAAACGTCTCCTTCCATAATGGTGATGAGTCCGTCGTAAACACCGTGCAGGAAGACTGGCACAAAGTAGGCAAGCAAACGGTACCACATGCGGTGTTTGGTGCCGAAATGGGCTTTAGAGTAGTAATAACCCATTGCCACTGCAAAGCAGAAGTGGCCAGGAACCGAGAAAAGACCGCGCATAAT
>JAKSKS010000062.1 GCA_024401615.1 Paludibacteraceae bacterium
ACATCTTCGATGGCTGTTTTCCAGGCCTTTTCAATTGGCAACTATGTCCTAAAAGTCCGTTTTGTTATTAAACTATTACTTTGCCACCGATTGGTATATAATTCCCTTTTTTTCGTTCTTGTTTACATATCATCAAACAGCGAGCCTTGAACTGGTTTCCTTTTTTTCCCAAGATGGTCGTAGGCAAGTGTGGTTACCTCGCGTCCTCTAGGAGTTCGTTTAATGAAACCTTCTTTTATAAGGTATGGCTCATACACATCTTCCACAGTGCCTGGGTCTTCGCCAAGTGCGGTGGCAATGGTGGTTAAACCTACCGGACCGCCGTTGAATTTGTCGATAATGGTGTTCAGTAGTTTGTTGTCTATCTCGTCTAAACCATACTTGTCGATGTTCAATGCCTTTAGCGCGTATTCGGTGATCACCATATCAATGGTGCCGTTTCCTTTTACTTGGGCAAAGTCGCGTACGCGGCGTAATATGGCGTTAGCAATACGTGGTGTGCCTCGGCTGCGGCGTGCAATCTCGAAGGCTGCGTCGTATACGCAAGGGGTGTTCAACAGTTTTGCCGAGCGTTGCACAATCTTGGCCAACACGTCAGCATCGTAGTATTCAAGGTGGCATTTTATGCCGAATCGCGCGCGGAGTGGTGCTGTAAGTAAACCGCTTCGGGTGGTGGCACCAACTAAGGTGAACGGACTAAGGTCTATCTGAATACTTCTCGCGTTCGGACCTTTGTCTATCATAATGTCGATGCGGTAGTCTTCCATTGCCGAGTAGAGGTATTCCTCTACAACAGGGCTCAAACGGTGAATCTCGTCGATGAAGAGCACATCGTTTTCTTCCAAATTGGTCAATATGCCGGCCAAGTCGCCCGGTTTGTCCAATACGGGGCCCGCTGTCAGTTTGAAGCCTACTCCCAACTCGTTGGCAATAATGTTCGAGAGCGTAGTCTTACCAAGGCCCGGAGGACCGTAGAACAAAATGTGGTCGAGTGGCTCGCCACGCATTTTTGCGGCTTGCACAAAGATGCGGAGGTTCTCTATGATTTTGGCTTGGCCCGAGAAGTCGTCGAACGTTAGCGGACGAAGGGCGTTTTCAAAGTCCTTCTCGCGTTCGTTGGCGCTGTCTCTTATGTCGAAGTCGTTATCTTCCATTTTTACTCGTTTTCGCTTTCAATTTTGGTTTCCACTTGTGTTTCCATACCATTTTCATGGTCTTTTTTCAAGCGGCGGAACAAGTCGGTCAGTTTGTCTGCAATCTGGTCGGTAAGGGTGTCTTTAGTAAACAAGTTCTTAACACGTTTGCAGAGCGACTTGAAATTCCACCAGTAGTGGTATGAAAAATAGTAAGAGAATGGCAGTGATGCGCAGAACACGGCTGCATCTAATGCTCCGAAATTCTTATAAAGAAGAATACCGCCTACCAACATAAGCAAAATGTGGTAGATTGGGAAGAACACCATATGTGCGGCTAGTGATACTGATGAGTAAAAGCCTGTGCCTTTAGCCCATTTCTCACACGCCCATTTAACAAATGCGAATATCGGGAAATTGATGACTGCGCCATATACGGCTGGTATTGCCCAGCATATAGCGTAGATGATTTGGCCTAACAGATTGCCGTCGAATTCTTTTGGCAACTCTTTAATGCTGGCCCATTCCTCAACATCGCTATATTTTTTTCTCCACTGCGAAACCAGTGAGTCCAATTCTTTCAAATCGGTGTCGTATCGGCCCGATGCGGCTAACTCGTCTAAGTTGCCCACTATGCGTTGGCGGACTGCCATACGGTTGGTTTCGTTGTCGTCCCAGCCCATCTCGTCGAGTAAGTCGTAGTTGTAGATGTAACTCGATGCGTAGAAAGTTTCGTAGTATTCGTCGGTGCGGATATCGAGCATAAGTGGACTCATACGTCGGTAGAGTTCCGCTCTAATCTCGTTATAGGCTACGGGGGCGTTCTCCTTGTACTTCTCGTAGTAGTCGCGCATGTTGATTGGCTTGCCAAAATTTACAATCAAATGGCCTCCACTATGGTCGTAGTTGGAATAGTCGATACCTGTAGGCACTATATATACATTGTCAGGCAGACCTTTTTCGTGGTAGTGGTCTTGCACGGTAAAACCGATGCGGAACATACCTTTTACCAATGGACGCAGTTTGCGTTTCTCCACTTGGCCGCCTTCTGGCATCAGGCAGAAAAACTCTTTGTGCTCCAATACTTGTGCGGCTTGCTCAAACGAATCAGCATTTTTCTTCAAGTTGCTGATGCCGTTTCGCATACGGTATGCCGGCATTATTTTCAGCCAACGAAGGGCTTTGTCGAATAACTTCTTCTGGAAAAGATCGGCACGGGCTAAAAATATCACCGGTTCTGGCGATGCCGATAATAGCGCCATTGCGTCGGTGAACGCGTTCTGGTGGTTTGGCGCAAAAATTACAGACTCTCCTTCTGGTATCTTTTCTTCGCCATTTATTTCAACCGATGAAAACCAATGGTTGTAAAGATAGTTGGAGTGTAGTCGGAGTATTCTGTAAACAAGAGGTATTTTATATATCTTCCCCATTTCCCTATGTTATAATTTTATACAAAATTAGCGGTTTTCACGCTCCTTTGCAATTTCCAATGAATTACTTTTTATTTGTCGAAACTTACATCATCCACGTACTTCATGTTGCGTATAATGCCGTTGCGGTAATTCAACATTTTCTTGTCGGGATGCGCAATGTCGCTTTTTAGAGGTGAACGAAGCGATGCCGCAATAGTGGCGGCCTCGGTTTTGTTCAAGTCTATAGCCGCTTTCTTAAAATACTTGTTCGACGCGGCCTCAACACCATAAACACCGTCTCCGGTTTCCACGATGTTAAGGTATACCTCTAATATTCGCTTTTTGGGCCATGCGAATTCAATCAGCACGGTAAAGTAAGATTCTAAACCTTTTCTTAACCACGAACGTTCGGGCCACAAAAAGACGTTTTTTGCTGTTTGCTGCGAAATGGTGCTTCCCCCCTTGGTTTTGCCTCCATTCGAGTTGTTCTCGTAGGCGTCTTCTATCGCTTCCCAGTCAAATCCGTTGTGCGTCATGAATTTTGAGTCTTCGGCTGCAAGTGCGGCCTTGTACATATAGGGTGATACCTTTTCTATCGACTTCCAAGTCTTTTCACAATGGGTGTCTTTTCCCGCCTTCCATTGTTGGTAAGTGCGTATGCACATTAGTGGGGTAAGGTAAACGGGCACATAACGGTAAACGAATACGCCTAATATTGATGTGAGAAAAAATAAAATAACGATTAGCCTGGTAATCTTAAACACTAGTGTTCTGATTTTACCAGCAAATAAATAGGTGATGTCCATATCATATATTATAGTTTACTATACGCACAAAAAGAGCATACAGAAACCAACCATAAATCCGAGTAGAAAGCCTGCGTATATTTGCAACAGGCTGTGGCGTTCTGTTGCAATGCGTGCCGAACCCACCAATCCTGCTATCATTACCACTAACGACAGTACGAGGCTGGAACCTCCTGTAAAGTAACCGAATGGCCATATTACGTAAAGGTGCAGCACGCAACCCAGCCAACAGCCAATGGCCGTGGTGTGTATGCTTATTTTCCACCAAAAGTTAATCAGTGAACAGACAATTAAACTGATGGCTCCGGCATAAAGCGTGGCGTATACAATTGGATACATGTTGTTATAGGCCAATGCGATGGAGCATATCGTCAGACTGGTGGCGCAAATAAGGTAGGGTATAACCCTGTCTTCTTGCTTGGGTATGTCTACACTCGAAATTGCCCCTTTGGCGTGTAACCAATGAAGCGAAAGTAGTGGTATAAGTAGCGAAAACAAGAAGGTGTAGGCTAAACCAATGAGGGTATGGTATGGATTGATAAATCCAATTACATAGAACAACAATATGTTGTAAATGGGGATAAGCAAGGGGTGGAACAGCCTTAAGACTGTCCGTGCCAATTCCATTTTCCTTGTCCTTATGTAGGTTGCAACCATCATGTTAAATCTCTTTGCGGAGTGATGCTACCGGTATATTGAGTTGTTTGCGGTATTTTGCCACGGTTCGACGCGCAATGACGTAACCGTGTTCTTTTAGTATTTCAGAAAGACGGTCGTCGGTTAGCGGGCTGCGCTTGTCTTCGTTTTGGACGCATTCTTCCAAAATCTTCTTGATTTCTTTGTTCGATACTTCTTCGCCGTCTTCGGTGGTCATCGATTCCGAGAAGAACGACTTTAGCGGGAAGACGCCAAAATCGGTCATCACGTACTTGCTGTTACTTACTCGCGAAATGGTTGAGATGTCGAAACCGGTAGCATTGGCGATGTCTTTCAAAACCATTGGCTTTAGTTTCGCCTCGTCGCCAGTCATGAAGAATTCACGCTGTTTGGTGATGATGGCTTGCATGGTTTTGCGCAGGGTCTCTTGGCGTTGTTTGACGCTACTGATAAACCACTTGGCAGAGTCAACTTTCTGTTTGATGAACAATGCCGCATTCTTGTGGTCTTCTGTCATATTTCTGCCTTTGCTCAAACTCTCCAATTGGTTGGCGTAGTCTTCGCTAATGCGCAATTCTGGAATATTTCGGTCGTTCAGAGACAAGATGATTTCGCCGTCTTCGCATTCTACGGTGAAATCAGGAATAATCTGTACGCTGGTGCTACCCATTGAACTGTCGAAACTGCTTCCTGGTTTAGGGTTCAGTTTGATGATTTCTGCTACAACTTCGCGAAGGTCGTCTTCGCTCAAGTTGTATTTCTTCATTATTTTATCGTAATGCTTCTTACTGAAATCGTCGAAGTTGTTCTCTAAAATTTTGTAAGCGTTTGTTATTGCTGGGGTTTGCTTTTTGCGCCCCAATTGCAGCAACAGGCATTCTTGTAGGTCGAATGCGCCAATACCGGCTGGCTCTAACGATTGCACTGCTTTTACGGCTTCGTGCATTTTCTCGTCGGCCACTTGTTTACCCGTTTGGAACATATAGTCGTCGACCATTGATTCGGCTTCTCGGCGCAGGTAACCGTCGTGGTCAATGTTGCCAATCACATACTCGGCAAGTTCTTCAATGTCTTCTTCTATGTTTTTTAGTCGCAATTGGTCGTGTAGCAAGTCGTGTAGGGATGCCGATTCGGCAAGTGGCGATTCCTTACGTTCCTCATCGCTGTAGTTGTCTGCGTTGAGTTTGTAACTTGGGGTGTCGTCATCGGTCTTGTAGTCCGACATGCTGAAGTCTGCGTCGTCGTAAGCAGAGTTGGTCTCGTCGTGGTCTTCGTTTTCACTTGGCAACTCTTCTCGTCGGCTGGCCTCTCCTTCAACTTCTTCCAATACAGGGTTCTCATCCAACTCTTGCTGGATGCGCTCTTCAATCTCTAGAGTGGTAGACTCTAACATTCTAATCATCTGAATCTGCAGTGGCGACAACTTTTGTTGCAAGCCCTGTGTCAGTCCTAATCCCTGTTTTGGCATGATAAATTTTCTAATTTGACTACAAAAATACAAAATTAAAGAAAAGCAATTTTGATTTTACTAAACGATTTGTTTAACTTAGTGTCAGAAATATTGTGATATGGAGAAAATTGAAAAAGAATTGTTAGAGGCTCAAGATGCAGCCCGCATCGATTTGGTTAATCCAAATTATTATGGAACTTGTCCTGAAAACGAAAAAAATCAGGAGCATCCAGTTTCCGAATCCCTTTTACATTTGTTCACGGCTTCAGCGGGGTCGGGTAAGACTTGGCGTTTGGCATTCGAGTATATAAGTTTGTTGCTGAACGATGCCGACCTTCGTTCCGAGGCCACAAGCGCTAATGGCACGTTCGACAATTACCGCCATATTTTGGCGATCACCTTTACCAACAAGGCAACAGCAGAGATGAAGGACCGAATTCTTCAGAACTTGGAAATGTTGTCTAATTCCAATTATCCCGATGGAAAGGAACGTGATGAGTACTTGAACCAGTTGGCTTCCCGACTCTGCATCAGTCCTGATTTGGTGGCAAAACGCGCCAATGTGGTGTACGCTAATCTGCTGCACGACTATAGCCATTTCCATATTCAAACAATCGATTCCTTTTTCCAGTCGGTGCTTCGTAACTTGGCACAGGAGTTAGGACTCGGTTCTTATTGGGAGGTAGAACTTGATTCCGATTCTATCTTGAAGGAGGCGGCTCACCGTCTTCTGAATCGTGTTTGCAATGACGATGACTTACGCAGTTGGGTGACCGAATATGTGAAGTCGCGCATCGACGATAATAAGAATTGGAATGTGGAGGGCGAATTGGTTAGTTTTGGCTCCAACCTCTTTTCGGAAACTCTTGTGACGAACGATGAAATGGGCGATTTCTTGTCGGAGAACACTAATGATTTACGTGAGCGCATTGGAAAAATCAAGAATATAATGTTTGAGGCCAAACGGCAGTGCTGGACCGCTATTAAGACTTCCGCACAGGTCTTTGTCGATTATTGCCAGGCAAATTCTATTGCGCCTTCTGCCTTTTCTCAAAAGCAGACTATTTACACCTTTGTATCTTCTTTGGCTCAAGGAAAACAAAAGGAACCAAGTGCGACCGTCGATAAGTTTTTGGATGCACAAACTGCCGATGAAATGGTGAAAATTGGTATTGCTTCGGCCGATAGAAACAATGTGCTGCCTAATATTGCCAGTGTTCAGTCGTTGGTGGCCGCTGCTAAGGCTGCCTACGATGCAAATAACAAAAAAATCTTCGTTTTAGACCAAATCTTAAAGAATATAAACCAAATCGGTCTGCTTGCCGATTTGAAGGAAGAGGTCGCCAACATACAAGAAGAGAAAAACTTGTTTATGTTGGCATACGCCCAGCCTTTGTTGCACAAGTTCATTAAGAACGAAGATGCTCCTTTCGTTTTTGAACGTATTGGTGAGAGTCTGCGTTATATGATGATTGACGAATTCCAAGACACCAGTAAAGTGCAGTTCCAAAACTTCCGTCCGCTCATTCAGAACTGTTGCGCTTCTAATTCGGGTAGTTTGATTGTGGGCGATGCGAAACAGGCTATTTACCGTTTCCGTAATGGCGATTGGACGCTGATTGAATCGTTACGCGGACAGGCGGATGGTAAAAAGGAAAGTGAAGAGCAGTTGCGGATGGACACGGGTATTTACGGACACAACATGCAGTTTAACTACCGTAGTGCGCCTGTGGTGGTCAACTTTAACAATGCGGTCTTTAAACCTGTAAATCCCGATGAAAACGTTGAATTTTATGACAAGACGTTTGATGAAAGCGTTGTCTCATTGCTTGAAGGCGCCAACCCAGGTCCTGTAAAACACCTGTATCAGGTTTATTCTACAAGCCATCAGTACCCTAAAAAAGAAAAGGGCGGATTTGTAAAAGTTTGTTTCCATCAAACTACAGATGCCGATAAAGATGCTGAAACCGATTGGTCGAAGGCGACGCTTTTAAACGAAGTAAAAAGACTGCGCGAAAATGGTGTTGAATATAAGGATATAACCATTTTGTCGAGATTTAATAAGGAGATTCCACCGATTGCAGAGTTCTTGAAAAAGAACAATATTCCTGTGGTCTCAGATTTGGCGTTCCTTTTAAGGGCATCTATCAAGGTGCGTATGATTATCGATGCGCTGCGTTATATCGATGCGCATATGGTGGCTTCAAGCCTCAAGCCTAAAGATGCACTGTATAAAAAGGAACTGACTTGCGATTACTTCCGTTTTTTGTATGCTACCGAGAAGTTAGACTCTAAACTGAATATGTCTTCTCCAAAGGTAGATGAATGGTGCCTTTTGCTCGATGGAATCAAGAGTATTGATGGCACTGAATTGGGCGATCGTTTGGCCGATTTGCCAATTTACGATATGGCGGAACAAATATATCATATGATGTTCCCCGATATGCCGACTGATGTCTACGTACAGTCTTTCTTTGACCATTTGCGTGATTACTTGGCGCACAAGGCTGCAACTTTGCACGATGTACTTGATTTCTGGGACGACAAATTGTCTATGGTCAGCATTCCTGCTGACCCTAAAATGGCCGATGGAATCAAAATGATGAGCATTCACAAGTCAAAAGGTTTGGAAGCACATTCTGTAATATTGGCCAATTGCTCGTGGAAGGCGACTACCGACCACCAGTCCACTTTTTGGTGCTCGGGAATTGGTAAATTGGGTGAAGACCTCTCGAATGCGGAAATTCCACTTGTGCCAATTGATTTCACAGATAAGTTGCAAGACACCTCTTTCGATCGAGAATATTGGGAAGAATTGGCCCAACTTCATGTCGAAAATGTAAACTTGCTTTATGTGGCATTGACCCGCGCTAAAAATAACCTGATTGTACTCGACGAGTACAACATCCCTAAGTCGGAGGAGAAGACGGGGCCTAAACTGGTTAGTGCAACAATGGGGCGTCTGCTTTACGAAATGATTAGTAGAAGTTCGTTGGAAGAGGAAACTTTTGTTGTACCTGCGTCTGGAGATGTGGAAGAAACAAAAATCACTAACCAGGTTTTCCAGTATGGCGAAATCTCGTCGTCGGTATCGCAAGCCGAGAAAGAAACACCAACTGAAAATGTGAGCGGTGCCGATACTTTTACAGTAAAGGGGCGTTTCCGTCAGTCTACTGCAGCCAACCGATTCGTACAGCGAGGAAACTTGAATGAAGATGAAAATGTCGAGTTTGGTAACACGATTCATGCGTTATTGGCAAAGATTGACCGTATTGAGCAACCAACTGATTGCTCTGCCGAAATCCATAGGGCGGTGGCTGAACTTAAGTTGGAAGGGGACATTAAGTCTGACGATGCCGAAAAGTTCGAAAAAGAAATGTTGGCATCTTTCTCTCATTTAGACCCGCAGACAATTGAGAGTTGGTTTGGAAGTCATTTGAAAACGTACGCTGAAAGTGGTATTGTTTTACTCGAAAGCGATGAAGAGGGAGATGGCGAGGATTTGGTGGAAAGTCGTCCAGACAGAGTGGTTTACGACGCGAAAAACGATGTTTATACTGTCGTAGACTATAAAACTGGTACTTTGACTGACACTCACTTTGCGCATCATTCCAAACAGGTGGCCAATTATATGGCGTTAGTTTCAAAAATTAGTCCTTCTTCGAAAGTTGAAGGTTATGTTTGGTATGTGTGCGAAAACCAAGTTAAACCAGTATCTTTGCGGAAATAATAAAAAACTATTAAAATGAATGTAGGAATTAAAGGCGAGCAGTCGGTGCTCGTTACCGAATCGAATACGGCTGCTTCTTTGGGTAGCGGTTTGTTGAATGTGTTTTCAACCCCATCGCTTTTGGCTTTAATTGAAAAGACTGCTTGGATGAGTATTGCCGATCAGTTGGAAGAAGGCCAGGGTACTGTCGGTACCCGTGTCGAACTCGACCACTTGGCAACAAGCCCGGTTGGTATGAATGTCGTTTGCGTCACCGAATTGGTTGCAGTTGATGGCCGCAAGTTAACTTTCAATGCAGAAGTGTATAACGGCTCTGTTGGCGGCGAACTGGTGGGCAAGGCTGTTCACGAGCGTTTCATTGTTTTGAACGAGAAGTTTCAAGCAAAGGCTGATGCCAAGTTAGGATAAAGATAAGTGTTTTGCTTAGTAAAAAGGAGCGGTGTCGTTTTGATGCCGCTCCTTTGCTTTTTGACTAAAATGTAAAAATATATTTATAGCCTTTTTTTAGATGAAATGGGATGTTTTTTGTATTTATGCTCTGTTAATCGTTTGCTGGATTCTGATGTAAATTTCTCATTCTCTTTAATTTTGCTACTTTTTAATACGCCTACTAAAGACAAAAAAAGATATATTTGCACATGTTTGAATAATAATAGGGTGTTTTGTGTTTATAACACAACTTGACAAACTACAAAAAAAATATGATGAAACACTTCAAAAATAGTTTGATAACCGGTGGCCTTATTGCGGTTGGGGTTCTTGCATCCGTAACTAAAGTAATGGCCCAAGATGGTAGTGAACCTTATGATCCTTCGAAGTTTATCAAAATAGAGATAAACTCGGGTGACCCTACCTATCCTTATCCCCAGTTCTTAGAGTACACAGGTGGCGGTAAAACTTTGGCTAAATACAATGCTGAAGGTGTTACCCATGCCGATATGGAAAAGGCTGGTCGTGAGTCTTATGAAATTATGATGCACCGATGCCGCTATATGGGAGGTACCCATTGTGGTGTGAAGTACATCACTTTCAACCACGAAAGTGTACCTGGTAACTATGGTACTTTCGTGTCGGAAGGTGATGGTTACGCTTTGTTGGCTGCAGCTATTTTCGGTGACCAGAAAACGTTCAATGGCCTTTACATGTGGGTTCATGACCATCGTTTCAGTGGCGTTGAGCGCTTCCAAGACGGTAAAATGCTTCGTGCAAACGAGAAAGACTTCGCTGGACCTTATCTTGCAGGATGGCAGTGCGATGAAACAACAACTTCCATGTCTCCTTGTCACTCGGCTACCGATGGTGACGTTGATATTGCTATGGCTATGTTGATAGCCTACAAACAGTGGGGTGAATATATGAAGCAAGACGGCGAAGTTGTAAAAGACTACGCTGGTAAACCTATCTCTCTTAAATATGAGGCACAGCGTGTCATTGGTGCGTTGGTCGATACCCTGGCTCAATGGGATTCTGGTAGCGGTCAAATATCTGGTTATATTAATGGTGTAATTGGTATTGACGGTTACGAAAAGCGTGGTAACTCTTGGGGTGAATTGACCAGTTGGCGTAAAACCCCTGCGGGTGAAGCAGCTTATCCTGGCATGAATGGCCCTTATGGAGGTGGACCTAACCTTTATGGTATTTATGGTGGTAACTATATTGACTACGATGCTCCTGCTTATTTCGAGGAGTTCTGGCGCTGGTTGAAAAACGGCGATGGAGTAGACAAGAATAATGAAAAACGGGCCGATTGGGAAATTCATCAGTTTAAACGAGCGGCAGCTTCTGGTAACTGGCTGAATAAAAAAGCTTATGAACAAGGGCTTTATGCCTCTATTGGTCTGGTGACGATGGAAACGGATGGAGAACCTTCTTTCGGTGTGTATGTCGATGGTGAGGACTTCCGTTATCCGTGGCGCCATATGATGGACTATTTGTGGCATGGTAATGCCGATTATGATTGGGATCCTAAAACACACCAAGTTATTGCGGGTACTAACACTTCTGAACGTGATATGGGTATCCGTCATGCTGAATTGTTAAGGGCTCCTCTCGATGGCCCTGGTGGCGATCCTATCTGTAAACCTATGGGTGCGTCTCCCGACCCTGGTCAGCCTTATTGGTTTGGTGTGTCTCAAATCCCCCAGCAATGGAGACCTGATGGTGGTATGACTTCTGCCTATCATACAAACTATTCTCCAGGAGCGGGTTCTCCTGCTGCTGTAATTTCTGAAGATTTGGAACTTCTTGCAGATATTTATCGTCAGTGCGAAATCATGTGGGACGGTAACAATACTGCTGCAAAACTTGACCCTGAAGAACGTTACATTGGTAGTACTCCTAAATACTTCCATGGTTGGTTCCGTACCTTGGGTATGTTGGTTTGCTCTGGTAACTTGGCATCCCCTGAAGACATGAAGCCTATTGCTAATGCCAAGGTTTATATGTCTGTCGACAAAACTTATGCTTATCAGGGTGACAATGTGACTTATGGCGTACAGTTCCGTAACTATGGTACACTTGATGCTGATGGTGTTACTATTACTACCAAACTCGATCCTAACTACGACTTTGTAAGCGCGACTAAAAATGGTAAATATAATGCTGCCAATCATTCTATTACTTGGAATATCGGGTCTATCCCTGGTTTCAAGACTGGAAAATTGGACGCTACAATGGACTCTGTGTTCTTCACTGTTAATGTAAGAGACACCTTAAATAAGCGTATTTGTCTTACTAGTACCATTTCTGGTTCTAATTTCCCAGATTGGGTAAGTAACGAATATCCTAACCACGCTACATATACTATGGAGCGTAACTGTGTAGATATTTTGTCTAGTCGTTCGCTTTATGTGAAGAAAACTGCTAACCGTAATGCTTTGAACCCTAAAGATGTTGTTACTTTCACTACCAAGTTTGGTAACAAGTCAGAAGGTGAAGATTCTTGGATGAACGGTGGTCGTGATCATGTCCGTATTTCGTACGGTACCTACACTCCAAATCCATGTTATCAGTTCTATTCTTTGTACCGTTTCTGGAACGATTCTTATGAGTCTTACATTAATATGGGTAATTACCGTGTGTCTTACTTTATGTACGATGCTGCGGCTACCGGTCTTGTGAGCGAAAAGAACCCTACTGGTTGGACTTTTGTTGTCGACAACCAGAACGACTTGGATAAATATGGTTATAATCCGGAAACGGGCCCTATTACTTTCGCTTATCAGAAGATTCCACAGGGATCTGATGAACATGGTAAGTGGAACCAGCGTCTTATGATTCGTTTTGCCGATGTTCTTATGGCGCCTTCTACCCATGTTTACGATAAACTAGACTCACAATACCTGTTGCACAAGGGTGTTTGGGGACCTGGTTTCATTCGTGCGCGTTTGGCGTCTAACCCTGCTTCGGACTTAAGTACTCGTGTAACCGATGACTGGTCTTTCGATCCAAGTGTAGGTGAAAAGTCGCTCGATGGTCAGGGTACTACCTTTACTCTGATTTCTCCATGTTGGGCTAATTACGATAACCCAGGTTATGAAATCGATAATTATTCACGCCACGTCTGCAAACCAGCTAAGGTGGGCAATTATGGACGTATCTTGGTTGAAGAATTCGACGGCTATACTTGGCGTCGTATTCAGGGTACTGGCCCGCTCCCTGGTAAGGAAGCTTACAATGTGACGATTTGCGATACTATTCCTTATGAATTGGAATGGGTTGGTTGGGTCGACAGCACTGCTTTGAAAGACAATAGTGGTGCAAAGATTCAAGCTAAATATACTCCTGCTGCTAATCCGAAAGCTGATGGTTATACTGGTATTATTAAGTGGACCATCCCTGAAATGCTGGTTGGCGAAGAAGACAAGTTGGTATATAAATGTAAGGCTCGCGATTTGGGTTGTCCTGATGTTGAGGATACCTATTATAAGAATGTGGCCTGGATTTGGTCTGACACAGACTCTCCAGACTCTTCACAAGTTGACTTGATGACTTCTTGTTCTGAGTTGCCTCCTGTAATTGAACCACAAACCTCTTTGTTTAAGTCTGCCGATCGTGAAATGGCTGAAACTGGCGATGTGGTTAACTATAAAGTTAAATTCGTCAATACAGAGGGTACTCGTGTAGAATCTGACTGTAAGTCTACCGAAGGTATGCAGAAGTTGGGCTCTGGTAGCCTTCCTGCTGTTGGTGAAGGTGGTTTGAAGTTGAGTACAAACGGTTCTACTGCATACTTCTTTGGACCTGAAAAATCATATGGTTCTAACGGTGCTGTTTATGCAACATTCGGCGGAAATCCTTCTTCAACACAGGCCCTTTATATTGTATTCCGTTACAATGGCGGTACTCCTGGTAAGGCTGACTTCAAGGGTGTATGCATGCAAATGATGATTAACAAGGACGGTGCTCACAATTTCGGTTATTACTTATATAACGATGGTGACCTTATCGCTTCTGAAGGTTTGACTTGGGCTGATGCAATGCAGTTCCCTGGCGACGATAAGAATCCAACCTTCAAGTTTGTCTTGAACGATGATCACCTTTATATGTATGTTAACGACCAAGAAGATGAATGGACAAATGTGTCTAAAGATTGGGAGGGCTTAACATCTAAAGCTCCTGGCTTCTTTGGTATGTATGTTAATAGTAATGGTAACTCCGGCACTGTATTGTCTTCTTTTGTTACTGAGTTAGATTACGCATTCGATATCAAGTTGTCTGATAAACTCCCTGCTGAATTGGGTAATGTTACCGATATTACTGGCAAGGGTGAATGGGATAAGGCTAAAAATGAAATTAATTGGCCAGTTGAATGTACTACTCCTAAGACTGCTTTAGCTCCGGGCGATTCTATTGTTCGTACTTTCGCTGCTGAAGTTGTTTCTTGCGAAAAATATATCAACAACCTTGGTATTGCCACTGTTTATGGAATGGATTCTTTGAAGGTCCTCAACACCATTGAATGTGGTGCGCAGAAGTGTAACCTCACCAAGGTAACCTTGAAGTCGGACGACAAAGTGTTCTGCGAGACGGACAGCA
>JAKSKS010000063.1 GCA_024401615.1 Paludibacteraceae bacterium
AAATAGTCAATAAAACAGCATTGAATTAGACAAAAACCGAGATAGACACCCAAAATAAGTTGCTGTAAAACATATATTTGAGAATAAGCAACACAGGCACAAGTATATACAAAAAATATTCATTAAAGATACACGAACAGCTTTACAATCGTAAACAGATATAAAAAACGAAATATTTAATATAGTTTTGTTAAATAAATTAACTTTATTTTTTGTTATATAAGAAAATTGGTATACATTTGTATAACAATGTTAATTTAAGTAGAAATGAAAAATACAGTATTTAAAAGAAAAAGCATGGGTAAATCATGGAAAAGTGCAAACAACCCATTGTACGTCACATCACGCCCTTCGGAATTCGGTTCATACCGTAATCAGCCATTCAAGTTATTGAGTTCCATAACTTTGAATAAGAGTAGATATCAAGGATGCGATAAGTAAAAACACTAGATGGACGATTTAACAAGAAAAGCCAGGCAAATAAGATGTATATCTATTTGCCTGGCTTCTTTGTTTAGACCAAAATAGGATAAAACAATAGATATATAGACCCGTAACAGAACCGGAAGAGGGAAAACGCCATTTCATCGTAAAAACAGCCCCAATAACCGCTGGTATGAATATGACAAAAAAAGGAATAGGTGAGGTTTACTACAGATTAACAAGTCATAATACGACCAACATTCAAGCCACAAAAGCATAAAAGGCACAGAAACGTATAATAAATTAATAAATAACGAATAATTATAACACGAAAAAACCGCCAGCCAGCAAATGCTGAAACTGACGGTTGAATATATAGAATAGCAGATTTAGAACAATTCGGCCAAATCTTTGCACAACTTTATCTTTTCAAGTGCCTTACGCTTAATCTGGTTGCATCTCGTAGTAGTTAAATGCATAGAGAATGCGATATCATTAATAGACATTGGGGAAACACCAATACCATAGGTTAAACGGAGAACTTCCTCTTCTTTGGGGTTTAGATACTTGCTGAGTGCGATATCTACCATTTTAACCACATCGCTTGAATGGGTGTATCGGTCAGCGTCGCAATCAACGCCAACAGTCTCACCCCAGGTCAAACCGTCATCATCGCCACTAACAGAATCCTCTAAATAAATAGTGGAAGTTGAGTTAAAGAGGATGTTTTCCACCTTTTCCTCGCTAACACCTAAAACTTCTGCTAAATACGCAGTACTAGGTTCTTCACCATTGTTGCAAATAAACCGTGTACGTTCGTTTGCAATGTGTGCTGCCAAGTAGTAGTTGTCGCGAGACAACTGTGTGTTCTTTTTGCGCACATAGGTATGCAACGCTGCAAGAATATCGTGCGCCGCATAATTAATGAAACGACCGTTTTCGTGCATTCGTTCCGGATCGTACGCTTCGGCAGCCTTAATCAGACCGCGGTTTGCCTCCTGAATCAAATCAGTGAGTTCGCCCATATGATCGAAACTGTGTGCTGCACGCACAGCAAAACGCAAATTGGCCTTGACCAATTTGTTAGTGTCGTGCGCTTTCGCTGCAGCAACCTCTTCATCTTTACTCAACATAGGAATACTTGCAATTTCACGCAAATACTGGTCAAGTAAGTTGTCGTGGTTGAAAAATGAGTTGCTCTTTTTAACGTAAAACTTTCTAAAAGTCATATCAAATCAGAATTTAAGTAGTTATTATAAAACAGATTAAGTATAATCATCCTCAAATAATTGGAGCCGAAGAAGTTCCACCCTACCATATGGATGGTCTGGCGATCACTATTATTAGGGATTATTCTCTAAATTTTCCTAAAGCCAAGTGCTAATATCATGCAACACTTAACTTGTAGTGCAATTGCACCAACTATGCAGCAGAATGAACAGGAGCCTCTTCTCCCTCATCTTCTGCAAGAAGTTCGCTAACGAACAACAATAAACGTTCACGTTCGTTCATTTCGCGTATTACCTGTTCTTCTGCAATTGTACTGTTTAGTAATGTTGTGAATTGTGTTTCCATAAAATTTATTTTAGAATTAAGTAATATCATTTTTCAAGTATTAAGGAGTTGAAAAACAAACCGAATAAAGCAAAAAAATACATACACGACATAAATCGCATATATAAAACTACTATTTCCGGGAATTATCTATCAATTCCATATCATTTTCCATTGCAAAATTAGGGATTTCTCCGTAAATCGCAAAAAAAATCGTGGATTTTTTTCAAGAAAGCACCGTAAAAAAACAAACAGGCATGAACTTGCAGATTCACACCTGTTAAATTTAGCAGACCAAACGGCACAATTAAGTTAGCAGAAGCCCACTCTTTTGTGGTTGCCACTTTCAGTAACGATCTTTTCGCGGTCGCAGAACTGGCGTATCTGGTCGAGGGTTACACTATTACCACTTAAAATATACTCCACCTTCTGCTTACGCGCGATGTTTTCGATTTCACCGCCAGAGAAATCATATTCCGACGCTAACTGCTTCACATCGTTATCACTCAGTTCGCCAAGCATAGAGTGCCAGATGTGCTCGCGAACCTGCTGGCCAGGCTTGTCGTATTTAATCTTGTACAAGAAGCGGCGTTCGAATGCAGAATCGAAATTGCAAGTCAAGTTGGTTGTGGCAATCATAATTCCATTCAACTTTTCCATTTCCTGCAAAATGATGTTTTGCACAGTATTTTCCATTTTGTCTACGGCATTTTCAGCCCCCTGCTTTCGTTTGCCAAGCAGGCCATCGGCCTCGTTGAACAAAAGTATAGGTGCATGTTCACTGCCTTCAACAGCCTCTGCGTATTCGGCAAAAAGTCGCTTAACCTCCTTTTCGCTGTCGCCTACATACTTGCTTTTCAAGTCTTCGTAGTTCACCTGCATAATGTCACGCCCGGTAGCTTTGGCCAACTGAAGTACAGTTTCAGTCTTTCCCGTGCCAGGGGCGCCATAGAGCAATACGGCAAAACCGTTACGGAGGTTTGCCTCCTTCAATCGCTGCTGTATGCCCGAGAAATGCTCCTTACTCAACAAATTGGTAAGGCGTTCCACATCATTAGCGGTATTCTCGTCGTAAAACAACTCCTTCTGTGGAATGTCAGAGTGCTTCTACAATCGTTCGCGGTTAAAAGAAGTTTTCGTCTTGACAGAACGCTTCAAATTGAACCGCGTCACAAACTTCTCGGTTGGAATAATCTTGTTGGTGTTGGCAATTCCGTCTTCACAGAAATATTCAAAATAGCCCGACTTCATAAACGGATGACCAAGTTTGGTAATCGTCTCGAAAACAGAGTCCTTCAAAGCAGTGTGGCGGTAAAACAAGCAGTCGAAGAAGTCGCCAGACTCCATAGCGGTGTCTTCGTCGTCAACACCAAAACAATAACTGCCTACACAGAAGACCAAAATGTTACGCATAACCTTAGGTGCGCTTTCGTAAAGCATGAAGTACAATTCGTCGTCAACAAGGTCTTTGGCCAACTCGTCAACTTCATCGATGAACTTATTGCCATTCATCATCACTTCCCAACGGTGGAAGCCACTCGTTCTGTCTCCTCTGTTTATGTTAGTTCTCAGTTCTTTAACAACCGCATCGGCAGGCCAGGTAGTGGTATCTAATTTGGTATACGGACGGTTGTGCTTCAAATCGTCGAGCGCTGTGCAAGTCACCGACACCTGGTTGTAGCACTCGTTAACAATATATCCGCGTTCGTCGAGTACAGTGACATCTTCTGAATGCTCCAGTATATCCATCTTCGTCAAGCCGAGGTACTGTGCCAGGGTCTGCATGCCAATCATATCGTCGTCGTTGTCCAAACCTATAGTACAAGCCAAGAAGATGAGCGCCTCGTTGCTAAAGCCCAATTGCTTACGTAATTGTGCCAACGCTTTTTTCGCATCCGCATCTTCAAGTTTAAAACCATTGCCCTTGCATGCAAGGAAAACACTTTTAAAAGCTGACATCATTGTTTTATTTGCCATTTCATTTCAGTTTTTAGTTACAACATAAAGATGCGCGGCTTTTGAATAATAGGAAAAATATAAATGGAAAAAAATTCCGATTTTTCTTTTTTATTTAACCCACACAGTACATCATTGGCAATATAGAAAACGAAATATATATGAATATGGAAAAAAGAAAAGGAGGGAAGTCTAATGAGTCAATCTATTTTAACAGGCGAAACAAACCCACATTCAATTAATTAAAAACAACTCAGTATTTTTTTAAGTGCGCTTTTCCGCACAAAATTAATTAAGGGAACCAACCCGTAACCTAAAAACTATTAAGAAATGAGACAATTAAAAATTTCAGAATCGATCACGCAGAGAAACAGCGACTCGCTAAACAAGTATATTACCGACGTTTCACACATTGGTATGGTAGGAACAGACGATGAGACCATTTTGGCTGAAAAGATTAAGAACGGCGACCAGGCCGCGCTAAACAAACTCGTCAGTTCAAACTTGAGATTCGTTATTTCAGTAGCCAAAAAGTACCAGAATTCCGGTGTTGAACTTACCGACTTGATTCAAGAAGGTAATTTGGGTCTGATAATTGCCGCCCAAAAATTCGACGCTACAAAGGGATTCAAGTTCATCAGTTATGCCGTTTGGTGGATCCGCCAGTCTATCATGCAGTATTTGTCGGAAAATGGAGGTGCAGTCCGTCTTCCTGCCAACCAAGTTGCTCTAATGGGCAAGATAGCCAAAGCCTCTAACGACTACGAGCAGGAGCATGGATGCATTCCAAGCCCCGAAATAATTGCAGACTTGATTAACGAACCCGAGCACAAAGTGCAAGACCTTTTAAGCCTCAACAACCACGGTTTTTCGATTGACGCTCCGATGGGCGACGACAGCGACAGCAACAAATATGCTGATATGTTGGTGGGCAATATGGCTGACACTGACCAGAATGTCATCAACGAAGGCCTGCGCACAGAAATCGGATCAGTATTGGGCCAGTTGGGACGAGCCGGTGAAGTGCTGAAATACCACTTCGGCATAGGTTGCACTCCAATGACGCTCGACGAGATTGCCACTATGTTCAACCTCACACGCGAGCGTGTCCGCCAGTTGAAAGAAAAGGGTATCAGAAGCATCAGAAACAAAAAAGAATGCAGAGATACACTTCGCGCCTATTGTTAGACGTTGTTTGTTCCATATATTAAGTTTTAGTTTGGGGAGTCAGAACCGCGAGGTTCTGGCTCTTTTTTTTATAAAATTGTTTGTATTAGGATTTTACATAAAAAACAAAGACCGCTGTTCTCACGAATTGCGGCCTTTATGTTGTATAATTATATACATATAAGAGATGAATACACTAAATTAGAAATTTTGATCCATATAGCAATAGTTTGCTATGTGTTGTGCAACATAAAACAAACAAAACGGATAAAGTGTTCACAAACATACACCATTCTATTTGTGATCTGGCACAAAGGCACTAAATTTAGTTTATCAAATAAATACTACAACAACCATGAACACTAAACACTTATTCATTTCTATAGTATCTCTTATTACGATGACTGCCGCCGCCGAAAAAGTGGAAGTTGACGGCATCTACTATAATATAAGTAATGGAAACGCTGAAGTTACTTTCCGCGGCGACGACGAAGACGGCTGGATGTACTACAGCTACGACGAACTCTACACTGGCGATGTGGTTATTCCGGAAAGTATCACCTACAATAATGCGACATACGCTGTTACTTCTATCGGGAACGACGCCTTTGCAGGCAGCAAGATCATGACCGGATTGAGTCTGCCTGCCTCCATCACAAAAATCGGGACTGGCATTTTCAGTTTATGCAATAGCCTCGACCAGATAGTCGTTGACGGGGACAATCCGGAATTCCTTTCTTACGAAGGGGTTCTCTACACAAAGAAAGACATGGAACTATACTTCGTGCCTAAAGGCATATGGGGCGAAGTAACACTGCTCGACGGTATAACCACCATTCCACTAAGCGCTTTCCAGAACTGTACCGGCATTACGACCGTCAGCCTTCCATCGACGGTTAAGGAAATTAACGACGGCGCATTCTACGGTTGCACCGCTTTGGAAGAGATTTTCCTAAACGATGGTTTGACCTCCATTGGTGAATATGCCTTCAGCAAATGTACTTCGTTACAGATTATCAGTTTACCCGAAAGTGTGAGGACGATTAAGGACTGCGCTTTTGCCGACTGCACCAACCTCTACTACGCGCTGCTTCACGAGGGTATTACCAGCATCGGCAAGATGGCTTTCTTCAGTTGTGAGAATCTGATAGGAATTGAACTGCCAAGTACCTTAACGGTTATTGCCGAAAAAGCGTTTCTTGGTTGTGTGAATCTAGCCACTGTCAAGAACGACAGTAAACTGAATGTGGTTTTAGGTTCTGAAAGCAACGGTTATGTGGCCTATTATGCGTCTGAAATTCTTGAAGAGACTGCCTCTACTACGCTATTGAAGGGGAACACGACTGTAATTAACCAGACACCCGATGGCATTACCATAAGCAATGCGGTTGGTGCGCGCTATTCTATTTTCGACTATAACGGCAGAGTTTTAAAGAAAGGTGTATGTTTAAGCGACTATGAGGTAGTTGCTACCAACGGCAAGCGGGTTGTGGTGAGCGTAAGGTAAGTATACAAATTACGAACTCTGTTTTTCGTTATATTCGTGGAATTCGTTGACGGTTAAAGAGTTATTTCTGTTTTTTTTGCCAACGAATTACACTAATTACTCTAAATAACATAGCTGGCAATTGATTCCGCTAATGGTGGCTAGCCACCTCTAATTTCACGAATACGGCACTCAAAAACGATCCACACGCACTTATTCGTGGAATTGGCGCCAACAAAGTTGGCATTGGGGAAATTCTTTACGAACTCTGCTTTTCGTTTTATTCGGGGAATTCGTTGACAACTATAACGTTATTACATATTCTTTTGCCAACGAATTACACTAATTACTCTAAATAACATAGCAGGCAATTGATTCCGCTAATGGTGGCTTGCCACCACTAATTTCACGAATACAGCACTCACATACGAACCACATGCACTTATTCGTGGAATTGGCGCCAACAAAGTTGGCATTGGGGAAATTCTTTACGAACTCTGCTTTTCGTTTTATTCGGGGAATTCGTTGACAACTATAACGTTATTACATATTCTTTTGCCAACGAATTACACTAATTACTCTAAATAACATAGCAGGCAATTAATTCAGCTAATCTCCAATTTCACGAAGACAGACATACAACAACTCAAATATCAATTACTAATTTCAGCTAATAAGTTATGGATATACTGTACAAAGAACTTTCATATAATATTGTAGGAGCGGCCATGACTGTTCATTCCGAAATGGGAAATGGATTTTTAGAAAAAGTCTATCAAGAGTCACTGGCAATTGAATTAAATTTGAGAGGCATTCCCTTTGAAAGAGAGAAAAGACTTAATTTACTATATAAAGGTCACCACCTTAACTGCCCATATTACGCTGACTTTATAATTGACAATAAAATTATAGTAGAATTAAAAGCCGTTAATGAGATACAACATTCACATATTTCACAAACATTAAACTATTTACGCGCTACAAATTTAAAGCTAGGGATTGTCATTAATTTTGGTGCGACGACACTTCAATATCAACGCGTTATAAATATATGAGAGTAGAAGGTCTCGCCAATTGATTCCGCTAATGGTGGCTAGCTACCTCTAATTTCACGAATACGGCGCTCACAAACGATCCACACGCACTAATTCGTGCAAATGGCTCCAACAAAGTTAGCATTGGGGAAATTCTTTACGAGCTCTATTTTTCGTAATATTCGTGTAATTCATTAACAACCAAAGAGTTATTTCTGTTTTATACCAACGAAGTCCACAAAATTCCTTAAAGGCTACAGTTACTTGCGCACTACCGCACGGACAGTCTGTCCGTTATAGCGGCTGTTACCATACGAATTGATATTACCGGAAACGAAACTGAAATCGAGGGCACTGTCGCTACTCGAAGCATCGAGGTTCGAAGACCAGTATTCGCCAAAGTCGCCCACACTATAGAAACGGCCTGCTCCCTTATAGCCAGCGGCTGGGAAGAAGATAACCTGGCCATTAGAAATAGAGGTCCCCATACGTCCGCTGACGCCAGTGCCGGCATAATTGTCCGTCCACGACCAAAAGCAGCCATTAATCAGTTCCTGCTGTTCTTTAAAGGTAGGCATACGCCATTGCAATCCCCAATTAGCAGTAGCGGCATCATCTTGGGGTAGAAGCGTAGTCAAACCGTCAGTTTTTCCGTAGAAGTCTTCAGTACAATACTTTGTAAGATTGGTAGAGCCCCCTTCTGTAAAAACATAATTACTCCAGTTGCAAGTATCTTTAGGTGTAGTCTCGCCCCACGCATAGTAGTTGCCAAAATCTTCAGGACGTTCAGCACCTATATTACAGGTAGCCCAAAGGGTTCCACTTGGCAAGCCCAAATCAACATAAATATGTCCGCCGATGCTATCGGTTGAATAAGTATGGGCCGAGGTGTGAACTGCAAGAGGAAGCAGTCCCAACCAAAACATTAATCTTTTCATAAACCACAATAAGATATAAATTCTAACGGGCGTTACTCTGAAAAAAGCAAAAAAAACTTGCAAAACAAAAACGCGCCGGCATTCCGCAACACAAAGATAGAAAAAAGCAAACAAACAGAGAAGTATAGACACAAAAAGCAGAGGTTAAAGGCATAAACCTTCAACCTCTGTATAGTATTATAAAGAGAGTAGTTTTTACTTACTTAACTCTAGTAGTGAAACCAGTAAGAGTGTCGGTAATAACAACAGACGCTGTTTCGAGTGTACCTGCCTCATAATCAGCCAATGCCATTGCCTGGTCTTTAGTTGGAGCTTTGCTTTCAAAACTGTTACCACTAGTTGTTGTGCGAGTAATAATGTATCTCATAGTAATTGTAATTAGTTTGGTTTTGTTAAACCGTTGTTGAGTAAAAGTTTTTACCAATAGTCCGATGGTAAAGATTATTGCAAGTAATGTTTGATACAGACAGGACTATGTAGAAAATTCTTTATCTGTAGTGAGTTTAAGAATCGATCATTCGTATTCTGCACTGCAAATATAAATAAAATTTATTTATCAAATACACACAATTTAATATTTTTCAAAGAAATCTTTTAATAACATTATATAATGAAACCTAATATAAAAAATTAGGACGGCCCTCACGAGCTGCCCTAATAACACTTGCCTTATTTAACCAATTAAATCAAAATGGGAATGAATCCCATTTTCATAAAAACACGTTTGCATAATCGGAGAAAACTAACTTCTCAATCAGAAATCCCCTGCAATTATTTATGAAGAAAAACTATACTATTTAACTCAACTATATCGATACAATATTTGTACCAACATAATTGGAACGTACTGATAAATATTAAAAAATTGCTAAAACAATGAAAAACATACTTTTTCGGAACATAGTCCTTATTAGCTCTTAAATAATAATGTCAGTTAGCGCCTCATCGTAAAACAAGCACCTATCAAATAACTGAAGTGGGATTTTTTTGATAAGACCTCATTCAGATAAAAGACTGCCATAATTGAAAACCACCTAAATACATTCAATGGCAGTAGGTACTATTGTTTCACACTTCAAATATAGAACTTTTTTCCGAGATACAACACTTTTTTTCCGAAAAAGTCGAAAAATGGTGTGTTTTGATGCAATTTACTTAGAAATTTTAAGTCCATATTAACTTATATTTTGGAGTCTATATAAAAGCCAAGTGTGAAGATGGAAAACTTTATAGGCTGTCAAAGAGTGTCATCTCTAGAAACTGACTTATAATATATTACTAAAACGCCCTCTACGCTTACACTTTAAAAATTCGCAAAAAATTTCACTTTTTTGAGACGCTGCTACGTGCCAAATGGCACCTGCAATTCCTTATCTTTGGTATATAGGAACAAATAAAAGTAGGAGGTTGAAATGGAAACATACCACGGTATTAGATATGCACACGCTGAAAGATTTTCAAAACCCGTACAGGAACCTGACCTCCGAGACCTGGACGACCTCGACATGCAGGCTGTCATCTGTCCACAGAACCCAAGCCGACTCGACACACACATTGGGCTCGACACCCACGAAGTGAAGATGCAACAATCGGAAGATTGCCTCCGCCTTTCTATATATACCCCGTCTATCGAGGGCAAACGTCCCGTTTTGGTTTGGATACACGGTGGCGCCTTTATTACGGGCAGCGGACTGAATTCTCGATTCGACGCCACCTCCCTATCTGAAATGGGAGATATGGTGGTGGTGAACATCTCCTACCGGTTAGGTGCGCTTGGTTTCCTCTTCCACCCCAAGCACCGCATTGTGAACCTTGGGTTGGAAGACCAGATTTGCGCCCTACGCTGGGTGAAGGCTAACATACACCTGTTTGGGGGTGACCCCGGCAACGTCACCATTTTTGGTCAGTCGGCTGGTGGCACATCGGTCATGCACCTGATTGCCAGCGTTGAAGAGCCGCTTTTCCGCAAAGCCATCATAGCCAGCGCACCATTTCTGCCATCGAGTGCCCGCCATGCCAGCAAAACCACCCGAAAGTTCCACAGTTTTTTAGGCAGAGATCCGTATGCCAGCAGCATCTGCGAAATACTATATGCACAGGCCGAAGCCATCAGGCACAGCAATCCAGGTATGCCGTTTGCACCCGTCCGCGAAGATTACAAGACACCCGAGCACATAGCACCCGGACTGAAATCGGTACTGATGTGGTGCCAGAAAGACGACGCCTATCCGTTTGTGCCATTTAGCGCCATCACCCGTCCGGCCACCAAAATCATTTTCAAGCATCCCATCTTCAAGTACGCCAAATATCTTCGCCAGAAAGGCATAGCCACCACCTGCAAGGTGATGGACTGGCGTCACGGCGACTCCATCTACGGTGCCGAGCACTGCATGGAGCTCCCCCTCCTCTTCAACAATTGGGACTATTGGCACACCTCACCCTTTATGGCAGGCGTCAGCCGTGAGGAATACGAAACCGAAGCAATGAAGTTGAAGAAGTTGGTGGTAGATGTGGTGAAAGGGGAATAAACAACCCGGGCTGTTGCTTACCAAATTGGCATGCAACAGCCCGGGGTATAGTTATGTAGGTAAGTATTAGAACTTCACCTTTTCGATTTCTGGTTCAGACATCTTTTCGGTAATCGGCAAGACCATATATTCATATTCGTGGCCAACGTAAACCGTCTTATCAAAGTAACTTGTGTCGTTACCCTTAACAGTTCTTACTAACTTAGAGTCTCCGCCATCTTCTTTACGGAAGATGCGAACGTACTGGATTTTGCATCCACAACGGTTCCACTCCACGTATATACCTCCATCGTTGTAGTTCTTTACCAACCTCAAGTTCTTCAAACAGTGCTTACGTAGAATACTAGTTTGGTAAGGAACCATCTCGGCAACCGACATATTACCGCTTTCATCGTAGATGTTAAACTTGTAGGCAACCTTCTCACCTGAAAAGTTTACGGTGTCAGTATAAGCGCGAGAAGTAGTTTTACCCGTCCACTGTTCTGCCAGAACCCATGCTGTGTCTGGTAAGATTCTTCTATACAGGTCAACCTTGGCAACATCTATACTTGGGCTGTCGAACCAACTGAACTGTAAACTATTGTCTTCGTTTTGTTTGATATCATCGAAGACGATCAAAGCAGGCGGAATGGTATCCGGTTTCATCAACTTAATGAACGGACTTAAACCACTGTGCGCATAATTGCCACCTACAGCCTGCACCTTGTAGTAAATATCATTGGTTAACGAACCTAAAAACAATTTAGTGGTATACTTTGGTTCCTTCAAAAAAGTATCTGTTGCACAGAGGAATTCGAATGTACTGTCATTTGAAACGAACACACGGTAACCTCTAATGTCTTCCTCCGGGTTCGGATTCCAAGTGAGCGTACAAATACCCATAGAGTCGATAACACCCTTCAAACCAGTTGGTATAGAAGGTGGCATTGTGTCAGCAGGATACTTAAATACGATATTACTATATGCGACCTGTCCTTCTTCTCCGTAGGCCGCTATTCTATAATAGTTTGTCTTAAGTGGTTTTTTGTCTACAAAAGAAAAAGTTTTAGGAGTCAAACGTTTTGAGATCGCGTCGAAAGAATCAACTCCTGTCACATGAAGGCGTTTAGCGCGCTGAACTTCGAATGCTTTAATAGTTTGTTTGTCCGGATTTTCCACCTCCCAAGTAATTTCAGCCTCTACCTTATCATTAAACTTAATGGTCTTCATTTTTGGGTGAACGGTATATCTATCTATACACATCTCTGAAACTACATTACTTGTTTTTCCAGCGAATCCAAAACCACTAAGACCAACGATACGGAAGTAGTACTTTTTTCCACATTCAGGCAGATCACTAATATAGAAGCATGAATCTTTGCCGACATTCGACATTGTTATATGGATAATAGGTCTAGTATTAACCTTTTTGAAATTGATACCGTCTTCACTGCGTTCCAAGTTATAACCAGAATATTCCTCATCCATTGCTGGAGTTAAATACCAACTGAAACGAACAGACTTATCATTTCGTTTAGATTTCAACTCTGACAATGCCGGCAACTCCGTCTTCTTACTGGTCGACAATTTAACAATTTCAGAAGTCAATTTCAACTTTTCGTTTTTTGGCCGAATTCGATACTCATAAGTCTGTTGTGTTCTAACCTTATCGTCCATATAGTTCAGTGCAGCATATTTAGCAACATCTACACTAAACTCTGTTGAAAGCAGGAACATAGCATAATACAACGATTTTGCCTGCGGATTAGCAGTCATCTGGTTATATTCCTCTTTAAACTTAGACAATGAATCTGGCATCTCTTGTTTTATACGCTCCATCATCATGTCCTTGTAAAGAATCATATTCAAGAGGGCCGCCTCCTTATTTTTCTTTTCAAGGTTAAAAATTTCGCCAAATGAACCTTTGTAGATTGGACTAAGAACGGTCCAATCTTCCACAGAACCTGGTTGGCGTCTTTCTACCACAAAACCGTCTTCCACACACTTCATGTAGGTTTCCAAATCCTTAGGATACCAACGAAGCAGGGTTCCATACCCTGTATAATAAGCCTTTAATGCAATATCATATTTCTTTTGGGCGAATCCAACAAATGTATTACACAAAAGCGCAACAATTAGGAAAACTAATCTACTATTTCGCATTTTTTCAACTCTTTACGTTTTTAATGACAGACAACTTCCTTTTTAGGACCCATATGAACATGTAAGTCTGCATAAGTATCAATAATATGACCGACCTTTATGTCAAAACTTGCAATTGCATCACCTTGTAGAGGTGACGGAGCCGCACCCTTTAAACCAAAGAATGCATTTGCTTCAATTACAGGAATTTTTGCAAAATACAAATTTACACCCAAGTCGACGCCAAAGTCACCATAGATGCTACCTTTACCTCTCCACTTGGCATCATCGAGATTAGGGCAATCGGTCAGCAACAAGTCACAGCCACCTTCAAGATAGAAACCAGCGAACACCAATGGGAATTTATCGAAAGAAAGTGCAGCGCGTGTGTTTACAGCAAAAGCCATGCCATGCGCAGTTTTACCTGAAGAGATATTAGCTGCCGGATATTCAATGCTCTTAAACTTATTTTCAGCATTAGGAGACAATGGCTTCAAAGTAGCACTTGGCAATTCACCAGTCATAAAGTAAGTCTTACCCTCTGCAATACCACCCAAGAATCTCAAATAAGCAGGATATGTATCAGAACCAATACGGAAATACCATTTTTCAGGAGAAATTCGCATATTCACACTTGCATAACCTTCCAATAAATCTCCAAATTCCG
>JAKSKS010000064.1 GCA_024401615.1 Paludibacteraceae bacterium
ATAGCCGCACGAAAAGCATGAGACGCACCACTTCTTTTAATATAACTATTATCATAAAAAAGATTATTAGAATTATATATGTTTATCCCTGAGCTAAGAGATAATGTTGAGTTATTTTTAAATACATTATGAATAACTTTAGGTGCGCCTTCTTCATTATAATCATGAATATACAGAGTACAAGATTGATAATTATCGTTTTCAAAGGTATTATATGCAATATATTTAGCAACGTCATTGTAAATATTAGTTCCAACAAATAAATTTCTAACGGTACAATGAAAAAGTGTATCAACTACTATACTTTTTGAATTTGACGTCGCATTAATAGTACAATATTTAAATGTTTTTGATTTAGACTTTAAAGATTCATCACAGGTCCACAATTCTGAAATATAAGCATTCGGAAATTCAACTTTATTGAAGTTACAATGTTCGAAATTTACATGATACTGGTGAATACTAAAATAAATCTTACCACCTTCAAAATCTATATTAGAGAATGAGAAATCGTGATGAAAAATATGATGTCCATATCCTTCAAATTTAATATTACCGTTTATTGGCTCTTTTGGGCCCTGAACTTTCACCTTAATTTTATTATATTTCTCACAATTATCAGAACTTCCAATATATCCAAAACCCTCACTTAAAACCAAATCATCAGTTACATTAATAATGTACTCGTATATCTCATCATCGGTACCAATAATAACTTTTCGTATATCTTCAAAAACATTATAATACTCTTCGGGAGTACTAACAGTATATTCAAACTTTTTCGCTTCCGCACTCACAGAAACTAACAACACAAAAATCAGAGCAATTACTCTTTTAATATTATCGAATGTAAACATAAGTCTATATTGCAGAGCTATCCCCTGCATGATTATTTTTTGAACTCAAATTTTAATACAATGTGATTATAGTTAAAAGTTAAATTACTCAAGTTCAAGGCAATAGAACTTGACATTCATCTCTTCTCAACTAAAAGCACAAAACTACTTTACAAAAGTACAAAATCTCGACCTTTATATTTCATATTTTAATTATTATTTATCAACAATTTTATACAAAATATACTTTCTACTACCCCATGTATCTGAGACATTATGCTCCAACACATATTTTCGAAGCAGGATTAACTTTCAAACAGTTACCTGTAACTTGTAGAAAGTTATTTGTCTACAATTATCTCGGTCAACACTAATTCAAACATTATTTTCACTACCTTTGTTTATAATTCTCATCCTATTCAATTATGCCACGCAAAAAGCGCATTGTTAAATTCGATATCTTATTCAGAAGTTACGAGTCGACCTACATCTTCCCTAATTTCGACAAGGCTTTGTTGGAAGTGGCTGAACGTATGCCGTCTTTTCTGATGGAGGACCTGCCCGACGTGCCTTTGCTCAACAGAAAACTCTTCTTCGCTATTGACCAGCACAGCGTGCTGAACTGCAAAGTGTATGGCGAAGACGGTGCTGTGAAGGAATACAAAAAGGGCGAGTGCATACTGAAGGAGATCCCTAGTTATGAATACAACCAGAAACTCAGCGGTGAAGACGTGCTTGTGGCAACTATGGGAGGAGAGGATTTCGATGACGACGATTTTTAATAAAACACTACGTTTGCCAAACTTTATAAACTACACTACGTTATGACGTTCCTCAAATACCTTATATATATAGTCTTTTTTGCCGGAGCCTTCCAGGCCTCTGCCACTACCCTGATGCGTACCAGTTTCGAGAATACGCCCGAGGGAACTCCGTTTACACGCGAATGGTGGAGCGACGACGGTTTCCAACCCGCAACATGGGACGAAGGGTTGAGCACTCGCACAATTATTAGTGGCGACTACGCGGCGAACGGATTACAGTCATTTCGGGTAATGTACCCCAAGAACGAATTCGGCACCGATAATACGGGCTGCCAAGTTCCACTGCTCTTCGACCAACGCAACGAGGCCTATATGAGTTACTACCTGATGTTCTCGGAGAATTTCAGTTGGGGAACTACGTCGTATGGAGGCAAACTACCCGGTTTGGCGGGTGGCGCCAACTGCTCGGGCGGTAAAATGTGCGACGGCACCAACGGATGGTCGGCCCGATTCATGTGGCGCGCGGGCGGAAAGATCGTCCTCTACCTCTACGATATGGTGAAAACTGAGACCTACGGCGAAAACCACCAACTCTACTACCCCGATGGCACTCCTGTGGTGGCAACACCCGGCCAATGGCTCCATATTGCCGAACGTGTAAAGGCTAACTCCACTCCTACCAGCCAAGACGGCGAAATTCAGGTATGGGTAAACGGGCAGGAGGTCCTCTACCTTACCGGGCGACAATTCACCAACAACGGAGAGCAGGTGGACAAGCTCTACATTTCGACCTTTCACGGAGGCGACGACAACACCTGGTGCCCTACCGACACCTGCTACACCTATTTTGACGACATCTGCATAGGCACTGAATACGAGGACGTTCGCTTCCCCGACTGCCGGAAACCCAACTTGGGCGCCGACCGCTCGCTGTGCAACACTGCCGGCGCTGTGACGCTTGAAGCCGAAAACCTCGGCAACGGCTACGACCTAACGTGGTTTTACAACGTTGAGAGAGTGGGTGAAGGAGCAACGCTGAAAGCGAAAGCCCCAGGCACCTACGTGGTGATGGCCGACAGCGGACGCTGCTCATTGAGAGACACCGTTGAAGTCAGCAACCAGTTACAGCCCAACCTCGGCGCGGACAAATACATCTGCCAAACGTCGTTCGTGCAACTCGACTGCGGACTTAAAGCCGACGACGGACTTGTCTTCACTTGGGTAAAAAATGGGGAAACACTAGACAGTGAGAACGGCCCAACCCTGCTAACCAAGGACGCCGGCAACTATACAGTGAAGGTTACGTCTGACAAATGCGCCGCCGCTGAAAGCAGTATTTCCGTATCGTCGGGACTTTTACCAATGATAGACGTAGATGCAGTTGTGGGAGTTCCTGTTTCCTTTATGGCACCTCGCTACTTGAGCAACTTCTTATGGACCGACAAAAACGGCAACATTTTGGGAACCGGTCAAGAACTGACATACACGCCTAAAGCCGACGACGACTACATCTTTATTAAGGATGCTAATGGATTTTACGGTGTGGTAGGCAAGCCCTTTTTAACCGAAAACGCTTGGACACGCAGCAACTTCAGCACCGAGTTTATGAACTTTACGGTATTACGCGACCTGGCGATTGACTCCATCTCCATTTACCCCGTCAAGCCCCTCGATGCCACCATTAATATTATAAACGACGACACAAAAGAGGTAGTTTTCAGCCAAACCTACAACAATCTGCCAGGCGGAGGCGAACAACGCCTGCCAATTGGCGCACTTTTGAGTGCCGGCAACTACCACATCGACGCCAACGGCACCACGGGCTCGCTCTACCACTCGCACACCGACGCCGATATTCAGTTTCCATATGTAATTGACGGATTATTAGAATTAACAGGCTGCAACCTGTCTTGGATCAACACCAAGGGGTGGTACCTCTTCTTCTACAACTGGCACGTCAGCGCCGGCAACTACTGCGCGCCAACACCCATAAAACTAATTTATACACAAACTGGCACATCTAACGCTTTAGCCAACAACCCACAGGTTAAAGTTTCGCAAACAAACGGACAACTGGTCATCTCTGGTTTGGATAAAGGGTGCAGAATATCGCTATTCGATGCCAACGGACACAGGGTGGCAACAAGAAAAGAGGAAACAAGCACCAGCATTATTGCCACCAGTCATCTCACTAATGGCATTTATATGCTCACCGTAAAGAAAGATAACCAATTGATTTTCAATAGCAAAATTCTAATTAATAGAAATTAATGATAATGTGGGGAATTCCCGATATACAAATATTTTTGTTATCCCAATGAAAATATTGAAAATATGTGCTCCCAATATATTGCATTTGGTAGAAAAAGTTTGTAACTTTGTGTCAAATAAAGGAGAAAAATGCATTCAATAGCCCGGATGCGTTTCTTCTAAAGAAGAAACCTTAACACTGAGTACAAAAAAATTCGTTACCGAGTGAAAATAATTTGATTTTCGCTTGGATTTTTCCGTAAATGTATATAACTTTGTATCCGCTTCTTTAGGACAGAGGAGTTACGGGCTATGTGATAACTTTTCTGTAATTCTAAAAAGCACCTTTGCCGATGAGAGTCATCAGTCTTACCAGTTTACAATCCCTCTTTTCTTCACTTAAGCTTAGCAGCGAAAAGGAGGAACAGCTTCTCAAAGCTTTCATCTACTACACTGTAGCGGTAAATTCCTACCGTGATGTCGAATGGGAGGAAATTGCAGACTTCTCAGGATTATCGGTAGAAGAAACCCAAGCATGGTCTCACTTTTTCTGTCCGTTGGATCTTGAAGAAGATGCTGACTGCCTTTTCGAGGAAGGTTACGAGCACGAGGCTGCTGGCAACTACCTCCGTTCTGCCCTTGCCGAACTTCTTATGGCAGGGTTTGTGACTCCGATTGAAGCCAAAATATATTTGGCACACCACTTTCCTGCCTCATCAGAGTGCAGCGATTCTCTTGAGGATCTTGCCGATTCATTCGGTTGTTCTGTCACTGCCGTGCAGTGCAGCATCATCCATGTTGCTCACGCCCTAATAGGCCTCTCATCGGGTCAATACGCCTGATAAACTACAACTCTATCTATTTTGTTTTTGGAAATTTAGAAATATTCTGCCGCCTACCCAGGCAAGGCAGCCACTCCCCAATCAAAATTTTATGGTGACAGACGACACCGTTATCGTCTAAGATCCACAAGCCAAGAACGGGATCTAAGTAATACGACTTGGCACTGTTTATGAAGAAGAGTTCTCATTCTTTTAAAGGCACTTCTGCCGCATCAGTTTCGTCTTCAAACTTCCGTTCTGAAGAGTTCTACCTCGCAGACGGCGAGGAACGTTTTATGGGGAGGATTGCCAATTCTGACCAGGAGTCGGAAGACGAGTCTAAGAAAGCCCTAAAACTTTCCACCGACTTGTGTATAGCCAAGGCAGAGAAATCTGTGAAAGCGGGCACCGCCACACCTAACGAACTTATGTTAAGCGTTCTTCCTATGATTATCAAGGTGTGCAAGGATGCCGTTGGGGGTGCTTACGACGAATACCTCCTCAATGAGTACAAAAGCAATTGTGTGGAAGAGGTTTTAAAAGCGGCTAAGACGTTCGACGCAAGCAGAGGTGTGAAGTTTAGCACATACGCCTTCAAAATCATCACATTTGCCACCTCCCACGCACTCAAGGAACATTTAGATTCTGACCCGCTTGCGAAAAAGGTGTTCGATGCCATAGACGCTCTGCGTACCGAAACTCTACCTAATGGTTTAGAAGCAGAGGGTTCGTGGACCCCTTCGATCAAAGACATCAAGGAATACTTCGACGAAGTGGGTGTGAGCATCTCGGAAGACAAGATTGCTAAAATCTTGCACACTCAGAGTTCGTTAAATGAGAAGGTTGGCGACGAGGAAGATACTGTTGAATTGGCAGACCTTATTGCCGGCCAAGACGACTACCACATCTACGGCGAAGCGCCTACCAACGAAGAGTTGGAAGAAGCCCTTTTCTGGCTCTGCAAAAAGAACCGCACCGCGGCTGACAAGGTGTATCTTTTCTGCGTTGAGGGGTTGGACTACTCTGAAATTGCGGACATTTACCATGTAACCGACAAAGCAGTTGGTACGGTTATCAGAGCCTTCAAAGAAAGCCTAAGAAACAACCGCAGCACCCATCCGGGCCAAGTGGTTGAGAACGCTATCCGCACAGGCATTTTCAATAAATGTATCTGGAACGACAGCGACCGCTTCGACCAACAGACCAATGCGGCATAAAAAAAGCCAGGTGCGCACGCACCCGGCCATTACTATATTACAGAATACCTTGAAATACAACGTCCGTTATATGTTTACATTTAGGCCACCATACGGTCTTCTTGCAGTTCGTCCATTTTGTGTATAACAGCAGGGCCTGTTTTAGGGCGGTGTCCACCAAATGCTTTAACCACATTTATTAGTGCCATTCCGCACAAAACTAAAGTACCTGCAGTGTGAACAAAATTCACAAGAACGTTGTTTGAACCGATAATGTAGAAGAAGAAGTCGAGCACCTGAACCATTACCATACACAACACTGCGAAAGCTATTTTAGAAAATACATATTTGTTTGTCATAACCGTCAATTGTTTTAATTAGATGCACAAAATTCCATCTATTTTTTGACAGATAATGACAACATCGAATATTTTTCTAAAATTTCACCCTCTTTGCGCTAAGACGCGGCAGAAGAGACGAGAAGGAAAACTTTTTTGTGGAAGAGACACATTGCAAGGTTGCAAGTTCGCCATAATCGTTATTTTTGTATTATTATTACACCATAAACAATAAAAGACAGACACTTTATGGCAAAAAAGTACTCTATAAAAGCAATAGCGTTCGCGATCATGGCGCTTGCCAGCATATTTGGCGGCACTGCCTCGGCACAACGTGGAACTTTCCAAAAGAACCAGGGAATCCAACGCAACCACTACAGGCCCAATAACAGCAGCGGTCCGCGCAAGCCCAATACGCACGGAGGCACGTTAGTAGTGCCCGGCCCTCCGGTTGTGGTGGAAGAGGTAGTTGTTCCGGTTGAAGTGGTAGTGGTGGAGCACACCGACACCATTTACCGCACCTTCATCTACAATCCTAACCCTATTAAGGGCCATTTCACAACACTGGCAGGTTTGCAGTTCACAAAGGGCGACAACTTTAACCCGGGTTTCAATGCAGGATGCCGAGGCGACTGGTATAAAGAAAAAAACAACTTTGCCGGTTACGCCGCACTCGGTTGCAAGTTTGAATTAAGCCACTTTTGGATGGAAGAGGCTCCCGAATACTCGCACAACTCGTTCTTCTACTTCGACCTCTATTTCCACTACGGTATGCGTTTCAAGAAGAGCAGTGGCGACGTTGTGGCTTTTGGTCTGGGGCCGGTTCTCGGCATATCGCCCTACGGTAGAACGGTCAACCAAGAAAGGTCGTACTCTACCTTCTCGGGTAGGGACATTTCTAACCGCGTACAGTCGGGGGTCGATTGCGAAATCCTCTATACCCACAAGCACCTGTTCTTCAGCGCGGAATTAATGAAGATGTATACACCCTACGAATTTGAGATCGACGCGAAAGGTATGGGACTTGGATTCGCTTTAAACGCAGGTTACAGATTTTAAATGGGGAGGAAACAGACAATGAGAAACTTTATTCAAACATTAGCCATCAGCATAGGGCTAACAACCACCATTTTCACTTCCACATACGCACAAAATCCAGGCATGAACGCCTTGCGGCAAGCAAACAGTCAAAGCCGCAATATGGTAATGGACCACCACAGGGCACAAACCAGATGGGGTGGCGACAATTTAGACCAACCGCTGTTGGGGACTGAACGTGTGGTGATGCCCGACGGGCATATTGTGGAGTACCGCCATATCTACCACGGTCCGGTCGTGTTCGACTCCATCCCCTTCCAGCGCCAACTACAGACACATCTGATTCCGTTTGTAGGAGTACGTATTTCCGATATCATTGCAGGGCCAAACATCTCTTCGTCTCCATTTAAACCAGGTGCTAATGCCGGATTTCGGGTCGACTGGTACAAAAATGACGAAAAAAGCATTTATATAGCCACAGGTTTACACTATGCGTTTACCGCATTAAGTTACAGCAGCAACGGCAATCAATTCTTGAGGGAACACCCAGAATTTGCATTCACAACCTCGAATAAGGATATTGACCCATATTCTGGCGATGTGAGAATCCACAACTTCTTCGTTCCTTTATATGTGGGCCCCCAGTTCAAACTCGGCAACGGCGCCAATTTCGGTTTCGGTTTTGGCGGCCAGTTTGGTGCTATCGCTTATGCGGAAACAAAGGAAAACGACAACATATTCCATCCGTATAACGATATTTTCGAAGGTAATATTGGTGGCGAACTGTGGTATGCGCACAAGCACCTTTTTGTGGGTTTCCAGTATTCATGGGGTTTCCAAGAATTGGATTATGGATACCGCTACGGGCAGAATATACATTCCACAACCAACCGACAAACATTTGCGCTAAACATAGGTTACAGAATCTTCCAGAAACCATAAAGCAGTTATGCCACTATTCATAATTCTCGTTTATTTAATTGTTTTTCTATTCATCTTTAGTCTCTATGAAAGGCGTCGTCATCCACAGGAAAAGGCAGACAACTCATACGACAATGAAAAAACAAACGACATTCATTTTGGCAACGATACATACGACAATGCCGCACCAGAAATAAAGGCGTTGGGTTCTGTTATCAGCAATATAATGAGGGCAGACAATGGAACCAATAAGAAAGAACTTGAAGTTGTGAGAAAATTCGCCTACGAAATGTATAGCGACAGAGACGCTTCTATTCTTACCCACATATCGCCATTGTCTTCATCGGCTAACAAAATGAACCTTAAGAAGGCCTGCAGCCAAGTCAACCGTTTTTTCCCTGAATACCTCGACCGCTACGCTATATGCGAATTACTATTCACTATAGTTGCAGCCGACGAAGTTATTACAGGAAACGAATGGTCGGTACTTTTGCGAACAATTCCATATCTTAACATCAATGCGTGCGACATCGACTACTTTAAATGCAAATACGTCCACCTCGTACAAGGCATGAAGCACAACCAACAGCACTCGCAGCATTACAACAGCCAAAGTACAAGTAAGGACGTTGCTATTAAGGCTGAAGACCTTACCCAATACTTCGCCGTACTCGGGCTTGACAAAACAGCGACTATGGACGAGGTGCACAGTGCCTACCGCAAGTTGGCCAAAAAGTATCACCCCGACACTACTGTAAATCCAGCACTCCAGAGTATTCTAACTGAAAAATTCAAAGAAATCAGTAATGCGTATAACCACTTAAAAGTCTGCTGATTTAACACAGAACAGATTTCTATTTGTCATTACATGAAGTAAGCAGTTTACAATGTACTGTAGCGATAGGAATTGGTTAACAAATACACTTATAGACAATAATATAACTTTATAATTAAACATAAAAGAATATGGGAATTCTCAATATGGTAATGGGCAACGCCACAGAAGTTGACCTAAAGGAAATAGAAAAGGAATTTGCAGACATCCTAGTTCCTAGCGAAACGCTAGAATGTGCCTACAAGGTAATTAGAGACAAATGGGTTTTCACCAACAAGCGACTCATTCTGCTCGATGTTCAAGGCATTACAGGTTCGAGACGCGAATACCTCAGCATTCCGTATAAAAACATAGCTTACTTTTCGGTTGAAACCGCTGGCACCCTCGACGACGACAGCGAATTCAAGATTTGGATTAAAGGAGGAGGCTTCGTTAAGAAAGAATTCTCCAAAAGGACCAACATCAAACAAATACAGATGCAATTGGCATCGCACGTATTAGAATAATAACATAGGCAGGCCGGAAAGCCTGCCTATCTTGTTTTTGGCAACTTCTAACAAATAATCCAAATTCATTATTACCGACACAATTTATTGGTCTCTATTTACCTTATGAAACTTACTTATTGAGGGGAGAATCGCCACCACCTAAATTGTAGTTTTCGTAACTGGCCAAAATGCGTTCTTTTAACCTTTTAACCAGCAAACGTGGAGACTTTACAATAATGCCGTCGCCAAAGCCCAACAACACACGCTCTAACTCATAATTGAGGCACACCTTCATTTTAAAGTCGGCAGAACCGTCGGGATGATACTCGACTACCGACTGGCTATGATGAAGAGGTTTGGTTACTAGATATGGCGTATGCTTCTCACTTGCCCAAAACTGTATATTGGCAGGCCGAGTGTTGATTCCCTTCGTCACCCCAAGCACATCGTCAAAATGTTTGGTGAAATCCACAATCGTGTTTTCCTCGTATACAACCTTCTCATTTACCTCCAGACTCTGAATTCGGTCTAATGCCAAGTTTAACAACTGGTTGTGTCCCATTTTCTTGCACATCAGAAACCACCTGTTGTTGTATTCTTTTTAGTAGGTATGGCGATACGGTCAGCACTTCAGGCAGAACAGCGTTAAAAGACTTGTAAACAATGCCTAACACTTTTTTATCGAGAATACTCTGATGAAGGAACCCCAAGTGTTCCAACCCTTTTAACGAATCGTTACGGTCGAAGAAAATAACAGGTTCAGAATGCCGACAAATAGAAGAAACATGTGCGTCCAGTCGGTTGACGATGCCTTCCAATTCACCAAATTGCGAAAAACCGCTTAACTGCTTAATAACCTTAACAGCCTCTGTCAGTTGTTTCATGTCCTGTTCGTTAACAGGCGTTTTGGAGATGCTGTAATCGGGATCCTCGTAGGTATAGTACTTGTGGTCGTACACAACAATGGGTGCATTATAGCCCAATTTTTCGCTACGCATGTTCTGAATATCGAGTTGGATAGTACGTCGGCTGATGCCGTTAGCATTACCCTCATATTCAGCCAAGACGTCGGAACAAGCCTCAATCAAATCGTCGAGCGTCCATTTTCTAAACCTGTTCTGCAGGCAGTTATCTATTGTTTTATAGCGGATAAGCGCATTTCTACTTGCTGGCATACACTTTTTTTTATCAAAATTAGAAAATAATTCCGACTACGCAAATACATTGCGCAGTCACCCCAATAAATTTGCTGCGTAAACAAAAAAAACAGATTTAATCATGAAAGAAGTAACAGGTAAGTACAACACAGCAAAGGTTTTTACAGACACTGTAGATGAAACATCACTGAAACAGATTCAACTCTTGTGCGACCAAGAATTTACCGAAGGCGCGAAAATCAGACTCATGCCCGACGTGCATGCCGGCGCGGGTTGCACAATTGGCACAACTATGACCATAAAAGATAAGATTGTACCAAATTTGGTAGGAGTGGACATAGGTTGCGGTATGGAGACACTGATAATTAAGGCAGATTCTGAGATCAGTCAAAATTTTAATCCTGCCGTACTAGACAAGTGCATACACAAATGTATTCCTTCCGGATTCGACATCAACAAAGTAGAACACAAGTTTGCCGATATGATTGAATGGGACAAGGTGAAGGGGAAATATACAAAGAGTAAAGCCAGACTAAGCATGGGCACTTTGGGTGGCGGTAACCACTTTATTGAGGCTGACCGCGACGACGAAGGAAACCTGTACATTGTGGTACACTCTGGTAGTCGACACGCGGGCCTTGAAATTGCCAACTATTACCAAGAAGAGGCTTGGAAGCAAATGAATAAAAACCAGCAATCGGATGTTAAGGGTTTAATAGAAAAACTAAAATCGGAGGGACGAGATTCGGAAATCCAATCACAGTTGGAGGACTTGAGGTCTCAGATTCTTACATCCGTTCCACCCGACTTGGCATACGTCAGCGGATACCTGTTCGACGACTACATCAACGATATGCGCATCATGCAGCACTTCGCCGCACTGAACAGAAAGGCCATGATTGATATTATTTCCGTAGGTTTAAGATTGAGCGAGAACGATATTATTGACCAGTTCACCACCATCCACAACTACATCGATACCGATAACATGATATTGAGAAAGGGTTCGGTCAGCGCCCAAAAGGGTGAAAAACTGCTTATACCGATCAACATGCGCGATGGTAGCCTTGTTTGTGTCGGAAAAGGGAACGAAGACTGGAACTGCTCGGCTCCGCACGGTGCAGGACGATTAATGAGCCGAAACCAGGCACGGAAAGAACTTGATTTGGAGGATTTCAAGACCGAAATGGCGGGAATCTACTCCACTACCGTCAATATGGCAACCATCGACGAGGCGCCTATGGCTTATAAAACGATGGACGACATTGTGGATAACATATCGCCAACTGCCGACATTGTGAAAATCATCAAACCAATCTACAACTTCAAGGCGGCAGAAGAATCATCGTGGATGAAAAAGAAAAGATAACCATTTTTAGGTACACCGTAGCCACGCGCTACGATGTGCCTTTTTTTTATGAACTGCAAACAACGGCATTAATTAATTCCGTGGAACAAGAGAACCAATTTCTCGAAAACACTTAATTTTGCACTGCATAGAAAGAGATGAAATAACTTATGGACCAGAATGAGACGGGGAAATACGATTTAGTCCCCAACCAGGGTATTCCCACCCTTTTAACTTGGATGCTGGTGGTGATTGCAGGCATTTCGGTAGCCAACCTCTACTACTCCCAACCCCTGCTGAACCTAATCCGCGAGGATATGGGCGTCAACGAGTTTCAGGTGAACCTGGTGCCTGTAATGACGCAGATTGGTTATGCGCTCGGTCTGCTGCTCATCATCCCTTTGGGCGACCTCTACAACCGACGGACAACGGTTCTTGTCAGCCTCTGCACCCTGTTCTTCGCTTTATTGGGCATCTATTTCTCCACCAACATCTTTATGTTGCTCGCCGCATCGTTTATCACCGGTTTCTGCTCGGTAACCCCGCAAATCTTCATTCCGTTCACCTCGCTCTATTCCAAACCCGAAATGAAGGAGCGTAAAGTGGGCATGGTGCTAACAGGGCTGCTCACCGGCATTCTGTTGTCACGCGTCGTAAGCGGTTACATCGGTTACTTGCTGGGGTGGCGACCCATCTATATTATTGCCGCAGTGCTCATCGGCCTTTCGGCTATTGCGGTGGCACGCTGGTTTCCTAACGTAGAGCCTACCTACAAGGGCCGTTTCATCGCCCTAATGGCCAGCATACGACAACTTGTGGCGAAATATCCGAAATCGCTTGTCTACGCCATCCGTTCCGCATTCGCCTTTGGCTCCTTTTTGGGCATGTGGGGCTGCATGGCATTCCGTATAAAGGAGGCGCCCTACTTCCAAAACAGCGACGCGGTGGGTATGTTGGGCATATGTGGCATTGCCGGCGCACTTACGGCTTCGAACGTGGGGAAATACATCCCCAAGTACGGCACCGAACGCATCAGCGGCATCGGTTTTGCCATTCAACTGACCGCATGGATCGTATTAGGGCTGTTCCACAACAGTTATGCAGGTTTGGTGGCTGGCGTTGTACTGATTGACATTGGCATGCAGTGCATACAACTGGGCAACCAGAGCGCCACCATGCGGCTCTGCCCCGAAGCCACCTCACGCATGAACACCATCTTTATGGTCACCTACTTTATTGGCGGCAGTTTTGGCACTTTTCTTGCCGGTTCGCTTTGGAGTTTGTGGGGTTGGTACGGTACAGTATGCGCCGGATTGCTTATGCTGACAGGCGCAACCGTGGTTATAGCCATCAACAAATGGTTGCTGAAAGATTAACGAGAATGCGCAACAACGAAAAATAGTCCCTATTTATTGCGTCAAGCGATTAAACTTTTCCGTAATTTTGCATCTGTGTTAGAACGAAGCTTATAAACAGAATTATATGGGTATCCTCATTTCGCTGGCCTTATTGCCAGTCTTCATCCTTTTAATCTTTATTTACCGCAAAGACTGTGAGCATCCCGAACCAGTCAGAATGATTATCAAAGCGTTAGTCTTCGGTTTGTTGTCATGTCTGTTGTCGCTCACCCTCACATCGGTTTTGCCAGATGATATGAAGGCAGCCGTTGACGATTTGGTTGGTTTTGGACAGTTTG
>JAKSKS010000065.1 GCA_024401615.1 Paludibacteraceae bacterium
CGCTTTCCATATCGGTAGCGGCAGGTTTTTCAGAACCGTACCACAACAAAGTGTAACCGGTTGCAGGAATCTTAGTTGTACCTGTTGTCTTTGCATAAGCATCAAGTGAAGGGATAGTTTCACCTTCGCAGAAGTATGCAGGAGTAACAGCAGGAGTTGGAGAGTCGGTGATAGTTACAGTAATGAGTTTTTCCTCACTTGGGCACTGACCACCAGTAGTCTTAGTGCGACGTACCTTGTAGTACACAACCTTAGGCTCGTCGACCAATTCAGAGCGGTCGACAGCGGCAGGAGTTGGTACTGTAGTAGACCAAGCGCCGGTTACATTGCCAGCAGCGTCAGCCACAGCATATTCATATTTATAACCATCTTCAATAGTAACAACGGTAGCATCTTGATCGAGAAGGTTGTCGAAAGAACCCTTAGTCTCAAGATCGTTGTAGAGGTAAAGAACAGACATTGTACCTGTAGGAGCATCAGTTTCATCTACAGTTACATGAATTGAAACAGCTTCACCCTCACAAGTTGCAACAAAACCTTCAGTAATAATGTTGTAAACTTGTTTAACACTATACATAAATTCGCCCGCCTTAGCGTTTGAAACAACTGGCTTTTCTTCTTTAAATTCACCACGTTCTTCGCTCCAAAGCAATGTTGTACCCATCATATACTTAGCAGGGTTCACATTCAACTCAGCTGAAAGTTCAGCCAAATCTCTGTCGCGACAAAGCATAAAGTCTGTCTTTGCAACGGTTGGTATGTCTACACCATAAGTAGTAACGGTGAAGGCAACAGGGTCAGACTCACCACCAACACCAGTCTGAGTTGCGTAGTAGGTAACTACACCAGGAGTTGCGGTTGAAGGAGCAGTCTCCATATCTACAGGAGAGGTCTTACCCTTATCAGTATAAACCTTCAAAGTATAAGTACCAGCAATAGTGTTGTTGATAGTAACACGTGAACTGAGCGGATCGGCAGTTGCATTCTGACAGTATTCCGCATTGGTCACATTAGGAACAGGAGCACCATAAATGTGAGCGGTGAACTCAGCGGTTTCACCAAAGCAACCAGTGGCTGCATTTTTCAAACGGACTTCGTAGTCGATAGTTTCCTCTGCAGGATCTTTAGGATTCTTAACTGTAGGAGTTGGGATTGTAGAAGACCAGTCTGTTGTACCAGCAATACGCCATTCAAGACCCGCACCCTTGTTGTTAGCATCAGTTTCATCGAACAGTGCTGCTACAACACCGTTAGCCGCACAATGCTTCTGAACATTAGTGAAAGTTGCTTCCTGACTCTTCAAATAGCAAGAAGGGTCGGCAGTAGTTACATTGCCAGGAATTTTCTGTACAGTAACTGCAATAGAGTCAGCAGAATAACAATATCCTTTAGCTTGTGCTACCACCTTCAACTCCGTAACATCATCATCAGGATTGAACACAGTCTTTTCTTCAGCAAGAGCATCATTTATTAAATAAGCAAGAGTATCTATAGGAGTTCTTATAAAATAAAGAAGAGAGGCACCTGTAGGAGTAATTAGAGTACTTACAGTGGTCTTACCACAAGTAGAGTCGGCAGTCAACTTAACTATAGTAGCCGGCATAACGGTTACGCTGTAGTCCTGAGCCTTAGCAACACAACCTGTAGCAGCATCAGTTACAACATAAGTAAGCGCATAAGGAGTTTTACTACCTTCCAATGTGTTCAAACCAGCAGCAGTTGCAGCAGGAGTCCATGCAATAGAATACTTAGCTGCGTCGTCTGCAATAGGCAGAGCGTCAATTTCAGACTGTTTAGCACAGAATGGATCGATATCCTCAACTGTATACTCAGGAATAGCATTGACAGTGATAATTACCTTAGCAGGTAAACTTACGCAACCGTCAGCGTTAGTCAATGTATAATAATATTCGTATGGTTCATCTTTAGCCTCGAGAGTAGCCAAAGCAGGAGCAGGAACATCAGTAGTACCATCCAAAGCAGCAGCTTCAGTTTCATAATACTTAATTACTTCACCAGCCTTAGCAGTAGGAAGTACATCATCAACTTCAGGAGCACCATAGCAATATTCAAGAGGAACATCTTCGATTTCTGGTCGTTTAAGATATTCGACAATAATATCTTTTTCCTTGATACAGTTTGGAGATTCAGGGAAATCAGGGTCAGAAACTCTTACCGTCCAAGTTTCTTTAGAACCTGGGGTTTTAGTATCATCATATTCAACAACATTTTCCTTAGCAGTTCCCAATGGAGTGCCAGTCAAAGCTGTTTGAACTTTACCATCGTTCAACCATTCAACCAAGAAGCCCTTAAAGTCTTTAGAAGCATAATCTGCCTCGTCAGGCAAAAGGTTCTTTGTTTTAAGAGATGCACTTTCTCCGAAACAAAGTTTAACAGTTTGAGGGTCGTCAGCAGAAGCGCCATCAATTAAATCAACATCACTAACGAACTCAATGTCGTTTGGTTTAGTACATTTTGCACAATTAAGTGCAGCTACAATAGGAATTGAAGAAATAGAAATAGCACGACAAGGAGAAAGTGCGCTCATATGCATCCACTCATCTCTTTCATCACTCAAATATTTAGCATCACCAATAACCACACGGAAATAAACATTAAGTTCACCGCCATCGGCCAAAGGCGCAAATGCAGGGTGTGTAGCAGGGGTAGTGATTTCGTAATCACCATTAGCTTGAATACCACTACTTAAATCGTGCCATGTAATTTTATCATCATCAGTTGTAGAAGGATCGTCATAAGTATATTGGAACAAGTAACCAATATTAGAACCATAGAAAGCCTTAGAAGCCTCTGAGATATCGGCCTTCAACTGCAAAGGTTTATCAGTACACAAGTCCAAAAGTTCTTCAGCAGTCAAAGAAGATTCCACAGAAACGTCAGGAGGAGTACATACTGTAAATGAGATATCATCGATAGCGAAGTCACCTTGGCTAGTTCCGTACGAAGGGGTTATATTTACGACTTGAAGAACAACACATTCATAAGAATTATCTTGTACAGTAAACTTCTTTTCGACATTTTTCCAATCCTCAGTACCATACAACATACCAGACTTACCAGTACCTTCAAGCAAATCTTCTCCTTTAGAATTACCTTTACGGAGAACGATAGCCATTTCGCCTACACCTGCAGGATTGTTGTTTATAGCACCAAAAGAGGCACTAAAGGTAATTTCCTTACCTTTACACAAACCACAAATTTCTCTTTCGTACAAAACTTTATTAGCCAAGTCGCCAGTAAAGTTTTTGTCGACGTCAAAAACAAGCATACCACCTCGGCCTGTACCAGAAGCATCACCATTAACACCTGGTGTATACGGATTCACATTAGTAATACAAGTTGTAATATCGCCATTACCTTTATAAGGTATACCAGTAATGGTACTACCCGGCTGGAATTTAGTAGAATAAGGTCTCTCTACATTTGTCCATAAACCACCATCAACAGGCACCTGGTGTTTAACGCCTTTCGCGTCGGTGTATTCATAAGTTCTATTGTCAGGGAAGGTACCGAAATCGTCGTAGAAGATGTTAGTTTCTGCCATTGGCACAACATTACCACTCGCATCCTTCATTGTACAGCATTCTTTAGTTTCCACATCAAATGTAGCAGAAACTGGCGTACAACCCGGTATTGTTACCTTACAAGTTGCAGTATATTTCTTATCCTTTTCCTTTGGAGTAAAGACTAACGAAGGAGTTGTTGATGAACCAGTAGCGCCAGCGACACTCCATTCATAGGTTGTTTTAGCAGGATAAGTCTGCTTCAAAGCTAAGGTTACAGGGTTTTCTGGGCAACAAGGCATTTGTTTTGCACAAGTAATAACCGGCTGAACAGAACCTGTAACTTCTATATTATCAATACCTATAGGTAACGCATTCGGATTGGTTCTGCTCACATAGAATGTAACACTACCCAACGAATTAGCAACACCTTTCATTGTTACCTTTTGAGGACCAGAAGTTGCGGTAATAGTTGCAGTTTCTGTTGCACCTGAAGCAGGAGCTCCATTAGCATCCAAGTTCGTAGACCACTTAATACCAGCAGAAGGCGTCTGAGCCTGGCCCTTACCTGTATTACTTATTTGATACTGAACACTTCCGCCGAATGCTGACATCTGAGTTTCTTCTGCAGCTTCCAAAGCAGCCTTCATTGACTCTGGGTCCAACAAATAGTAGACATCCATCGTCATTGTAGCGGTAGAACCTGGTTTTAATCCATTGACAGTATATGCCATGAAATATGCCTTATCGTGCGAAGTACCCGCAGTAACAAGCATATTAGTTCCATTACCAGCAGAAAGTATTGGATCTATCAACTTTGGATTAGATAAAATAGCAGTCATACCAGCAGGAGCTGTAGTTAAAAAGCCATTCGTCTTTTTAAGAGCCGCCCATGTTTTTGATTCAAAACCACCAGAAGGAGACAACAAAGTATTAGAAGGCATACCCGTTTGAGATGCATTAACAGGATCTTCTTGATAGGTACAACCATCTAATGCCGCTTCTAACACCTCTGGATCTTCACTAAACCATCCATCGGCGTCATTAGACAGATCAGGATTACACAGAGCCTTTTGCGTGTCAAAGTTCGTACCACCCACAACACACTGGGCCGACGCCAAAGATGGCGCTGACAACAGCGATGCGGTAGCAATAAACCGGAGGAAAAGTTTTCCTACCCTATTTACCTTTTTACTCATTATATAAATCTTTTTTGTTTTTCACTATTAGACGCTAAGCCAAGCACACCTATACTTCAACAAAGTAGGTTCAACAACAACACTTTAACTTAGCATATAAACCCTATTTAACAAAATACACTAAACTAACTTGCTAAATTAAACGATAATTACCTAAATTCAAAAAACAAACCGAAATAATTTATAAACAATAAGAAAGGATTTCCGTACTCTTTTTTAATTGACTAATCGTTTCTACTTTACCACAACAAAAATGTAATTTTGCGACAGAAAACTAACATCTGATGAAACACAACCTCTTTGCGATACTCGCTACCCTACCCCTCTTTTTTTGCAACGGATGTAGTGATGACGACACAGACGCAATAAAAAACGAACAACTGAATGTTGCCACAACCGGCACCTGCTTTATGGTTAATATGGGCAACTTCAGCGAAAGCAACGGCAGCATCTGCAAAATGAAATACGGCCAGCCTATTGAGCAAAACCTATTCAGGAAAGCGAACGGATACCCCCTCCGCTCTATTATAGAAAGCGCCTGCATTACAGACAAATACATTCTACTTATGTGCGGTAACGAAGACAAAGTGGAGATTTTAGACAAAACCACCTACAAGGAAGTTTGCACGGCCATTACTGGTATAGCACTACCCCGTTATGCTACCGTTACAAACCGTTTTGCCTACGTAACCTGCGTTAATCCGACATGGAGAGACAGCATAGGATACGTCACCAAAATTGATTTAGACAGCAAAAAGGTGGTTTCTAAGATAAAAGTGAAAGGAAACCCCGAAGGAATCACCAACAGCGGAGACCATATTTACGTTGCATCGGGCAACGGTGTTTACCAAATTGACTGCAACACAGATAAAATTGTAAAATTCATTGGTTTAGAATCAAAAACAGCCACAGCCCGCTACTTTGTCACCGATGCTGACGGCGATTTGTGGTTGTCGTACTCCAACTACGACGCAAAAGGGAATAGCAGCAACTGCGGTATTGCCGAACTGACACCAGGCAACGACAAATACAACAGAACCATCAGTCTGCCTAATATGAACGGCGACGCCTACATCGATTTATCGCCCAACAAGCAGACGCTCTACTACATGTACAGCAGTGAGGTGGTTGGCGGACGAAATCCGGAAGCGGAGACACGAATATATGCCGTTGACCTAACAACTGGCAACGTAGCGAACAACGCCACTTGTAATGGATATGGTTTCTACGGTTTCAACGTCGACCCTAAAACGGGCAACATTTTCACTGCAAACGTCAACGGATTCATTACCAACAGTATGTTGTCAATATTCAGTCCAACAGGCAAACTTCTACAAAACGATTTGATGACAGGCGTTGGCACATGCCGGTTCTACTTTGATAATTGAGAATTGACAATTGAGAATTGAGAACAGAGAATAGAAAACAGATAGGGGGCAGATTCTTGCGAATCTGCCCCCTATTCTTTTATGCAATAGGCTTACGCCTAACCAATTATTTCATATTTGCCTTGAATTCAGCCTTCAAAGCTTCTGCCTTATCGGTCTTTTCCCAAGTGAAGAGTTCAACCTCGCGAGAGATGAAGCGGTCTTCACCTACAGGAATCTGCTTAACCACCTTCTGGTACTGACGACCTACATGGCCGTAAGAAGCAGTTTCTGCATAAATTGGGTTACGAAGACCGAGAGTCTTTTCGATGTAGTATGGACGGAAGTCGAACAACTTGCCGTTCAAAATACGGTCGGCCAATTCACCATCGGAGATGTTCAACTTAGAAGTGCCATAAGTGTTGATGTAAAGGCTCATAGGTTTAGCAACACCGATAGCGTATGCCAACTGAACCAAACATTCAGAAGCCAAACCAGCAGCAACAATGTTCTTAGCCAAGTAGCGTGCCGCATAAGCAGCAGAACGGTCTACCTTAGAAGGGTCCTTACCAGAGAATGCACCACCACCGTGAGCGCCCTTACCACCATAAGTGTCGACGATGATCTTACGACCAGTCAAACCAGTATCGCCATCAGGGCCACCAATTACGAAACGGCCTGTAGGGTTAACGAACAACTTGAAGTCGTTCTTTGCGAACAACTTGGCATAGTTAACGTCGCGCTTCAACACGCGTGGGATCAATATTTCGCGAACATCCTTCTCAATCTGGGCCTGCATCTGCTTGTCAGCCTCATCGTGAGAAACACCTTTAACGAACTCATCGTGCTGTGTAGAAATAACCAAAGTATCGATACGCGCAGGCTTACCATCTTCACCATATTCGATAGTCACCTGAGATTTAGCGTCAGGACGGAGGTAAGGCATCAACTTGCCTTCCTTACGAATGGCAGCCAATTCGAGCAAGAAAGCGTGAGAAAGGTCAAGCGAGATAGGCATAAGGTTAGCAGTTTCGTCGCATGCATAACCAAACATGATGCCCTGGTCACCAGCACCCTGGTTTTCGCGGTCTTCCCTTGAAACGCCCTGATTGATATCAGAACTCTGTTCGTGAAGGAAATTGAACACTTCGCATTTCTTGTCATCGAAATTGATGTCAGGATTAGTATAGCCAATCTTGCGGATAACTTCACGCGCAATGCCGTCGAAGTCAATTTTCTTGGAACCCAAAGCAGCCTTCACCTTATCGTCGTTCTTGCCAATTTCACCAGCAAGCACAACCTTCTGGGTGGTTGTAAGGGTTTCACAAGCCACATGGGCATTTTCGTCTAAGGCCAACAACGCATCAAGAACTGCGTCTGAAATCTGGTCTGACACCTTATCAGGGTGTCCTTCGGATACTGATTCTGAAGAGAAATAGTATTTTGCCATTTTTTATAAATAAGTTAAGTAAAATTATACAATACGAAGAGGCACTACCCTATTAGCAGGGAGGACCTAATAAAGAAAAACAGCAAAATGGATTGGATTGTATTTGCCAGGAACGGCAGAGTCAATTTTAGCATTTTTTTCTGTGGTTGCAAGCAGCCAAATCTATCCACTTCTTTTTTCTTGATGCAAAATTACACAATAAAATGATAGGTTATTCCATCAATACCAAAATTTTATGAACAAAAAAAAGAGGTCGTCCGTTTTTGGGCGACCTCTATAATTCTATAGCGCTTTATTATCGGCGGTTCATACCTCCATCGGAAGAATGTCCCTTTGTGGCTTTCACAACTTCAATTGAGCCCTTGCGGATGGTACCGTCACGCATGGTCAACACGTAGAAGTAAACCGCCGGATCGGCCAACACACCACGGTAGGTACCATCCCAACCATCGTCGCCCTCGAATACGAACTGGCCGTATCGGTTAAAGATGGTGACATGGAAACCGCGCATGAAGTGGTCGTTCAAACCATCTTTAGTGTAAGGGGTTATTGCGGTAGGAATCTTGTCGACCACGTCAATTGCCACCAAGTTAGAAGCAATAGCAGGACAAACAGAGTCGGTAATTACCACATAGTAGGCAGCGCTGTCGGCCAACTGCTTCAAGTGCAAGTTGTATGGGCCATTTGCACCACCCACATGGTCTACTGCCATCAAGTAGTCGTCGTCATTCCAGCCGCCATTCAAATTACCTTCCTTGTCGAAATTAGCGTCACCCGCAGCATCGAACTCGCCTTCGGCACGGTACCACCAAACGGTAAGCGGACTGCGGTTCACCTTCAAGTGAAGGTCAGCGTCGTCACCCTGCCATACGCGCGCCTTGTTCTGCGGTGTAGAAGTGAGTAACAAGTCGGTTGACTTGAATTCCTTATGGACATCCACACCAATATACTTGCTCATGCTCAACGAATCGCGTTTAAAGAGTTTGTAAGCCTCCACACTACCGGCCTCGGCCAAACTATCGGCATAAGTGGTAGGCGAACCGTAGCAATTGAGGTAGAAGGTGCTGTCGCTTCGGCTTGTTCCGCACATATTCGTTGCGTAGTAAGTCAATCGGCGGAGTGTGTCACCCACATACTCAACAGGAGTTCCAGGAACATACTTCACACCATCGAGCATCCAACCTTCGTCGGTAAGAGGTGCCTCCATTTCGTTAACGCAGACATTGAAGTCAGCATATACATCGTCGAGGTTGAGGATTCGGCCTTCACAGATTGCCAAGTTACCCAAATCGAGCGAAATTCGAGGACGTTCGCGAACAACCAAGTCGAGCGCAAGCGTATCGGTACATTCTGTAGATGTATCCATTGCCACGAAGTAGTAAGTTCCACTCTGGTAAGTGCGGAGCAAGTTGGTCAAAGAATCGCGTCTTGACAAAGGTATACGTCCATCGGCATCGGCAAAACGGTAAGCGTAGGTCTTATAGTTGTTACTGAAGACAATAGACGCAGAAGAGACACTGTCGCGGTAAACATCCCAAGACATTGTGCTTGGAACCTTTATCCATTCACCTTCTTCCCATCTCCAAGAATAACCGCGACCACGACGAATGTCGTTAGACAACAGACTGATTGGTTCCTCGTCGTTAGCACAAATAGTGTCGGCAACACCGACAATAGAAACAATCGACTTGCTTGAAGGTACAAATATGTATCGGTAAGTAGAATCAATATTGCCACACACATCCTGAACATACAACTTCACATTGGTAGAAGCCATAATGGTGTCACCCTCGGCAGGAGACTGCCAGATGCGCAAGTGTTGGTAATCGGCACAATTGTCAGCCACATGCTTGTCGGTCAACAAGAAAGTCAAATCAGGAATTGCGTACATACAATGTCCGATTGGATTTGGCAAATAGATACTGTCTGACCAACCTTCGTGGAAACTAATGGTAGGAGCAACCTTATCGCTAACCTTGTAAGTATAAACCAACGAATCGGAAACATTACCATACAAATCCTTCGCCAAGTAAATGCGGCTTGTGAAATAAGTGTAGAATTCACAAGAAGCAGGGTCGTCAGAGCGGTTAGTCGTATCTTTAGTCAAGTAAGTGACATTGGTACAATTGTCAGTAGCAGTAAATACAGGGAATGCAGGAACCTCGTCTGCACAAGAGAGCTCAACAACGGTAGAAGCAGCATTGTCGTCCCATTCTGGAGCGATTCGGTCTTCAACAATCAATGTTTGAGGACAGAAACTTGAATTACCATCTTCATCGGTAAACTTCCAACGCAACATATAAGAGCTTACAGTGTATTCTTCCTTGCTGTCAACCAATACGCCATAAACGTCGCCAGAACAATTGTCGAGCGCCACAGGAACAGTAAACTCAATATCAGTTAAAGGAACAGAACAGGTGTACGGCTTAATATATGCCCTTGTTACGAACGACTTACAACTGATAGCCGGAGCCGCTCTATCGGAAACAACCACTTGCTGGTAGCAATAACTGTTGTTGCCTGACGCATCGGTGAAGGTCCATGTCAAATCGGTTACACCCTTTTCGAACGGAGCGCTCTCAGCCTTATCGTCAGAACGGGTCAAAACACCGCTAACCCAACCGTCGCAATTATCGAGCGCCTTCAATGCAGGCAACTCAACACTGGCCTGACAATTAGATTCAGCCAATGCAGTGAACGGTTCCTTCGGACAAACGCCATCAACATTGACAGGAGTTGTATCGAGCACGACTACATTCTGACGACAGAAACTACTGTTGCCAGAAGCATCGGTAAAGGTCCACGTAATTTCAGTAGCACCTTTATCATAAGCGTCTGTCACATTCAAACCATCGGCACGACTAATTACGCCTGTTACTATACCATCGCAATTATCGAGCGCCTTCAAAGTAGGCAATTCAACATTAGCCTTGCAATTAGCATCGGCATAAGCAATAAATTCAGCCACAGGACAAACGCCCGCGTTAGAAGGAGCTGTTGTATCAGAAACTACAACATCCATGTAGCAGTAACTCTTGTTACCACTATTATCGGTAAAGGTCCATGTTACTGTGGTTGTGCCCTTCAGGTACGCAGCAGAGAGCAACTCGCCATCAGAACGGACAGGTTCGCCTAACAAGGCGCCATCGCAAAGGTCGTGGATAACCAAGCGAGGCAAGTTCGGATATTTAGCCTCACACTTGTTGTTTGCCACCAAACGAACAGGCTGTGTAGGACAGATACCATTGGTATCGGCAGGGAAGGTGTCGAGAACAGCCACATTCTGGTAACAGATTGAGGTATTGCCAGACGCATCGGCAAATACCCATGCCACCTTGTAGTTTCCTATACCTAACCATTCAGGCATCTCAGTTTCACCGTTCTCACCCAAACGGGCAACTCCGGCAACCTCGCCACACGCATCAGCCGCAGTATGACCACCCAACAAGTTACTTGGCACTTCGCAAACCTCATTCTTAGGCGTATAGAATTTGAGGTCTGGCATAGCACCACATTCTGCGAATACTGGCGCTGTTACATCCTTAACCACAACTGCACCCTGGCAATAAGAAGAATTGCCGTGCTTGTCGGTAAAGGTCCATGTAACCCTGTTTTCACCCAAAGCATAAACATCATCGATCGACTTGCCGTCTTTGCGGGTAGGAACGCCAACCAAAACGCCGTCGCAGTCGGTTGTAATCTTCAATTCTGGCAATGTAGCCACAGCATCGCAAGCATCGGCAGCCGCATTCACCACAACAGGTTCGGCAGGACAAATGCCAGTTGTGTCAGGAGCAATTGTGTCGTGAATAACTACCAATTGAGGGCAAGTGGTTGAATTACCCGCCTTGTCGACAAAAATCCAGTTAAACACAGTAGAATCGACAGGAATTTCAGCAGGTGCATCCAAAGGTTTAGCATCTACCAACTCTTCACAGTTGTCTTTCGCAACAGGTGTGCGCCAACGCAACTCGCTGAATGGAACGGTACAAGCATCCTTCTTCAAATAGCTAACAATTGGCATATTGTTCTTGCAGTCGAAGACCGGAGCAGTACTGTCTTTCACATAAATCCACTGGCTACATTCGCTCTTGTTGCCACTGTTGTCGGTGAAGGTCCAGTAAACCAAAGTCTGTCCCTTCGGATAAGTTGCATCAACAGGCTTACCATCAGAACGGCGGGCAACGCCAATCAGATCACCGTCGCAGTCATTCTTAATGACTAATTGCGGCAATGCAAGTTCGCCACGGCACTCGTCGTTAGCGGCGATATAGATAGGAGCCTTCAAGCAAACATCTGTAGTATCGCCAGGAGTGGTGTCTGTAATAACAATGTTTTGAGGGCAGTAAACAGTGTGTCCGTATTTGTCGGCAAACTTCCAAGTAACAGTAGTTATGCCCGTACGGAACTCATCAGGGAGCGGAAGTTCAGCGTTAGCGCCCAAACCAGCCACACCCTCAATCATAATCTTACCATTATATTCGGTAGCAACTGGTTTTCTGAGAGCAACCGTAACGCCACAATTATATCCAGCCAAAGTGTCGAGAACAGGAAGGATGGTATCGCAATTGATTTCAGGTTCGCCAATGCTTTCAATTACGATTTGCTGACGACATGCCACATCGCCAGTTCGACCGTCATTGAATATCCAATTTACAGAATACTCTCCTGGAATATAAGTTGCAGCAAGATTCTCTTCATCGAGTCTAGCAGTCAACAAACCAGCAGAAGCATCGGTAGTAGTTGGAATTGGCAACGCCTTCAACGAGTCGGCCAAGTCAACACCCGGCATAATGTCAGCCAAGATCAAGAACGAATCCAACTCTATTACAGGACATTCAGGTTGGGTGACATCGATAACGATAACAGGTTGAGGACAAGTTCTGCTATTACCCGTTGTATCGGTAAATGTCCAATTGACGTGAAGTTGGCCATCACCATCGTTAGCAACTGTATAAGAACCGATAACGCTTTCAGTCACAAACTCACCGAAGATATTACCTTCACAAGGGTCTTCAGTCACAACAGTCTTTGCTGTTTGTATCTTAATCAACGAATCGAGAACCATTTCATTAGAGAACTCGCCCTGATCAGCCGCCAAAACAAGTTTCAAAGTATCGATGGTCACACATTCAGGAGCAGTAGTGTCTTTTACTACAACAACTTGTTTAACAATAGTCGTCAAACCAGCAGTGTCGGCCACATTCCAAGTGACGGTTGTGATACCGGCAAATTTCGCATCGGTTGCCTTATTGTCTGAACGAGAGGTTGTGATAGTCACGTCGCTACAATCAGTTACGTTGAGTGTAGGTAATGTGTAAGCCACATCGCAGTCGCGGTTAGGAGCGATCAGTTTTATAGTGTCGGCAATTGGAGCAACAACAGGAGCAGCGCCATCCTTAACGATAACCAACTGTTCGCAAGTACTGCTTAAGTTAGCAGCATCGGTAACTGTCCAAGTAATTTTAGTTTCTCCGAGATTGAATGGAGCATCTAAATCAGCATCATCGCTACGAGTAACAACGGTTGTGGTTGAACCACAGTCGTTAACGTCTATAGTAGGAATTGAATAAGCAGCATTACAATCAGAAGTTGCATCAAGAACCTTCTTAATATCAGCGCAAGTAAGGATTGGAGCGTTCTGGTCGCTGCCGCTTACGCTCTGGGTTGGCAACTCGCCACCAACCTTGTAAGTGTTGCCACAAGCATCCTTTACAACATAAGTACGGATAATCGTCCAACCTCTATCGTCGCCAGTCTTATTGTCAGAGCTTGTAACAGTGAAATCGTTGCAGTCTGAGAACAACTTCTTGATGTCGTCGTTGCTTGCCAAAACGCTGTTGTCGGCATTGGCGAAGCAGTTGTTCTGACCGGTGATGTTTGATGGCCAAGTGAGTGTCAAGACTGGAGCGGTCTGGTCGCTGCCGCTTACGCTCATAGTTGGCAACTTGTCGCCAACCTTGTAGGTGTTGCCGCACTTGTCAGAGATAGTGTAGGTGCGGGTAATCGTCC
>JAKSKS010000066.1 GCA_024401615.1 Paludibacteraceae bacterium
TTTCTACGCAGTTCTTGAACGACCGTCTGTTAGTGAATGGTAATTTTGGTTATCGTGAAAACAATATGACCACTTTAGACGAACCTGCCGGAAACAGCGGTATCATCGACTTCGATATTGAATATAAGTTGAATCCTTCAGGCAAATTCCGTACTAAAGCGTTCAATCGCTACGATAATAGTTATTTCCGTCAGAACTCCAACGGTACTACACAAGGTGTGGGCCTTATTTATAGAGAAGATTTCGATACTTATAGCGAATGGATGAACCGCTATTGGCACCCTGTCAAGAGCGTATTTACCCGAAAAAAGAAAAAAAAGCAGTAGACTATAATTTACGGCTATAAGTTTCGTTCTATTTAAAGTTTATTCGAATAAAATGATAAAGTTAAAATCCATTACTCTGTTCCTTTTGGTTGCGCTTCTTTCTGGTTGTTCTGTCAATCAAACTATAAAGCGTGCCGACAAGAAATATGAAATAGGTGAATATTACAAGGCTGCGGGTATCTACAAAAGTGCCTATTCAAGGGTTAGCGCTACTAAAGAACGCCAAAAAAAGGCGTACGTGGCGTTCCGTACGGGCCAGTGCTATGCTTTGGTAAACGAAAATAACAAGGCGGAATTGGCATTGAAGAATGCTGCACGTTATAAATATGCCGACTCTACTGTTTATTTGATTTACGCCGACGTCCTCAGAAAGAACAAAAAACCGCAAGAGGCGATAAAGAATTACGATTTATATTTGGCTACTAACCCAAATAGCAGCGTGGCCTTGGCGGGCAAGGAGTCTTCTTTGCAGGCTATTGAATGGATGAAGGATCCAACACGTTACAAAGTAAAGAAAATTGATGCTTTTGTCTCAAAGCGTACCGAGTCGTCTCCTGCCTTCCCTGCTGGCGATAGCACTACCGTTTATTTCGCTTCTACCCGTTTAGAGAAAGGTGAAAAACGAAAGAACAGCAAAATTACCGGTATCCCTACACACAATATTTATATGTCGCGACAGAATTCTGCTGGCGCTTGGGATAATATTGAGGCTGTTGAGGGCGAAATTAACACAATCGACGATGAAGGCTCTCCATGCTTTTCTGCCGATGGCAAAACCATGTATTTTACCCGTTGCCGCTATGTGAAGGGCGAAACTCACGGTGCAGAAATCTATATGGCTAAACGAAGTGGAGGTAAATGGGGAAAACCTGTTAAGGTGGAGTTGTCAAAAGACAGTTCAATTTCCTTCGCTCATCCGGCAATTTCTTCCGACGGACGTATCCTTTATTTCGTATCTGACTTGAAGGGTGGCTTTGGCGGTAAGGATATCTGGTTTAGTGTAAAGACCGATGAAAAGTGGGGCGCTCCTCAAAATGCGGGCCCTAAAATTAATACTTCTGGTGATGAGATGTTCCCTTACCTTCGCCACGATACACTGCTTTATTATTCTTCTAACGGTCTCCCAGGTTTTGGTGGCCTCGACATTTTCTGTGCTACATTGGGGAAAGATGGCCAGTGGAAGGAAGTACGTAATATGATGTACCCAATTAATTCTAACATGGATGACTTTGGTATCAGCTTCGTAGAAGGTGCCGAAAGCGGTATGTTCACTTCTAACCGCGATGACCGAAAGAATTATGATAGAATTTACTCTTTCGTTCTCCCTCCTGTTGTCTTTAATATCGCTGGTAAGGTGACCAGTACTTCCGGAGAACCTTTGCCCGATGCAATCATCCGAATTGTTGGTAATGACGGTACTAATTTGAAGATTCATGCAAAGAAAGACGGATCGTTCTCTTATCCGTTGAACAAGAATGTGAAGTATGTGATGTTGGGTAACTGCCGTGGCTATTTGAACCAAAAAGATGCGGTTAGAACCGATAGCCTCGACGACAGTCATACATTCAATATTAACCTTTCTCTGGCGTCTGTATCAAAGCCTGTAGGACTCGACAATATCTTCTTCGAGTTCGGTAAAGCATCGCTGACCAAAGAGTCTGATAAGAGCCTCGACAAGTTGGTGAAGTTGTTGAACGACAACCCGAATATCACAATTGAAATTGGTGCGCACACCGACCGTGTTGGTTCTGCCGAAGGCAACTTGCGCTTGTCGGGCGAACGTGCCGAATCTGTTGTGAACTATCTTATCAAAAAGGGTATCGAGGCGGAACGTCTAACTGCTAAAGGTTATGGTAAAACCACCCCTGTTGTGGTTGATGCAAAACTGGCTAAACAATACACCTTCATGCACGACGGACAGGTCCTCGACGATGGGTCTCTTGACCAAATGACACCTGAACAGCAGGAAATTGCCAACCAGGTTAACCGTCGTACAGAGTTCCGAGTGTTGAAGACAACCTACAAGATGTATTAAAAATTATTGCTGTCCGGTAAAACATAAAATAGAAGTCCGCCAAGCGTATTTATAGGCTTGGCGGACTTTTATTTTGTAAGCATCTCTAAACTCGACTTGCCCCTTATCTTTGTCGTGAACATAAAATTTAGAAAATAGGCCTTGTTTTCAAGCATCATCGCAAAAGACGCAGAGGCGTTCTGGTTTGTTAACGGAAAGTTCGCAGCTAAAGGCTATAAAATCAAAAAAGCGCCTCATCGCTGAGACGCTTTTTTCACACACACAGTAGTTTAGGTAAAAATTGTAGTCATTGTTTCTAAGTTTGCTTTATGCACTACAAAGATAGTAGGGCTGGCAGATTACAATGGTACAAAATCGTATAACTATTGTGCTGTAAATGTATCAAATACGTTAATTGAAACGAATGTACAGAAATTGAGAATTAAGTCCTATGTTAGCGGTCGAGCTCACCAACTGCATGTAGGTACTCAGTTTCGTAAATCTTGTATTGTGTCTTCGCTTCAATGTTGTTGCTTTTAGCCTGTTGCCATTGGCTTTGCGCATCGAGTAAGTCGGTAAGTGTACCCATGCCGTTTTCGTAACGTATGCGCACAATGCGCAGGTTCTCTTCGGCTTGCTTCAACCCCAGTTCGGCAGTCTCAATCATAGCATAGCCATCCATTACGTTCTGTATGGCCTGTTGCACCTGAATGCCCATTAAACGCGCGTTCTGTTCCATGTCGAGTTTGGCATTCTCAACTTCAAGCTTGGCAATCTTCACTTTTTTAGAGGCATCGAGCCAGTTGAGCAACGGAATTTTTGCAGCAGCAGCCACCATACCCACACCGCCATGGTAGTTGGTTGAGTATGGATAGTAGTTGCCATCTTCGTCTTGAGAATACCCCTCGGTCTTTATGTTACCAAAGAAATTGTAGGCAGCCTGAAGTCCGACGGTTGGCAGCATTTCAGCCCTTTCCATCTTAATCTGCAATTCCTTGGCCTCGATGTTCTTTGCTAGAAGCTTCACCTCGGGACGGTTGTCAATACTGTTGTTCATGTTGCTAGGTGCTGTAACCATAACGGTAGTGTCGGTTGGAACGATAGCGGTAGACATGGAGTCGCCAATGATGTTACACAGGTTCATGCGGCACAGGTTAATGCCATTCTTCACTTTCTGCAACTGGTATTCCAGCTCGCTTCGCTTGGCGTTGACACGCACCAACTCGTATTCGGTACCCATTTCTGCATCGATGGCATTCTTAATAATGGCACATACACTATCCATTTGTGCCTTATAGGCCTCGACCATGCGCTGTTTTTCAAGCACGGCAATGTAGGTCCAGTAAGCGTTGTCGGCCTCGGCAATAACATCGGCACGAGTTTGCTGTTGCTGAATTTCGGCAGCCTCAATGCCAATCTTTGCTAACTTGTTGCCGTTGTAAATCTTACCACCTACGTAAATAGGTTGGGTGAGAGAGAAACCGGCAACATAGGCGCCACGTAGCTTCAACTGCATGTCCATAATGTCTTGGTCTTGCATGAAGAGGGTGGTGGCACTACCATCTAGCCTAGGCAAGTAGTTGGTAAACACGGCTTCTTTCTGAAGTTGAGCCGAGGTGAGGGCGTTGCCCGACTTCTTCACCTTCTCGTTATGCTCAATGGCAAGTCGGTGACAATCGGCAAGCGAAAGGGCCACTTATTGCTGTGCGAATGCCGTGGTGGAAAGCACAAGGGTGAATGCGGTTAAGAATGTATGTTTCATTTGTTATTTGCCTTTTTGAGTGGTTGGTTTGCGAATGTGGAAGAATGCAGTGTAGAAAATTGGCAACAAGATGAGGGTGATGAGCGTACCAATGGTCAAACCACTCATAATGGTGATGGCCATACTGCTATACATTGGGTCTGGCAACAACGGTATCATACCCAATATGGTAGTAAGCGATGCCATTATTACCGGACGAACACGGCTAACGGTTGCTTCGACCACCGCATTGTAGGCATTCACCTTTTCCTCGACTTGCAGTCGGTTAATCTCGTCGACCAAAACAATGGAGTTCTTAATCATCATACCCATTAGTCCCATGAATCCGATGATGGCCATGAAGGTGAACGGCTGTTTCAAAAGGATGAGGGTTGGCACAATGCCACAGAACACGAATGGGAAACAGATGAGGATGAGCGCCACCTTCTTCCAGTTGTTGAAGAGCAAGAGTAAGATGCCAAGAATAAGGAACATGGTAATTGGCATATACTTGGTCATGTTCAGAACGGCGTCGTCGCTAGTTTCGCTTTCGCCCAACCACTTACGGCTGTAACCATCGGGCAACGGAATGGCGTCAATCTCGTCTTTCACACTCGCTTTCAGCTTGGCCGCAGTACCCTCGAACAAGTCCAGGTTAGGGTCGCATTCGGCTTCAATGGCACGCTGTCCGTTCACGCGGTACACCACATTCTCTTCCCAACCCATGTGAATGTTACGTGCTACGGCGCTAAGCGGAACGGCGTTAAACATCTTTTCCTTCACCTTGTTCATGTCAACAGCCCCCGTCATTAGGGCAGCGGGGTCAACATCGGCTGCATGTATGTTCATGGAACTCCAAACCGGAATGTCGTTAAGTTCGCTTATGCGCGATCCATCCGCATTGCGCACCTGAAGGTTGATGAGAATCTGGTCTTCGTGGTCGTTCAGTACGCCCACGGTCATACCATCGGTGGCAGCCAGGAGGGCATTACCAACGTCGGAACGTTCAATGCCACAACGCAAGCCGTCGCGACGGTCGTAGTCGGCAACTATCGACTTTGCCATTGGCTTCCAGTTGTTCTCTACCGAATAAGGGTCTACGTATGGGCTTTTTCGCATAATGGCTTCGGCCTTGGCACTTAACTCGCGCAAGACCTGTGGATCGGGACCCGAAAACTGAACTTCCACCAAATGGCTGGTACCTATGCTGAAGTTGTATTTGCGCAAACGGATGTAGGCATCGGGATAGAGACTACGCAACTGGTCGCGAATGATAGGGAATTGTTCCACCAGTGTGTTGTAGTCCTTCACGTCAACTATAAGTTCGCCGTAGCAGTCGCCACCATTGGTCATAGGTCTTACTAGGCAATAGTGTGCCGGCGCGCTACCCATGCATGCTGCCACACGTTCCACCTTTTCGTTCTTCTTCAAAAGGTCGGTCATTTCAAGCAAGTCGTGCTTTACACGGTCGGGGTCAGTCTGGCTTGGCAGATAGTATTCAACCACAAACTGCTTATAGTCGAAATCGGGGAAGAAGAGGTTCTTAACGTTCATCATGTTCACCATGCAGAATACCAAAATGGCTAGCGATGCCGTAATGGTAATGGCCTTGTACTCAATCAATTTTGAAATTGAACTGCGAACAAAACGGTGCATTGGCGTGTTCATCACCTTGCTAGTCTCCTTCTTACTGGCGTGGTCGCGCACAGGAAGCATGGTTTTTGCAAACATTGGCACTTGGGTGAGTGCCAATAACCAGCTAGCTAACAAACTGACACTCAACACCAGGAAGAGGTCGCCTGCATATTCGCCTGCCGTATCGGGTGAAAGGAAGATGCCAATGAACGTGCTGGCTGCAATGATGGTAGCGCCAAGCAAAGGCATTGCCGTGTTCTGACCAATGCGGTAAAGGTAGGTCTTTGGTCCCATACCCCTACGACGGTCGATGAGGATACCATCCATAATAACGATGGAGTTGTCGACCAGCATACCCATGGCCACAATGAAGGCTCCCAACGAAATGCGCTGAAGGGTAGTGCCCATGCATAGCAAGATAGGGAACGAGAGGGCGATGGTGAGAATCAAACCAGAGCCAATGATGACACCACTGCGGAAGCCCATTGCAAAAATGAGCACCAAAATTACAATGGCAACCGACTCTACCAGGTTAATCATAAACGAGTCGATGGCATCTGTTACCTTGTCGGGTTGGAAGAAGATCTTCTCGGTAGTCATACCCACCGGAATGGTTTTCATAACCTCGGCCAGCTTGGCATCTACCGCTTTACCAACGTTTGGCACAATGGCATTGTTCTCCATGGTTAAGCAGAGGGCTAGAGCCGGCTCGCCATTCACAAAAAATCCATTGCGCTGTGGTTCGCTATATTCGCGCTCAACGGTAGCAATGTCGCCTAGGCGCACTTGTTTGCCGTCGGATGTTTGGATGAGCATTTCGCGAATCTGTTCCTCGTTGTCGACGGCATCGCTGATGCGGAATTGTATCTTGTCGCTTCCCACTTGCAGGTTACCGGCAGGCACCACCTTCCCGGCATTCTGCAGGTTCATCATCAATTGCGTAGGAATGAGTCCGTTACGTGATATTTTTTCCTTTGAAATGCGAATGTTGATGACCTCGCTACGGTTGCCGCTTATGTTGATGCGCTTTACGCCAGGTACACTCAACAACTCGCGCTTAATGACCTTGGCATATTCATCGAGCTCGTTAAACGTGTAGCCCGGACCGGTAAGGCTGTAGAAAATGCCATACACGTCCATCATATCGTCAATAACAATAGGGTCGTAGCAGTCGCGTGGCAGTTTACCCCTAGAGTCGTTAACCTTTCGGCGAAGCAGGTCGAAGTACTGCTCCAGGTCTTTCATGAGGACCGACCATTCGTACTCCACCGTTATCATTACCATGTTGGGTTTGCACTCGCTTTTAATCTTGCGCACCTTTGGCAGGGTTCGCAACTCTTCTTCCATAACTTGCGCCACCTTCAGCTCGACTTCGTGTGCCGATGCACCCATGTAGGGAATGACCACCATTGCCTGTTTACCGGCAACGGCAGGGTCTTCCAACTTTGGCATTTGCAGGAATGCCAGCACACCGGCAATGATGATCCCTGCCATAAGAGACCAGAACAGCACCGGCCTCTTCATTAAGAAATTCGTTATTTTCAGTACCATAACTGCAATCTTTTTACTTTAGTCCACCCACGTTGGTTTCAGAAGGCTTGGAAATGACCTTCACCTTTTCGCCATCGGTTAGGAATGCCACACCAGCCTTCACTATCTGTTCGGTGCCATTCAGCTGGTTACCCACCATGGCGTCGCCCTTACTGTCGAGGCCCTCAACCTTTACTACCTTCTTGCTGACGGTAGAGTCGGCATTAACAATCCAAACACAGTCGTCGTTGCCCGACTTAAAGATTGAATGGATTGGTAGTGTAAAAGTCGACTTGGCAGCGCCTTCCTTCATAACAATGGTAACGCCAATGTTCATGCCGGCAGTAACTTCTTTGCCAGGAACTTTAGCAAAGGCTAACTTCATTTGGTAGAGTTGGTTACCGTCGGCCTTTGGGGTCATGCCAATTATGCGCATTGGTGTTTCCTTGCTGTCGGCAATGTTGGTTTTACCGCTTATGCTGCTAATTTTTGCCTTTTGTGTATAGAGTTCGGCCGGAACGTTGATTTCCACCTCCATATTGCCGTTGTCGAGCAATGTAACGATAGGCGTTCCTGCGTCTACCATTTCAGCCTTGTCGAAATTCACTTTCTGTACGTATCCGCTAACCGGTGCATAGAGCTTGCAGTAAGAAATACGGTTTTTCTCGTTCTGCAACTGAATGGCCAGGCGTTCAAGTCCGCTAGCCGCCTTGTCGAAATCGTTAACCGATATGCTCTTGCCTTCGCGTAACTTTTTTAGGCGTTCAACCTCACGGCTCATCTGGTCATATTGTATTTGCGCATTGTTCAGTGCAAGCATATAGTCTTTGGTGTCGAGTGCAGCAACTAACTGTCCTTCCTTAACAAAGGTCCCCTCCTTAACATACACTTGTTCCAATTGGCCGGCTGTTTTGAAGGCTACGTTTATTTCGCGAGCTTCCTTAACAATACCCGAGTAGGTCTTTTCTTTCTGAATGCCAGCTGTTTGTGGCATTACCGTCATTACGCAATGTGTAGTGGTCTGTTGGTTTGCGGCATCGTTTTTTCCGCAACTGTTAAGCACCAGTGTCAGCACCGATGCCGTTAACAAAATGTTACTTTTCATATATATGTTGTGAAAATTTTTTCCGGATGCAAAAGTCACAATTTATTTTCAAATAAAAAGCATTAATTCTACATCTAAAATGTTCCAAAGGATTGTTTTTATTGCAAAAAAGGCTATTAATTCCTATATTTCTTGTCCGAAAACTCATATTTCTCATTTTAAATCTATATTTGTAGCTATAGAAAAGCGTGTATATGAATCAACAACCTATTGATGTTTTCGAGTTTTCGAGGTTAAAGCAAGATGATAACATCATCTATTACAAGGATAAATTCTTTTTAGGCGATAACCTTGGCAAAAAGCTAGATTTGTCTAATTACGGGCACTATCTTAGCCTTTACCCTGTAAAGGCACAATTCACCTCGTTTTTATTCTGTTGTAAGGGTAACCTGAAGATTAGGATAAATTTCAAAGATTATGAAGTGTCGGCATCCGAAGCTGTTCTTATTATTTCGAATTCCCTGTCTCAAATTCTCGATATTTCAGAACAGTCGGAAATAATCATTATGGCATTTGCCGATGACACCTTCTTCACAAGCCTGTCGGTTAGCGACAAAGCCCTCTTCTTCAATAAGATTCAAGAAAGCCCAGTTGTCAGCATTCCCGAAAATAGATATAATTCATTCATTGAAATATACAAGCTTCTACGTTCCGACATGACCAACGATGACTTCCAGTTCAAGAGTTCAGCACTGAAGGGATACGTAGAAATTTTAACTGCACACGCACGAAACTGGATTACGTCGTTCCATAAAAACGAGGAAGAATTTACGCACAACAGGGCAACCCAAATATACATGAAGTTTGTTAAGTACGTCAACGAATTTCATAGCAAGCACCGCGATGTTACTTTCTATGCCGAAAAAATGTGCCTTTCACCAAAATACCTTTCTCAAGTCATTCTGTCGGTGAGTGGAAAATATGCTCTCGATATTATTAAAGACCAGGTTATATTTGAGGCGAAGGCACTGCTGAAAAGCCGTAAGTACTCGGTGCAAGAGGTGGCCTACATGCTCAATTTTCCTAACCCTTCTTTCTTTGGCAAGTATTTCCGCTCGGAGGTAGGTTGTTCACCCCGCACCTATATGACGAGTGAGGATGTTTAGAAGCTGTTTAAATTTTTATTCAGCTTCTTATTTTATTTCGTTAAGAAACTATATGCTAAACTAATTTCCTTAAACTTTTCGGTTAGCACCAGTTTCATTTCCTCGTCTTGAACAGTGTCTGGGTGGTACCTTCGTTTCCACTCTGCTATGCCCTGACTTAAGCGGGCAATGTCGAACAGAAACTCACAGAAACCCAGACGTTCTGAATGGCTCATGTTGGCTGTTAACCAATTGCACGATTGCTTAACGAATTTCGGATTGTTGATTTTTTGTTATTTGAATGCTCTCTTTACATCAACGTCCGATTCTTTCGATATGCGGAGATTCTTAATGTTATCGCAATGGTAGAAGGCTGCGTTTTCTGCTAATTTAATGCCGTTCAGTTCCACGGTCTCCAACGCTTTGCAGTCTTCAAAAGCCTTTTCTGCTATAGTGCAGTTCTCTCCGTTAACAGTGATCTCTTTTAGTGCAGAACAACCCTTAAAGACTGATGTCTCAATCATTTTTAACTGGTTTGGCAGATTCACTGTTGTCAGTTTTGAACAGCTGCGGAAGAGGCTTTCTTTTAGATGCACAATCTTTTCGGGTAGGCTGGCTGATGTGAGGTTCTTGCAACCAATGAAGACGCTTGCTCCTAAATTTTTAAGTTTTGCGGGCAGATGAATCTTCTTTATTTTGCTGTTCGAAAAGCAGTAGTCGCCTATAGTGGTAGTCTTGTCTGGAACCACTATTTCCTCTATGTGGCAATTTTCAAATGCGTAGTCATTTATGCTTTTCACCGACGGCTTTATCGTATAAACCCCTTTGCGCTCTATTGCTGACGGATGTAAAATGAGTTCTGTAAAATCTTTCGTGTATAGAACGAAATCTGCCACAGAATAGTTCATGCAATCGTCACTCAAATAGAGGCGTTGCAGATTTGTGCATTTCTTGAAAACGTTATTGCCTATAAATCTTAATTCAGAAGAGAGGTCCACCTCTGTTAGTCCTATGCAGTATCTGAAGGCTTCGTCTTCAATAATCTCAACACTGTCGGGTAGGGTTATAGAGCGCAGCCATTCGCAATACTCGAATGCTCTCTTCCCAATTTCTTTCAAACCATTGCCAAAGCAGATGTACTCTAACTCATTGCATTTGCCGAAGGCGCCTTCTTCTATGCTTTCTATATGGTCAGGCAGTGATATAGACGACAGTTTGTAGCAGTTATAGAAGGTGCGGTAATTTATTTTGTCTATGCTGTTAGGAATGCCAATGACTCTCAGGTTGTGGCACTCGGCAAAAGCCTCAATGCCCAGTTCCTTTAAATAAGGAGGCAGGTTTACTTGAACCAGCGAGGTGCAACCGCCAAACGCTCCTATACCAATTTCACGGAGTGTTTTTGGTAGGCGGATGGATTCCAACATGTAGCAGTTGGCAAAGGCATACTTGCCAATCACTTCAACTGGTGCCTCAATGCGTATATTCTCTATTCTGCTATCTTCAAAAGCACTTTCGCCTATTTGGGTAATGGTATAGGTTGTGCCATTGTGGTCTACATGTGGCGCTATGGTAATAGAGCGTGCTAACGAATTGTCCCACTTCGAAATTTCAACCTTGTTCTTTTCCAAAATGGTGTATTTGAATGCGCCTTCTGTGAAGTGCAGCGTATTCTTTTTCTCTTTCTTGTTGTCTGTTCGGCTGATGATGTTTTTGAACTGCATCCAGCCCGCAGTGTGTCTGTAGTTCTCAATTGCGTTCTCCGGAACAATTAGGTCTACCTTGCTGTAGCAATAAGGGTCGAATGTGTTGTCGGATATAACGGGTGGTGTTTCGCCCTTCATCACAATCGACATATTTTCGCCATTATTCAACAGGCAGGTCAGCATGCCCAGTTCCACAAAACTATTTGCGAAAGCCTCTTCGCCAATTGAGTTGACTGTGGCTGGTATGGTAATGTTGGCCAATTGCGGGCAGTTGGCAAAAGCATGGTCGCTTATCGACTCAAGTTCTTCTGGAAGTTCAATATGTGTAAGCGAGGCGCAACTGGCGAAGGTCCCTTTGTTTATGCGGGTTATTTTTTGCGGAAGGTTAATTTCTTCCAACTCCTTGCAGTTCAAGAATGCGCCTATGCCAATGCTTTCTATACTCTCGGGAAGCGACACCCTCTTCAACTTTTCGCATGCAAGGAAGCAGCGTTCGCTAATGCTCTTTACACCTTCTGGAATGTCGATTTGAGACAAGTTCGCACAATGAAAGAATGCTCCAGGCTCAAGTGTTTGCAAACCTTGTGGCAGGTCGATTCGCACCGCCTTGCATTTGGTGAATGCCCATTGGTTAATTTGCTTGATACTGCCATATACAGTGTACCTTTTCTCTTTTCTGCCTCTTGGGTAGGCAATGAGTTTTGTCTGGTCTTTCGAAACCAAAACGCCGTCGATGGTGGCGTAGTGTTTGCTGTTGGCGGGCACTTCGAATTGTGTCAGGTTGTAAGCGTCTACAAATGTAGAGCTGTTCATTGCGTCCACGCTGGCTGGAAGACTGTAAATGTTGTCTTTCTTTGCTGGTGGATATGCAATGAGGGCGCCGCGGCGGTCGTATAAAACACCGTCGGTGCTAATATATTGCTGGTTGTTGCTGTCAACCTTTATTTCTTGTAGTTTGAGGTCTGCTCCGAAAACCCCGTCTCCAATTGCCTCCAAGTGTTCGGGCAGATAGATGGTGGTAAGGCTGGTGCAGTAACTTAGCGCCTCGTTTTCGATAATGCGCAAATTTTGCGGCATGTTCACTTTTGTGAGACTCGAGCAACCGCTCATAGAGTGGAAGCCTATGCTGACGATTGAGTTTGGAAGTTCTATGCCTGTAAGTTGTTGGCAGTCTTCCATGCTGTTTTTCCCAATACGGTCTACGGTATATGTCTTGCCATTGTATTCTACCATTTCAGGCACAATGAGTGTGCCCGATAGCTTGTTGCTGACTGCGGTAAGTGTTACAGTCTTTTCGCCGTTTTGGCGGAATAGGATGGTCTTTTCGTTAAGGACAATATCGTTCAGCATCTTTATTTTGCTGAACTTGTTCCATTCGCCCGATGCCTTGTAGTGCTGAAGACTGTCGCGTCCTACGTAAAGGGTTGCGCGTTTTAAGGTGTCTTCGTCGAACGAGTCGTTTATAATAGCGGGACTTTCGCCTAACGCATATACGCTTTCCAACTGCTCGCATAAATAGAAGGCTCCTCCATAAATCTCGCCCAATTCGGCAGGCAGACTAACGCTTTTCAGCGATTTACACTTGTAAAATGCCTGAATGCCAATATAGCGGATGTTGTCGAACAAATACACACTTTCAAGCAACTCGCAGTCAATAAAACTGGCTGGCGCTATTCCGGCTGTACCCGATGGCACTTGGTAACTCTTCTCTTTTCTGCCTTTAGGGTAGCAGATAAGCATGTTTTTAAACTTGTCGAAAAGGACTCCGTCTTTGTCGCTGTAGTTTTGGTTGTTCGGGGCGACGTGAATTGTGTTTAGCGCGTTACAGTGGGCGAAGGCTCCAAACGGAATGTCGCATATAGTGCTCGGAATATGTATCTGCTGCAGTTTGTCGCAGTTCTCTAAAGCGCCGTTTGTAATGGTGGTCACCTGGTAGGTCTTGCCTTCGTGGGTGACGGATTCCGGAAGGTGCAGTGTGCCTGTCAGGTCGGGGTGGCATTGTTCAATGCTCACTTCCTTTTCATTGTCTTCACTAATGCGGTAGATGACTTGTTCGGTGAAGATTAGGTCTTTGTCTTGGTTTCCTTCGTTGCCTTCTTCCTCGTCCTCTTCCAAGTCGGTGTATGATGTGGTTTTAAGTTCTTCAATAGAAAGTGTCTTTGTCGAAACTTTTGTCTGAAATGGCTGGTGGGGTGGTGGGTGCGCACACAATTTGTCGAAGTTTGTTGCAGCCTACAAATGCGTATTGGCCGATGTGTGCTAAGTTTTCTGGAAAAATGGCAGACGCCATGCCACACCATGCGAAGGCGTGTTCTTCAATAGCAATAGTGTTTTCGTTGAATTCAACATCTTTAAGGATCTCGCAACCGGCAAAGGCTCTTGTATGTACTATTTCTATTCGCTCAAGAACT
>JAKSKS010000067.1 GCA_024401615.1 Paludibacteraceae bacterium
CTTTTGAGTAATCGTATTTATCTCCATGAACTTCTTTTGCCTTCTTAATAAAAAGGGGAGTTTCTCCCACAGCCCGTAAGGCGCGGACAGGACTGTTTACTCCGCCGGGAATATATTTAAGGGCCTCTTCGAAAGCGGCCTTACATTTTAAGCGTTCCATTTTTCCAAATACTCTTTAGCGTAATAACTGATAATGTAGTCTGCACCTGCGCGCTTTATGGCGATAAGGCTTTCAAAAACAATTCGTTTCTCGTCGAGGTAACCCATTTTGGTTGCGGCTTTTATCATCGAATATTCGCCAGACACCTGGTAGGCCACCATTGGTATGTTCGGAAATTTTGCCTTACCACGGCTCATAACATCCATATATTGCTTGGCTGGTTTCACCATGGTCCAGTCTGCGCCTTCTTCAATGTCGGCCGCTATCTCTTCTATGCCTTGGTGAAGTGTGCGGTAGTCCATTTGGTAAGTCTTTCTGTCGCCAAACGATGGTGCTGAATCGGCGGCATCGCGAAACGGTCCGTAAAACGCCGATGCGTATTTTGCCGAGTAGGCCAAAGTTTTTGTTTTCTGGTGCAACCCTTCTTTTGCAAGTTTAGTCTTAATGGCTTCTATCTGGCCGTCCATCATGGCAGAAGGTGCCACAAAATCGGCACCTGCCAACGCGTGTTGGTAAGCCATTTCGGCCAAAAGTGGCAGTGTGGAGTCATTGTCCACATCGTTGTTTTTCAGCAGTCCGCAGTGCCCATGGCTGGTGTACTCGCAGAGGCAGACGTCGGTAATAACGGTAACCTTGTCGCCGAATTGTCCCTTTATTGCAACCACCGTTCTGCTAACCAGGTTGTCTGGAGCGTAGGCGGCGCTTCCTTTCTCGTCTTTAACGCAGTTCTCTACAACGCCAAACAGCAATACTTTGTTGATGCCTAGTTTTAGAACCTCTGCAATGTCGGTTAACAGCGTGTCGATGGAGTAGCGGTTAATGCCGGGCATTGATGCGATAGGCTCTATTATCCCGGTTCCTTCGGTAACGAAGTAGGGGTATATAAAGTCGTTTGCAGTAACTTTTACATCGGCATAGCGGTCGCGTGTGGCCTGGTCTATGCGGTATTCTCGAAATCTCTTCATAATTGATTATAAACCTCCCAATTTATTATCTAATTTATTTGTTGTTTGCTTGTTTTTGCCTCAAATGGTTTTGTGTGGTGCTGCCACGGCAGACAATGTTTTTGCCTTTAGGCAGGGCGCCATATAGTTTTAAGAATCCGTCGATGCAGCTTGGCGAACTGAACACGATGGTGTCGATGGTGCTGAGATCGACTTTTTGCGGATTGGCCGGAAAATGGTTCTCGTAGGCTGACACACATTTAACCTGGTAACCCAAGTTGCCTAAACCTTCTGGAATGATAGGCAGGGCAATGTTCGACCTTGGCAGTAAAACGCTGCCGGTTTTGCCAGTTTCCGCTTTCAGTTTCTGGAATAGCTCAACTACCCCTTCCGAGGTGTTGTCGGTCGCTTCCAAATCGGCCTTTATGCCAATTTCTTTCAACTCGTTACTGGTGGTAGAACCGATTGATATAATTTTTAGTCCGTTCAGTTCCCTGTTGTCGAACCCCATACTTATCAGTTTGGTAAAGAAGTAATGAACGGCATAGCGGCTGGTGAACAACAGGTAGTTGTATCTTTTCAACTGCTCAATTTCGTTTGCGAGTTCTTGCTGGTTGTTGGCGCTGCTAATCTCAATGAGTGGCGTATGCACAATGGTGCCCAAATGCAGGTAGGGTTTGGCGTCGGTTCCCGTCACCAGAACGCGCCCTTTAGGCTCCTGGTGGAATTGTGCGACATTGCCTACCAAGGCGATTAGTGGAGTTGGAAAATCTTTTTTTGGTGATGCCGCCATTTCTCCAATAGTGGTCTTGAAACACTGTTCGTTGGCAAGCGACACATTAGAGAGTAACAACATAGGTGTTTTGGCAGGCCGACCTTCCGCTATCAGTTTGCTCGCTATGGGTTTTAAGTTGCTCATTCCCATATAGTAGACCAGAGTGTCGGCGTTAGGGGTGAGTATATCTTTATTGTGCCCCGAAACAAAGGCAACTGACGAGGATATGCCACGGTGGGTAAGTCCGATGTTTGCACTGGCGGCCATTGCCGATGCCGCTGTAATGCCCGGTATGATGTTAACTTTAACCAGGTTTCGCTGAAGGTATTCTACCTCTTCGTTGGTATGTGCAAAAATGGAAGGGTCGCCTCCTTTAAGGCGTATAGTGTAGTTCCCCTTTCGGGCCGACTGCAGCAGTTGGGCGTTGATGTCGTTTTGCTCGTGGCTGTGCTTGCCGCTTCGCTTGCCCACATATACTTTTTCTGCCTTATAGTGCGACAGAAACGCTTTGTTGGTCAGGTCGTCGTAATAAATAACGTCGGCGCGTTTTAATTCCCTTTCGCCGGCAATGGTCAATAAGTCGGGGTTGCCGGGGCCAAAACCGACAAGGCAGACTTTCCCCTGCCTGTGGAGGACGTCTTTACCGATGAACAGCTGTTTTAAGTCATGTCGTCCCTCTGCCGCGGTTATTGCAATGTAGCCTTGTAGCGGATGGGTGGCGAAAGGTAAAATTTGGGCTATTTTGTGTTCAAGGCCTAAGCGCTTGAGTGCGCATGTGGCCACAATGGCGGCGTCGTACTTCCCGTGTTCTACTTGGGCGATGCGTTCCTCTATGGTGCCGCGTATGCCTTCGACAACCAAGTCGGGGCGTAGCGACAGTAACTCTTGCTTCCTGAGCGGCGAACTGGTTCCAACAATAGCACCGGCAGGCAGTTGCTCGAGGGTGAGTCTGTTGTTGCTGACTAAACTGTCGGTTTGGTCGAATGGTGGAAGCAGGGCTATAACCTCTATGCCAGACGGAAGTGGATAGGCCAGGTCTTTGGCGGAATGAATGGAGATGTCGGCACGGCCTTCAATCAGGGCGTTGTCAAGTTCCCGGGTAAAGATGTCGGCAGGCGCTTCCCCATCGAGCAGCGACACTTCTTTGTGCTGGTCTCCCCAACTCTCAATATCCTGCAGATCGTAAGCTATGTTCTTGTAGTGCTGAAAAACCTCTTCTACCTGAAGTAGCGAAAGTTTGCTGTTTCGTGCTATAACTTTAATCTTCTCCATAAAACCTCCTTTTTTCGACCTTATAATTATGGATTCTGAGTCTGTTTTTCTTTGTGCAGACTTCTTCTTTTCAGGGCTTCTTCCAGTTCAAGAATCTTCCTCTCTATTATCTTTTCGGCGTCTTGAATGGCCTCAATTCTTATTTCCCTGTTGTGTTGTGTCTGTCGCTCAACATCTTCCAGGTTGAACAGTTTCACATTCGGCAGTTCGGCCACCTCCGGATTAATATCTCGGGGGAAGGCCAAGTCGATCATTAGCAGCGGGTGCCCAGGTGTCAGGTCGTCTATGCCAATAATGCAGTGCGGTGCTGAGGTTGCGCTGATAACCACATCGGCCTCGGCTAAAAATTCCCTTTTCTGTTTCAAGTCGTACACTTGGCAGTTGACAGAAGTGTTGCCAAAAGTGTCTTGTATGAGTTGTTCGGCTTTCTCTCTGCTCCTGTTCGCAAGGAATATTGTTTCTGCGCCCTTGTTTTTCAAGAAGGCAAGGGTGTCGGTTGTCAGTTGGTTGACACCGATAATGCAGATTTTCGCACCGGTTAGGTCTATGCCTTCCATTTCGGCCAACTCTAAAGCCGCCAGACTGTGTGTGACGGCACCACGCGAAATTTTAGTGTTCTCCCTCACTTGTTTGCCTACGCTCAATGCCATTTGGAACAAGCGGTGCAGACTGCTGGTTAGCAGATATTTTTTCGAAGCAGTCATGTATGCCTCCCTAACTTGGCCCTGTATGGCGCGTTCGCCTATAATGGCAGACTCAAGTCCCGAAGTTACCCTGAACAGGTGTCGGGCCACTTCTTGTGGAACATCGTCGTCGCCATAGTAGTATTCAATTCTGTTACAGGTTTGCAACAAGATGTGTGGACCCAGTTCCTCTCCGTTGTACCAAGAGTCGGCCCATGCTTTTTCCCTGTCGGCCAGATTGGAGTCTGTTTGGCTAATCGATTTGTAGTGTACCATTGGCAATCAACTCGTTTATCCTGTTTCTAATGCGTATAGCCCTTTTTACGTCTTTCGAATCGCTGCCAACAGCAATAGTGATGTTCCCGTTCAAACTGATTGCAGGCGATACAAAGTCAGATTCGGCAGGCTTGTCGCAAACATTTACCAAAAGTCCCTTGTCGTGAGCGTCTTTGGTTATTGTTCGGTTTAGTTCGTGGTCGTCGGTACAGATGTAAACAATGTTGTGTCCGTCGAGCACGCTGGGTTCATAGGCTTTTTCCACCAGTGTAAAACCCTTGTCTTTCAAGTCTCCACTTATTTCTTTTGCGGCAATGGTAATTCGGTTGGTAAAGCGCGAAAGAATGCTTGCCTTGTGTGTAGTCACTTTTCCTCCCCCAATAAGCAGAACATTGGCGTTGTCTATACGGATGCCGATGGGGAGGAAAGAGAGTGCTGTTTTCTCCATCTCATTTCAACTTTTATTGTGTAACCAATAACCCTATTACAAAGGCTGCGAATAAAAGTGTCTGTATCAGCAATTGCGTGTCTGTGTTTCTTAACAACTTCATAAAACCTCCCTTTTTAATAGAATTGTCAAAAAAGAATATTAGGCACAGACGGTTAGCGCCTGTGCCATTTTGTTTATTTTTTGTGAGACTTCAAGTCGCAAGCGGCCTGCTCGTAGTCGATGAGTTGGGTAACAGTTGGGTGCTCGCCACAGAGTGGACAGTTGTTGTTCTTGTGCGATTTCACCTTTCTGAAGTCCATGGTCTTTGCGTTGAAGGTCAGCAGTTTGTCGGTCAGCAGTTCGCCAACGCCTGTCAGGTATTTCAGCGCCTCGGCTGCCTGAATGGTTCCCAACATTCCGGCAATAGCGCCTAACACACCTGCCTGAGAGCAAGTTGGCACCAATCCTGCTGGAGGTGGCTCCTTAAACAGACAGCGGTAGCAGGCGTGACCAGGAACATAGGTCATGGTCTGTCCTTCGAAACGGAGGATGCCGCCGTGCGAGAATGGTTTGCCAGCCATTACGCAGGCATCGTTAATCAAGAATTTTACTGGAAAATTGTCGGTTCCGTCTACCACGAAGTCATAATCCTTTACAATATCGAGCGCGTTGTCGGCACGAAGGAAGTCGTGGTAGGTAACCACTTTTACATTAGGGTTGATCGCCAACATTTTTTCTTTTGCTGATTCCACTTTAGGCTTGTCAATGTCGGCCGTGAAGTGGATTACCTGGCGTTGCAGGTTCGAGATGTCGACCACGTCGCCGTCAATAATGCCAATGGTTCCAACACCGGCAGCTGCAAGGTAGAGGGCCACTGGGGCGCCAAGGCCGCCCGCTCCAATTACCAGCACTTTGCCGTTCTTTATCTTTTCTTGCCCCTCTACGCCCACATCTTTCAGCAAGATGTGACGGCTGTAGCGGTTAAGTTCTTCTTCTGTAAAATCAAACATAAGCTCCACCTCCCATGAAATATAAGAAATCAATACTATCGCCGTCGTTCAACTTTGTGGTGTCAAAGTCTGCGCGGTCTACAAACTCTTCATTCACCTGAACGGAAACCATTTCAGGCTGAAGCACGTTGTTCAACTTAATAAGTTCTGCTACTGAAATAGGGGCGTTCACCTCCTGTTTCTCTCCGTTTACTGTAATCTGTGCCATTTATTTGTCTTTTTTGTTTGTTTTCGATTGGATGTTTGTTTGTCGTTTTCGACGATGCAAAATTCACAATTAAAACAGGGCCGGACAATCCCTTTTATGTGTCATTATGCATACCACATTTGGGGTATGGTCCTACCGTCAATTTACCGAATAAGTGGGATTACACAGGCGAATCCTTCTTTCTAATTTTGCACCGTATAAACGAGCCGCCTGCCCTTGAATATTAATAAGGTAGGCGCAAAAGAAAGGAGACTGATAATGGCTAATAAAGAGACAACTGTATTGCATGTGCCGTTCGATAGGCCCGACGCCTACCATGCGTTAAACATGCCTTTATATCACTCAGTAGCGTTTGAGTTCGACAATGCCGAAGAAATGGAGTTGGCATTCACAGGCCGCAGTGCCGGACATGCCTATTCGCGCATCACCAATCCAACGGTGCAGTATTTCGAGAAGCGTGTGCAGTCGCTGACTGGTGCATTAAGCGTTACTGCTATGAACACCGGTATGTCGGCCATCAGCAACACGCTTATCACTATCGCGCAAGCGGGTTCGAACATTGTAACATCAAACCATTTGTTCGGTAACACCATGTCGCTGTTGAAGAATGTGCTCGGACCGTTTGGGGTGGAAATCCGCACTTGCGATTTGACCAAGCCCGAAGTCGTTCGCCAGCACATCGATGCGAACACTTGTGCTATTTTTTTAGAGATCATAACCAATCCGCAACTCGAGGTTGCCGACCTTAGTGCGTTGGGTGCCCTTGGCAAGGAGTTGGGAGTGCCCCTCGTTGCCGACAGCACGGTTATACCGTTCTCGCATTATTCGGCAAAGAGTTTGGGCGTGAACATAGAGGTGTTGTCAAGCACCAAGTATTTGGCCGGGGGTGGCACCAGTTTGGGCGGTCTTGTCATTGATTATGGTAACTTCAATTGGAAGAATTCGAAGAAGTTGGGTGAACTCGCACAACAGTTCAAAGCGTTCACCTTCACCAAGAAACTCCGTGGCGATGTGTACACCAACTTGGGTTGCTACATGACTCCACATGTGGCCTATATGCAGACGCTTGGTTTGGAGACGCTCAACCTCCGTTACAAGGCGCAGGCTGAAAACACTTTGGCGTTGGCGAAGAAACTGCAGCAGACAGAAGGCATAGCGTCGGTTAACTATCCGGCCCTGCCCGATCATCCGTTCCACGAGGTGGCTAAACGCCAGTTTGGCGACTATGCCGGCGCTGTGCTGACTTTCAGCTTGGAGAGCCGCGAGGCGTGCTTCGCCTTCCTCAACAAACTGAAACTGGTGCGCCGTGCAACTAACCTGTTCGAAAACAAGAGTCTGGCTATTCACCCTGCAAGCACCATTTTCGGCAATTTTACTTCCGAACAGTTGGAGGAAATGAATGTAGACAATCGCGTTATACGCTTGTCGGTGGGCTTGGAAAATGTGGAAGATGTTTACCAAGATATTTTGCAGGCATTAAACTAAAAAATAAATGGAGGTCCCTATGGAGAATAACCCAACATTCATTATTGCAGACAATCAAGACCTGACGAGGAAGGGCTTGTACTTCTACATTAAGGAACAATACGAAAATGCCAAACAGATTGAGGCTGCCAACAAGCAGACTTTGATTGAGTGGATTGAGCATGTGCAGCAAAGCGTGGCTGTTGTTGATTATGCCCGTTTCAACATTCAAGATGTTGATGAAATGCGCATTCTGCTTCAGCGTTTCCCAGAAACCTACTGGTTGTTGTTGTCTGACGAGTTTAGCGACGAATTTGTGCGCCAACTCTGTACCTTCAACACCAACAAAAAAAAAAAAAAGACCAGTGGTAGCGACGAGATTCGCTATGCGTTGAGGTGCGCGGTCAGTCACCGCCTCTTCCTTTGTCACGAGATTTCTGAGCAGTTGCTTAGTCCGGTCGACCACAGTGCGCCAGAGAATACGCTGACTGCCACTGAAACAGAAATCTTGAAGCTGATAGCCCAGGGCAAGAGTGTGAAGGAAATTGCGGCTATTCGAATTTCAAGCTATCACACCATTGTCACCCACAAGAAGAACATCTTCCGCAAGTTGGGCGTATCAACCGTTTTCGAGGCTACCAAATACGCCATTAAGGCTGGTTTGACCGATATTGCAGACTACTGCATCTAAATGCGGAAATGGTTTTGTTAACTTTTTATAAATTACTAATTTACATAGTTTTATAATTCTTTCTACCATATTTTTGCGATATGCTGTAACAAAAAAATGTGAATAGAAATGCCGTATCAAGGCGATTTTCTGACAGTTCAATCCTATCTAACTTTGCAATGTCAAAACAAAGTAATAAACATTAAAAACAGGAGGAATAGGACATGAAAAAAAGAAATCTTAATTATTCCATTTTAGCTTTGGCATTATTCAGTTCTGTAAACGCATCTGCACAACAGGCAGTGGTAGAAGAACAGAAACCTGTGGTAGTAGAGGAACAAAAGTCATCCGTAGCGGAGGCAAAACCGTTCAAACTAGAAGTTCCTAAATTTTCAGGATTCGCAAACATCCGTTACCAATATAACGACAAAGACGACGCTAACAGTTTCGATGTGCGCCGCGCGCGTCTTTCAGCAAGTGGCAAGTTGCACCCTAAACTTGAGTACAAAATCCAGGCTGAATACGAAACATCGGTAAAGATCCTCGATGCTTACTTCATCTACAAGGTGCATCCAGCGTTCAACGTCCAGGTTGGTCAGTACAAGGCTCCTTTCGCGCAAGAAAGCTACATCAGCCCAACAGCATTGGTTACTATCGACAACCACACCGCCATTACCAAACTGAACGGTTATAAAGATGTAAGTGGAGTGGCTTCTTTAGCAAACGGTCGAGATGTTGGTATCCAGTTCCAAGGCGGATTTGCAAAATCGAAGAAAGGCTTCAACATCGTCAACTATAAAGTGGGTGTTTATAATGGTTCCGGAATCAACACCACCGACAATAACAAGAAGAAGGATGTGGGTGGTAACTTGGTCCTCCGACCTATCGAGGCGCTGAGTTTTTCAGGAGGTTACTACGAAGGCAGTTATTTTGGCGCGAACCCTACTGTTAAGGGAGACGAGACAAAAGACGACCATGTTCGTAACCGTGCTAACGCAGGTGTAAAGTTCGACAACAGCAAACTTTTGGTTCAGAGTGAGTACATCTACGGTCACACATCTACACTAAAGGGACAGGGGGCCTACCTTTTGGCGGCATACACCATCAAGAAGTTCCAGCCATTGTTGTCGTACGACTACTATCAAAACGACATCCACAAGAGTTCTGATACCCAGATTTACCAGGTGGGTTTGAACTTCAGTCCAATCAAGTATTTCCGCATTCAGGGTGCTTATACCCACGAAGAGACATCTGGAGCCGACGGTGTGAACAAGGCAACCGTGCAGGCAACATTCCAGTTCTAAAAACATAAACCATAGTTAAATAATAGTACTAATAACGAAATAAAGTATAGGAGGTAAACATATATGAGAACAAAGACATTTACCACATTATCTGCCACTGTGTTGGTACTTTCATTGGGTCTCGCAAGTTGTGGCGGTGGCCAAAGTACCCAACAGTCGTCAAACGACGATTTGTCTGGAACTATCTCGCTTTCTGGCGCATTTGCCCTCTATCCGTTGGCACAGCAGTGGGCCGAGGCATTTAAACAGCAACATCCGAATGTCCGCATCGACATTTCTGCCGGTGGCGCGGGTAAGGGCATGACCGACGCGCTTGGCGGCATGGTTGATTTGGGTATGCTTTCGCGCGATGTAGATGAAACCGAACAGCAAAAAGGCGCATACCCTTTGGCGGTGGCTAAAGACGCTGTAGTGCCCGTTATCAGTGTGGCTAATCCTAATTACGACAAGTTGGTGGCAACTGGCATTAAGAAGAGTGTTGGTATTGAAATCTGGATCAACGAATCGGTTAAGACATGGGGCGACTTCTTGGGCGACCAGTCGGTTAAAGACGAACTGCACACCTACACCCGCAGCGACGCTTGTGGCGCTGCTGAAACCTTTGCCAAATGGTTGGGCAAAAAGCAGGAAAACCTAAAGGGAACTGCAGTATACGGCGACCCAGGCGTTGTAAAGGCTTTGCAAGACGATAAGTTGGGTATTGGCATGGTGAACATCGCGTTCGCATACGACACCAAGACATTGAAGCCTGTTGAAGGTACAACCCCAATTCCTATCGATGTTAACGAAAACGGTAAGATTGATGAAGATGAAAACTTCTATGCCGACAAGAAGCAGCTTTGCCAGGCTATTGCCGACGGTAAGTATCCTTCACCTCCTGCACGTAAACTTTTCCTTGTTTCAAAGGGCAAGCCAAGTGGCGTGACAAAGGCGTTTATCGATTTTATTCTCAGCAGAGAAGGTCAGGCCATTAACGACACCATTGGTTATATTTCTCTGACCGAGGCTGAATACACTGAAGAAGCCAACAAAACTAAATAGTCTCTTTCTTCGTTTATAAACAACATTTTGTTTGGTAATCCGTCACCGTAATAAGGCGACGGATTTTTCTGTTTATTCATTTTATGTTTACCAAAAACTGGTGAAACACGAATGGTGTACAACAAAGGCACAAATCAATGGGTCGTTGTGCCACATCGCGGCTATCTTTTGTTTGTCAATAGTAGGTATGGTTTTTAATGAAGTGATAGGAAGATTGTAATTGAGAATCATTGATATAGAGATGCTATTCATTATATTTGTAGAGAAATGCATTTATAATAAATACAAGAATGAAGAAGGTCCTATTATTATTATACACACTAATCAGCATAAATGTTTACGGTGCAATGAGTCGTATCGGCGAGTCTAGGCTGAAGGGCACCTGTTGGAAGGGCATTGAAGCTGGATTCTATATGGGTAAAACCAAAATAGACAGCAACTCCTATAAAGACAGCCTTCTGCTGATGGATGTCCAACTGAACTTTAACAATGAAGAAGTCATCAGTCATATTGACGACGAATGGGAAATTGACAGTACACTTTTTTACCGCATTTGGGTAAGTAAGCCAACAAACAGGAAATCGCAAAAAGTGTGGGAAAAGTTAGTGAAAGACAGTAGGTTGGAAGCAAGTGGTTTTGAGAAAGAATTTAAAGAAATTCAAAACCAATTCTACAACAGTATGCAATTCGAAGTGTTTGACGACTCAACCCTGCAGTTTGCCGGTGTTCCCCGACTGAAATACCGCATAGAAAAAGACCTGATGTTTCTTGAATTTACAAGAGGCAACGATAATAGTGTTACCCTGCCAACAAAGCAGGGAACAATGAAAAAATTTGACATTGCGCCTCAAAATAATATCGACCTTTCAGGTTCGTGGAAATATTGTGACGGAAAATTGCTACTCTTTAAACGGCCCGACGAGGCAAGCATTAAGCCTAACAGCAGAACAATTTTTGTTAAAGAACCCAACTGTCTTCTATTCTCAACAGACAGATTAGGTGAACTTGCAAACTGGTGGGTAGAGGGCAATATGTTTTGCATACAACAAAGGAAAGCGCTCATTATAAAGATTCCATACGAAGTGTCTGCTGATGGCCAGACTTTTCGTCTAATTCTGAAAAGGAACTATAAACCCGCAATGGTTAACCAAGGAAATGAATTGCCGTCATGTGGCAAGCAGAAGAAGGTAAAGTATCAAAAAAGCAAGCGAAATAATCTAATGATAAGCGGCATTAAGCCGGGTCATGTCAAAAGCATAGACTCGTTATGTGTTGAATTGGGCGGAAAAAAGAAACAGTCCCTAATGGATAGAGACACGGTGTTTATTGATATAAGCGCCATTAGAAACAGTAAAAAGACCCCAAAAGAGCATAGCAACATCGGCATATACGAAGTGTACGACAACAACACTGTTATACCTATCTTAGTGGAAATTGTCCAAAAGATGCCAAGCACCGGTATTTTAGAAAAATTCGGTAAACTTGAAACTAACTATCCCTTATATGTTGCCACCGCAGACACTGCCGAAGTTATGGCGTGCATTAAAGCGAATAAAAATCTCTTTCCTGCCGATGCTGTGCCATGTTTCTTAACGAATGGCCAATTAGTGGTTGTAAAGAAGACCGAGCCGGCACCTGTCACCCAAAAACACATATCGGACATAAGCGTCAGGATAGACGAGTCCTTCTCCACAATAAGCATCACTTTCAACGAAGAGGGGAAACAAAAATTCGCAGCACTTTCTAAAGCGAATATTCAGAAGATGCTCGCAATAATGTATGGCAATAGCTTGTTTAGCAGTCCACGAGTGTCTAGTGAAATAACAGGCGGCAGAATTGAGATTATTGGCTATTCCCACTGGATAGATTTAGTGAAGATGGCCATAAGCATTAAAGCGCAATTATAAGAGAGAAATCAACTATTTGGTCGTTGCATCGTTAATGGGTCCTTGCGATTTCTGTAAACAGAGTTCCTTCTTATTTTTTTTATGTGGTTTTCTACTAAAACTTTCGCCTCGTTAAGCGAAATGTTATCATTTTCAGTACAAACTAAAAGTTCTTCTTCACTGCCATCGGGCTGGTAATAATAGGCAACAACATTTTTGGATTGTTTATATCCTTCCACAATTTTGCATCCATGAATCTTATTCCATGCAATAGTCTCTTTGTGAAAGGAGTTATAGTAGGTTATGCCCTGTGTGTTCAGTGTCACTCTTGATATGCGATAGTATAAATAGAATAACAAAGACACGACAATAAAACCAAATGAATACCATAAATAAGTCAATGGATTCACTTCCCACTTAGACCGTTCTAAAACTATATAACAAATACCACAAACAGGCACTATGCTGAACACTACTTTAATGAAGGTTGATAGTTCAATCACGACCTCGTCATTTAACTGGTCTAAAGATTTGCTCATTTCTTATTGTCTGTATTTTTTACCTTTTGTAAAGATTGTAAATTCTTTATGAATTCAAAACAAAAATCCCGCTTAAAATAATTCAACCTTGTTATTTTTCCTCTGGTGTAAGTGCGACTATATTGCCGTCGTTGGAGGATAGGACGCAGACGGGCTTGCCTTCCAATCCTGGGTGAAAGGCTTTTTCGACTGATCAGAAGTAACTCGTACATTGTTATATTTTATTCTCTTGGTTTATGGATAACGAATGTGACCGTTCCCCATATACAGAATTGGTCGTGCTCACAGACTTTTATCTCTGGGTAGTCAGGGTTGGCTGGTATTAGCCAACCACATCCGTCACGCTTGACGAAGCGTTTGATGGTGTATTCACCGTTAAGCTCGCATACGGCAACTTCTGACTCTGATGGGTTGCGTCTGCTCTTGTCTACTATCAAGATATCTCCAGAATGGATGTCTGCGTTAATCATGGAGTTGCCCTCTACCTGAATTAGGTCGCAACTCTCTGGGTACTGGTCAACAAGAAGACCAAAACGGTTTACTACCTGTATGACAACG
>JAKSKS010000068.1 GCA_024401615.1 Paludibacteraceae bacterium
TATACAAATGGAAAAGAAAAAAGTTGTAGTCGCTTTCAGCGGTGGCCTCGACACCTCATTTACTGTGATGTACTTGGCAAAGGAAAAAGGTTATGAAGTGTATGCTGCTTGTGCTAACACTGGTGGTTTCAGCGCTGAACAGCTTAAAACTAACGAAGAAAACGCCTATAAGTTGGGCGCTACCAAGTATGTGACTCTCGACGTTACTAAGGAATACTACGACAAGAGCCTTAAGTATATGGTTTACGGTAATGTACTCCGTAACGGTACTTACCCTATCTCTGTTTCTTCTGAACGTATTTTCCAAGGTATGGCTATCGCACGCTATGCCAACGAAATTAAGGCTGACGCTATCGCTCACGGTTCTACCGGTGCCGGTAACGACCAGATCCGTTTCGATATGACTTTCTTGGTTATGGCTCCAGGTGTTGAAATCATCACCCTTACACGCGACCAGAACCTCACCCGCGAATTTGAAGTGAACTACTTGAACGAGCACGGTTTCCCTGCTGACTTCAAGAAGTTGAAATATTCTTACAACGTAGGTCTTTGGGGCACCTCTATCTGCGGTGGCGAAATCCTCGACTCTAAGCAGGGTCTTCCTGAATCTGCTTATTTGAAGCAGGTTACCAAGACTGGTAGCGAAGTGCTTGCTATCGAGTTCAAGAATGGCGAAATCTGTGGCGTTAACGGCGTTCACTACGACGACAAGATTGCCGCTATCCAGAAGGTTGAAGAAATCGGTGCTGCTTACGGTATCGGCCGCGACATGCACGTTGGCGACACCATCATCGGTATCAAGGGCCGTGTAGGTTTCGAAGCTGCAGCTCCTATGCTTATCATCGGTGCTCACAAGTTCTTGGAAAAGTACACCCTCAGCAAATGGCAGCAGTACTGGAAAGACCAGGTTGCTAACTGGTACGGTATGTTCTTGCACGAAAGCCAGTACTTGGAACCTGTTATGCGCGACATCGAAGCTATGCTCGAAAGCTCACAGCGTAACGTTAACGGTACTGTAACCCTCGAACTCCGTCCTCTTTCATTCAGCACAATCGGTGTTGACTCTAAAGACGACTTGGTTAAGACCAAGTTCGGTGAATATGGTGAAACATCTAAGGGTTGGAACGCTGACGAGGCTAAGGGCTTCATCAAGTGTATGTCTACTCCACTTCGTGTTTACTATACTAACCACAAAGACGAAAGCAAAGACATTTAATTCGTTAAAGTCTATAGCATAAAAGACGGATGCGGAATTGTCTGCATCCGTTTTTTTATTTATATCTTTGCATTACGAAAATAAATTAATTAAGAACAACATATGATTAGAGTTGGAATTATTGGTGGCGCAGGTTACACCGCTGGCGAACTTTGCCGCATCCTCATCAACCACCCTGAAGCCGAAATCACTTTCATCCATAGCGAAAGCAACGCTGGAAACTGCATTACAGACGTTCACGGCGGACTCATCGGCGAAACCGACATGAAGTTTACCGACCAGTTGCCTTTCGACCAGGTAGATGTTGTATTCTTCTGCTTCGGACATGGTAAGAGCCGTGAATTCCTCAGCACCCACACCATTCCTGCTAACGTCAAGATCGTTGACTTGGCTCAAGACTTCCGTCTTGCCGCTCCTGAGCACGACTACGTATACGGTTTGCCTGAAATCAACCGCGACGCCATCAAGAAGGCACAACACGTTGCCAACCCAGGCTGTTTCGCAACCTGCATCCAGTTAGGCCTTCTTCCATTGGCCAAGGCTGGTCTGTTGAAAGGCAACGATATTAATGTTAACGCCATCACAGGTAGCACCGGCGCTGGTTTCAAACCACAGGCTACCAGCCACTTCAGTTGGCGCGACAACAACCTCAGCATTTATAAGGCTTTCGAACACCAGCACATCCCTGAAATCAAACAGAGCCTTAAACAGACGCAGGGCGAGTTCGACGTTGAAATCGACTTCATCCCTTACCGTGGCAACTTCCCTCGCGGTATCTTCGCTACCGAAGTTGTAAAGGTTGACGAGAATGTCGACATCGACGCTATTGTAAAGGTCTATAAAGACTTCTACGCTGACGCTGCCTTCACCCACTACAGCGACAAGGCTATCGACATGAAGCAGGTGGTTAACACCAACAAGGCTTTGGTTCACATCGAGAAACACGGCAACAAACTTCTCGTCACCAGCACCATCGATAACCTTTTGAAGGGCGCAAGCGGACAGGCTGTTCAGAATATGAACATTATGTTCGGCATCGACGAAATGGCAGGCCTCAGATTAAAGGCAAACGCATTCTAATTAGAGTTCAACAAACTATTCATAGTTAAAGAAATGGAATTATTTGACGTTTATTCACTTATCAATGTGAACGTGGTTAGCGGTAAAGGCTGCCATGTTTACGACGAGAAAGGACAAGAATACCTCGACCTTTACGGCGGACACGCTGTTATTTCGGTCGGACACGCTCACCCCGATTATGTTAAGGCAATCAGCGAGCAGGTTGCCAAGATTGGTTTCTACTCAAACTCTGTCATCAACAACCTTCAGGTTGAGTTGGCACACCTTTTAGGTAAGGCTTCCGGCTACGACGACTACCGTTTATTCCTCATCAACTCTGGAGCCGAAGCTAACGAAAACGCCATCAAGTTGGCGTCTTTCCACAACGGACGTAAAAAGGTGTTGGCATTCCACCACTCTTTCCATGGCCGTACTACTGCTGCTGCAAGAGTTACCGACAACCCTAAGTTCAGCCCTGCCGCTTATATGGGTTTTGAAGTTGAGTTTGTTGACTTGAACGATATTGCCGCAGTTCGCGCTAAATTGGAGACTAAAGAGTTCTCAAGCTGTATCATCGAAGGTATTCAGGGCGTTGGTGGCATCCAGATTCCGAACGACCAGTTTATGGTTGATTTGCGCAAAGCCTGCGACGACACTGAAACTGTCCTTATCCTCGACGAAATTCAGTCTGGTTACGGCCGTAGCGGTAAATTCTTCGCTCACCAGTACACCGGCATCAAAGCAGACCTTATCAGCGTAGCTAAAGGTATCGGCAACGGCCTCCCTATGTCTGGTTTGCTTATCTCTCCTAAGTTCCAGGCTGTTCCTGGTCAGTTGGGTACTACTTTCGGCGGTAACCACTTGGCTTGCGCTGCTGCTATTGCAGTTTTGAACATTATGAACAAGGAAAACTTGGTTGAAAACGCAGCCAAGGTTGGTGCACACTTGCTTGAAGAGTTGAAAGGCTTCAAACAGATTAAGGAAGTTCGTGGTCGTGGTTTGATGATTGGTATGGAATTCGAAGAGCCTATCAAGGAAATCCGTTCTAACCTCCTTTACGAGCAGAAGGTGTTCACCGGCGTTGCAGGCCAGCACACCATCCGTTTGTTACCACCTCTTTGCCTCAGCATGGCTGAAGCAGACGAATTCTTGACCCGCTTCAAGAAGGTATTGGACAAGTAAGTTTTGCAAATTCCCATTATATAAAAAGTCGGTTCCCAACGGTACCGACTTTTTTCATTATAACACAAAAAAAGAAGTCCGTCCTAAAACTTATCGTCAGGACGGACTTTTGCGTTTACAGCGCCTCAAAAGGGCCTTATTGGTGTCTTGCTTTCAATTCACGTGCAAGGTCTTCAATACGGACACCCTTGTAAGTCAGAAGAACAATCAGGTGGTAAAGCATATCGCTACATTCGTAGATGAACTGCTCCTTTGTTCCATTGGTAGCCTCAACTATAGCCTCAATTGTTTCTTCGCCCACTTTCTGGCACATTTTGTTCACACCTTTCTTGAAGAGTTTGGTTGTGTAGCTGCCTTCAGGCATTTCCTGGTAACGTTTTTCAATAAAGTCTTGCAACTCAGTAAAGAAAGCCAAGTCTTCAATATTCTTGTTGCCAAGGAAGGTGTCTGCACCTGTGGTTGAACCTTCAGGAAGCGCAGAGATAACCACTGCTGTTCCGTCTTCGTTAGGGAGGAGTTTGTCTACAGCCAATGGTTTGAAATACTCCCCACCAGTCACCACCTCAATGGCATTGCTCTTTGTGTTATAAAGTTTCACTACTTTCTCTGCCTCCATTTGTGCATAAGCCTCTGCGTTTACATAGCCCATACGCAAAACTTTGAGTGTGCGCTTATCTTGTACCACTGCCTGAACCAAGCCATGGTGGTTGCCGTCAAAATTCAATTTCATATTTCGCTGTTTATAAGATACTGCAAAATTAGCACTTTGCCCTGTGTAGTGCAAACAGAACAGAAAAAAAGGCATCAGTACACAGTACAGATGCCACAATATAAACGTATTAAGCTTTACTTCTTCTGGCGGACAACAGTCACTACATAATCAGCGCTTACGTCTCCAGGTTCTTCCGCCAAGGTCAACGAACCACTGAAACCAGTCGAAGTCTCGTAAGTGAATGTAAGAGCCCCGGTCTTTGTTATTGTTGCCGACCGACCATTACTGTTCACAACAGGGTTGGAACTTTCTTTTGCCGATTTGAATGCAATTCCATCGAATACGATCTCCACATTTTCAGGACTTGCAGCAACCTTTGACTTGTTGTAGACCTTTGCATCTTTTACCGACAAGAAAGAAGGAGAGTTAGAGGTCTCCCCTCCCATTGTCACAGTAAAGGTTGTGTCACCACTCAACACAACCGAAGGGTCGTCGTCATCGTCGTCTGAACAAGAAGTTGCAACAGTGGCGGTTGCCATCATTGAAATAATAGCAGCCATCGCCGAAAGGCGAAAAAGTTTTTTCATTGTAGATAATGTTATAGTTTTTAGTGAGTTATTTTACGCATCATATTTAGGAAACCAACCACTAAAAAACAAAAAAGGCACCTGGTAAAAACCAGATGCCCAAAATGTTTTTTGTTTCTTTTCTTTTAGAAAAGATTATGCATCCTTCTTAGTAGTGCGGATTGCTACAGTGATCTTAACCTGAGCAGTTTCAGAACCAACAGTACCTTCGATTACTTCGATGTAACCACGTGCACCTTCGCTAGTAGTGAAAGACCACTTCTTTCCCTTTTCAACCTGCTTGATGATTGCGCCCTGACCACATGCAATAACAGCATCGTTCTTTGATTCAGAAGCAGAAGCGAACTTAGAACCATCAAAGATGATTTCTACGTTACAGTTTTCACCAAGTTCCTTAACCTGAGCAGTGTTGTAAACCTTTCTATCAGCAACTGAGATGAAAGAACCAGCTTCAGCCTTAGAACCACCTACAGTAACTTGGAAAGTTTCGTGATTGTAGTTGTCTTCGTCATCAACAACAACTGGAGTTGGATTGTTGTCGTCATCATCGTCGTCATCTGAACAAGAAGTGAAAGTTGCAGTAGTAGCCATCATAGATACCATAGCAGCCATTGCTGTAAGACGGAAAATCTTTTTCATTTTGATAAAATTTAAATTATTTAATTAGACAATAAAGTTTCAATAGTATTAAGTGCTTTTTGAGTTTTAGAAGCCCTATAGCACTTACAAATTTATTTGTTTTTTTTAGAATACCAATATAATCGACCGATATTTTATACTAAAACCTTTAAAACACCGTCAAGATGTCAATAATTACACGTTGAAACGGAACACGGTAATATCACCATCTTGGAAGACATATTCCTTACCTTCGATGTGGATTTTACCAGCCTCACGACATGCGGCTTCAGTTTTAAGGTTAACATAGTCTTCGTATTTGATGACTTCCGCCTTAATAAAACCACGCTCGAAATCGGTGTGGATGATACCCGCACACTGTGGTGCCTTCATTCCCTTACGGAAAGTCCATGCACGGCATTCGTCAGGACCTGCGGTAAAGAAGGTTTCCAAATTCAACAAGGCATAAGCAGAATGAATCAAGCGGACAACACCACTCTCTTTCAAACCTGCAGCCTCAAGGAATTCCTTACGCTCTTCGTAAGTTTCCAACTCTGCAATGTCGGCTTCAGTTGCAGCAGCCACAATCAGCACTTCTGCATTCTCGTCCTTCACTGCCTCTTTTACGGCTTCAGTATACTTGTTTCCGGTTGCGGCACTTGCCTCGTCAACATTGCATACATAAAGAACCGGCTTCGTAGTCAACAAAAACAAATTTCGTGCCAAAGCCTCTTCTTCCTTTTCCAATTCCACAGTACGGCAAGACTTGCCCTGCAACAATGCCTCGTGGAAACGGGTCAAGATGCTAAACAACGCTTTTGCATCCTTATCGCCTGCGTTAGCCTGCTTTTCAACCTTCTTCAACTGGTTTTCTACAGTCTCCAAATCCTTCAACTGCAATTCGGTGTCGATGATTTCCTTGTCGCGCACTGGATCGATGCTGCCGTCAACGTGGGTGATGTTGCCATTATCGAAGCAACGGAGCACATGAAGAATAGCATCGGTTTCGCGAATGTTGGCCAAGAACTTGTTGCCAAGACCTTCACCCTTGCTTGCGCCCTTCACCGAACCGGCAATGTCCACAATCTCAACAGTGGCAGGAACGGTGTTCTTTGGTTGGTTCAATTCTACCAACTTGTTCAAACGCTCGTCGGGAACGGTTATGACACCTACGTTTGGTTCAATAGTACAGAAAGGGAAGTTTGCAGCCTGCGCCTTCGCACTTGAAAGACAGTTAAACAAAGTGGACTTACCAACGTTTGGCAATCCTACTATTCCGCATTGTAACGACATAATCTATTTATGAATGTAAATTTTCTAATTAGTATTTGGCAAAGATAAGCATTTTTATGCTTGATAAGGCAATTACATTTGTTTAATGACTACCCAACAACAGTTTTCCTATCCTGCACCACCTCGAATTCACTTTTACACACTGCTATAAATTCACATCTTTGCGTCTCCACTGCTTATAAATTTCCTACAAACAGTTTTTCTAACTTATGAATTGTCAGTTTGTTTTTCATTCTTATTAACGCAACTGCAAAAAGTCATCCTCATAGGCGACTATACACTAACTTTACTAAAAAGAATAACACCATGAGAATAAACTTACTTCTTTGCGACACCTTTCCCGGGTTGTTGCCTTCCTACATACAGAGTTATGCCGAAATGTTTGCCAATCTGTTCAAGACTGCCGACGCGGGCATAGAAACGCGTGTCTGCTACCCCTTCCTTGGCGAGTTGCCAGACACAGACGACACCAAATCTATCTACCTGATTACGGGCTGCAACCAAAGCGCATACGACAACACCCCCTGGATTGTGACCTTAGGCGAGTGGATTCGTAAGGCTTACACCAACAAATGCAAGTTAGTGGGCATCTGTTTCGGACACCAACTTATAGCCCATGCTTTAAGAGGTAAGGTTGTGAAGGCAAAACAAGGCTGGGGAACCGGTATACGCGAAAGCACGATAATTGACGAATACTCGGCTAACCTTTTCGGAGACCGTCAGCTGTCGCTCCTTTATAACCACCACGACCAAGTCGTTGAACTGCCCCACAACGCAATCAGAATAGCCACCAGCGATTTCTGCATAAACGAAGCCTTCCGTATTGGAACACAGGTGATAACCTTCCAAGGACATCCCGAATACACGCTTCCTTACGCCGAGCATCTGCTTCGCAACCACTCGGCAGGCGAAGACCCACAGACAGTAGAAACGGCCCTTGCCAGTTTGAAGACGAAAGTCCACAAAGGCAGCGGCGTTGCCCAATGGATTCTTACAATGATGGACTACTGAAACAAGAGAGGCGGGTGTTGAACACATCCGCCTCTATCTTATATCTATACGTTGTTTTGTTTACAGCAACTCATCCGGACTCAAGTCACGTTCATATGTGTCGACGTGGCGAGCCTTCTTTTCCTCAAAAATATCAGCGATGTTTACAATCAAACCTGTTTCCCAAACATCACCAAACTCATCGTTAATTGAAGTTCCGAATATTCGCATGGTTGGCGACAACGACATATAGGCGTTCACCAAAGGCGGAATGCTACGTCCCAACTTCTTCGCCTCGTCCTTCAATATCACATAGTCTTCCTTGTAGTTTGCACCCGTGAAGATCGAAGCCAACTTCTCATCGTCAAAATTGATTGGCATTGGGCGGTGTGGATACACCAGGTTTTCGGTGTCAGCGAAATACTTGCGCAAGAAGTAGAACAACAACTGGCAAGCCTCTATTCCATATGACGGGTATATAGTGGCCTTTCCAAAGAAATAACGGGTGTCGGGCACTGATACGGTCAACGCTCCTAATCCATCCCACAAATTGTCGAGCGCGAAAAGGCTCTTAGCGCCACGCTTTGAACTTTGATACTCCGGGCGGATAAACGAACGGCCCAACTCAATGGTATATGGCAGATAGTCTTTGATAAACTTTTCGGAATAACAGAACAAGTGCGCCGAGGTCAACATAGGCACACCCTGCTTGTCGAACTGCACATTTCTGCCATGTATGTAGCGGTAGCCGCCTACAATCTCACGCTCTTCCGGATTCCAAACCACCAACTGCTTGTAAGGGTGGGTGGGCAAATAGTCATACTGGTCGACGTCACAACTCAAACCAGAGCCTCCGCCTGACGTACGGAAAGCGATTTCACGCAATCGACCAACCTCACGCATCGTGTTCGGACATTCCAAACCGTCGAACACATATATTTCATTGCCCGCCTTGTTGGTCTTTCGCAACAAGTGGCCCTTCAGTTCGGCTTCAATTACCGAAACTTCTATCGGATCTATAATTTTTTCCTCCATAATGCCTCTGAATCAAAAAACGGGTTCACAATTAAAGGGCATAAACTTTCTGCTTAACCCAATCGGCCCATTCATTATAGTTTTTCTGTTTCTTGTCGAATGTAGAATAAGGAATAGTCTTACCTACCTTGATGGTGAAGGTAGAACCCTTTGCCTTATATAGTTCATCGACCAGATATAGCATTTCTATATTTAGCTTTATTCCGAGTTTTTTGCGCCAATAGGCCAATCCGTAGAAAAACTTCGAATTTTGTCCTACAAAATGCACCGGCACAACATCTCGCTGGTATTGCACAGCCTTCGCCACAAATGTCTTCTTCCATTCCAAGTCAGAGATAGTGCCCTTAAAGTCGATTCTGCGCGAACACATACCAGCAGGGAAAAAGAGGATGGCATCGTCGGCAGCATAACTGTCGTAAAGTTCACCTGCAGCCTCGCGGCTTTGGTTTCCCATCTTGTTTACGGGTATAAAGTAGTTAGTCAGTTGGCGCACATTCATCAGAACGTCGTTAACCGGCGACTTTACAGACTCGTAATGGCTGTTGAAGAAGTTTAGCAGAGCAACACCATCGAGGCCACCAAGCGGATGGTTCGACGCGAAAATAACACGGCCGTTTTCTGGCATGTTCTCTTCTCCCTCAATGTTTATCGTTATACGGAAATGAGAGAGGATTGCTTCTGCAAAAGGTTTACCCTGGAGTTTGCCGTAAAGGCTCATAAAATAATTCAAGTCGTCTTCGTGTAGCGTGTTTTTCAAATAGCGCAACACGAAATTAGGAATCCATTTCTTCAGTTTGGGAGCCTTTGTCGCTACCACCCTGTCGATGTCGATAACCTTCTCTAACTTGCTATAATCAATATTTTCGCCTTCCGAACGGTCTGCCATAGGTTGTATTTTTATTTGGTTCTCAAATTTACCACTTAACACTGTTTCGGACAAATTTTTCTTTTGTCCTTCCGAAAAAAGTAAAGGCGGTATCACTACCGCCTTTATTTCGATATTAGTTATAAGGTAAAAAGATTGTTATTTATTTTTCGAGTGCAAATTTGCGACCTTTGCCCCACCTTGCCAAGAAAAAAAACATATTGTAAAACATAAAAACGGTATAAATTTAACAGATATTAACCATACTTACAAAGTTATCAACAATCAGCGTTTTTATGCAAAAACATATACATCGTATATGCAAAACAAAAAACCGGGTTCGTCATTTCTGCGAACCCGGTTTTTATATGTTTACAAGGCACAAACCTTGTCTTAATTCGAAGAGTTTACTTCTTTACCAACTTCTGAACGTTACCGTTGATGCGTACGAAGTATACTCCTGCAGGAAAATTTGCACCTACCTCTGTATTTTCAGTGTATGTGCCTGCGTACACTACCATACCCAACGCGTTCATTACAACCAAATCGCCACTTTCGTTCAACGAAAAGCCACCATCGGTTGGATTAGGGAACACCTTTAAGCCTTCTGTAGCAACTTCTGAAGTATAATTCTCTACATTAGACTGAGAAGAGCTACAACTATAAACAGGAGCCTCGAAATTGCCTGTTTCATCAGCATAAACAATACCCATACCGGTTGTGCCGACATAGAAGCGGCCAAACACATTCATATCACCAATAATGAACTGGCCATTACCTAAACCACCATAATTGTGCTTGCTGTCGTTTGTCAACAACCAAGTTTTACCTTCGTCAACAGAGCGGAAGTATCCTTCGTTCTTGCCATCGTTACCGAACGCATAAAGAGTGTAACTACCAGCAGTCTGTCCCTTACCAACGCCAATACCGTCGCAAGTAATCAGACCTGCATTTTTAAAGGTTGCTCCGTAGTCGGTTGAAACCAACACACCCTTACTTGGACTTGGAAGGTAAACCAAACCTTCGTGACCAGGAACTACAGTAATACGTGAGTATTTGTTGAATTCCATTTCCTGAATTTTGGTGAATGTAGAACCTCCATCTTTACTTACATAGAAAGTAGTGATGTCAATCCAACCATCTTTCTGGATTTTGGTAGTTGCATAAATGTAGTCAGAGTTTTCAGGGTCGCCAATCACATAACTTGCGCCAGAGGTGATGCCTGTTGCTGCCCAGGTAGCGCCATTGTTGGTAGAAACCTTCAATTCACCAGCCTTAGTACAGATGAACACTTTCTTACCATCGGCCGAGAAACCTACGTGGTAAGCAGCTACATTGCCCATGCTTTTCCAAGTTTTACCACCATCGGTAGTGATGTACGAGTTCTGAGCCTCGTATTCAGAAGCAGACACACGCGCAATGCAGTCCGGATTCTTTGCCGCATAACCAATACCATAAGTTGTACCTGGTGCAGGCTCGTGAATTGGAGCATACTCTGCAACATTCTGATGTACGAAACCTGTATAGTCACCAATTACAGACATTGGAGCCTTACCCTCAATACTGATCATATCAAGCGGTACAGTTTCCTCAACACCCTGAACATCGAAGTAAACAACAGGCTTTGCGCTTGGGTTTGTCAAAATTTCCCAAATATTGTCGCAAGTCCAAATACCGTTACCAGAAGTGAACGAAGCCTTGTTTTCGTCATCAGCATCCAAGCAAATACCGCCACACCAGTGCAATGCGTAACCAGGAACCCAAGTAACACCATTGTTGGTCAACACCATTTTATCTTGCAAAGAGGTCCAAGTTGCGCCTCCGTCTTTTGTAACCCAGATAATGTCACCATTTGCGCTCTTGCCGTTATCCCAAGCCTGAGGTACCCAAGTGTTGTTGGTTGAAGTGACCATATAGTCTGGATTTGAAGGCATAATAGCCACATCGCTACAAGCAAGCTTTGATGGAGAAATGTCGGTCACCTTTCCGGTAGCCACATTATAGCGGTAAATAGCACCAGAAGCAGCACCCCAGCACTTATCGGCCATCGAGATAATCAAATCGCCTTTGCCGTTCATCTTCATACGAACAGGCATCAGGCTGTTGTTAATTGTAACAGCCTTCCAAGTTGCGCCTCCGTCTTCTGAAACGAACACATTGTCGCTACCACTCTTTGACACACCCACGAAAATACGGCCTGTATTTCCGTTAGCCAACTTCGAACTTTCGTCGAAGACAATTGCAGCCACACCATTCTCGTTTTCTGTAGTTTCCTGCAAGTTATCAACCCAAGATGGCCACTTGATTGATTTGGTGTAAACCTTAGGGAAAGATGCCAACGGCTTCCAAGACGCGCCACCATCCGTACTCATAATAACAGGAGCACCAGCGCGGCCACCAGCCAAAATAATGTTACCATTATTTGGGTCTACTGCCAATCTTTCACCGGCATTACGGCCATTACCGTTACCATGAACATAAAGAGGGACATTAGAAACTTCTGCTTCCTTGAATGTCTTACCACCATCTTTTGTATAGAGGATTGATGTTTTTGCGTCGCTATAATACTGGCAACCGCACAAGAAGTACATATTGTCGGTATTGCTTGGGTCAACAGCCATAGCCTCAACACTCAACAAACCGATGTTTGCCTTGCTTACGAAATCGAACAACTGTTTCCATTCGCAGTTAGATGCGTCCCATTTGTATGCACCACCCACGTCGGTACGTGCCAACTTTACCTTACCAGGAACACTAATCAAACCAGAGACGAAGCCACCGCCACCAATCTGAACGCGGCCAAAGGTATAATCTAAGTCGGCTGAGATATTTGATAAAGGTTCGCAATCGTAAGTAGAACCTGCTTGATCTACCAAGCGGATATTGTCGACATAACAAACACCAGTTTCACCAGACACACCGAAACAAAGTGAAGAAGCAGGGCCCTCGACTTTTGAACGGAAGTCAAAATAAAGGGTGGTCCATACTTTTCCTTTAATCGATTGTGAAAGGTCTGTATTATACGATTCGTTACAACGGATTGTAACATCGGTGTAAGAGAAAACATCTACTGCTACAATTTTTTTGTCAATACCTATGTTTCCTCCAAAACCAGCAACACCATAACTGTCGGTTGTGATTTTCACACACTTTTCACTGGTGTTTCCACAATTATACGGATTTTTTTCCGAGGTGACGGTCTTACCCCATCCCTCGCCACCGAAAGTGCCAACGCCACTTTCGAAATCATAAAGCACCTGTGCCCCAGCGCTAACCGCACCCGACACGGCCACACCGGCTAATAGTAGTCTAAGTTTATTCATATAATATGTAATTAGTTTTTACTGTTTTGTAGTTTGCTCAAAATTAAGTGTTTTAGTTTTAAAAGACAATATTACAATGCTATTTGATTGGAAAATTAAAGACATAACCGATTTTCTTTGGTTTAACGTAACATTATTACTCTAAAATGATACGAAATCGCATAAATAAGATACGGCCAACCATATGAAAAACACAAAAACAAATCTTTTAAGCTACGATATGGACACGTACAGTGC
>JAKSKS010000069.1 GCA_024401615.1 Paludibacteraceae bacterium
ATATTATGAAGATGGAATAATAGTTAAAAGTGATCAAATTAAAAGTATAGATAAGGAAGTGCTTATGCTTGACAGTTTGCGTAAGTACGAATATTTCTTAAAGGCCGGAAAGGAAATGAAGTTGAACGGTCCGCTCATTGTATCTGAAAAGAACAAGGAACTTTATTATAACGATATCTTGTCGTTGGAAAAGATTCGTAATGAAAAATTGTTCGAACGTGCGGTATATTCGAATTGTGCGACCTTCATTCGCGACTTCGTGTTAGTAAAGGTTCAAAACAAGTATATTCCAACCTTCATCTTGTCGCTGATCGCTTTTGTGGGAATTTTCTTTGTTCTCGCATTGTTTATGGGCGAAAAGTCAAGAATCAAGGATTTTTTGGAAAAGTAAGCCCAACATAGATAAAACTACTGCCATAAGAGTTACTTTTACCTTGTAAAGGCAATATTTGGCACAGAAATTGCATAAAATTATGTGAAGTTGGGAAACTTCGATTGTAGTTTTATATAATTTGTAGTTTAGTTCTAAGTTGAGTTTTACTGGATAAGTAAAACTAGCCGCACACCTACCGTGTGCGGTTTTTTTATGTGTTCGTGTGGTGTGGCACTGTTTTTGCCTACTAACAAAAAAAGAATAAATAAAGGGAGGAATAATATATGAAAAAGATTTTCGCGTGCTTGATGTTGCTTATGTCTTTTGCGGCACAGGCTCAAGACGATTATTTGGACGAACAGTTTGTAAATAACGGCATTCGTCAAATAGTAAATTCCAATTATAACTATTTTACCAATGAAGGTTGGGACACCTCGTGGGGTTCGTTGAGTTCTTGGTATGCTGATGTGTTGTTGACCAACCAGGAGGCAAAGAACTACTTGAAGCAGTCGTTGAATATGCGTGCTGTATATGACCGTTTCAACGAGTTGAACTACCGTAAGCACCAGAAAACACTTCGTTACAGCGACATTGACGCGTTTAACCAGTATTTAACAAATGTGATTTGGGCTGAAATAGACCGACTTTATCCGCCAACACAATACTGATTGGTTTGAGATATACGAGAAAAGGCATCCGATTGGATGCCTTTTTTATTTCTTTTTGTTGAATGGATGAAACAGGTTGATGGTTTCGCGAAGCAGGTTTTGGTCGATGTGGGTGTATATTTCGGTAGTTAGTATGGATTTATGACCCAGCATTTCTTGTATGTCGCGTAGGTTGGCCCCTCCTTCCAACAAATGGGTGGCGAAAGAGTGTCGCAAAGTGTGCGGACTAATTGTTTTTTGAATTTCGGCCTTGGCCGCTAAATCTTTAATGATGTTGAACACCATAATGCGGCTGAGTTGTCCGCCTCTGCGGTTAAGGAATACGTAATCCTCGCATCCTTTTTTAATGTTAAGTTCGTCGCGGTCTTCCAACCAATAATTGATGTATTTGATTGCGGACTCTGAAATGGGGACCAGACGCTGCTTGTTGCCTTTGCCGACGACGGTGATGAACTGTTCGGTGATATAAATGTCAGAAATCTTTAAATTGAGCATTTCAGACACACGCAGTCCACAACTGTATAGAACTTCTATTATTGCTTTGTTTCTGTGGCCTTGGGGTTGTGTAAGGTCAATAGCGCCTTCCATAGCGTCTATTTCTTCGATAGATAACACTTCTGGAAGGTGTTTGCCTATTTGTGGCATCTCAATCAAGGCTGTAGGGTCGTCTTCCCTTTTGTCGGTCATTAGTAAGAACTGGAAGAACGCCTTTATGCCAGATATGATGCGGGCGCGTGAGCGGGGCGTAATGCCCAAGTCGCTAAGGTCTATCAAAAAGTTCTCGATGTGCTCGCGCTCCACATTCTGAATATCGACACCGGTGCCTTTCAAGTAGTCCATTAGTTTAGCCAGGTCTTCCAAATAAGCCACACGGGTGTTGTCGGACAAGGAACGCTCTAAACGGATGTACGAGTTGTATTCCTTAATGATTGGAAGATTTTGATAAGCGTCGATTTTCATTGATGGTCTTTTTTATTTGAAAAAGTGGCGGAACCAGACATTTGGTTTTATGCCCATTTTGGCTTCTTCGTAGTCTTTTGCTTGGCATGCCATAATGCGTTTTCCGTTTTTTGTAGGGACTTCTACCCACCAGTGTTGCAGTTTGTCGCTATAATAGAAGTGGAGTTCGTTTTCCTTTTCGCCGGGAATAACCATCATTTTGCAGTTGTCGATGCTTGTAGCCGGGTAGTCGCCCGCGCGGTTGTCGAGTCCTTCAATCAGGTGCCAAAGCATTTGTGCGGCAAGGGCGGCTGTTTGTCCGCGCTGGTCAAACTTGTTCTCCATGCCGAATAAACCAACTACCGAGAGGCGGTCGCTGGTACCCGCGTATTGGAGGAGTTGGCAAATTTCCTCGCCTTGGAAACCGTTTGGAGAAGGATGGGTGGCTGCCGGTGCGTCGGCTTGGCGAACTACATTCATATCGATGCTGAGAATGTCGGTGTCGCGGAGAATAGGTTCTGCTTTAAACAAATTCTGGCGCAGACGCCCAATACGGGTGGTATACTCGATGTTGTTGACGTTTTTCGCAAAGGTGTCGATAGCGTTATGCTGCTCCATGTATTGCAACTGGCTGTTTGAGCAGTAGTATTGTTGGAAACCGAGCACGTTGCAGTAACTGACGGAAGGGTGTATGGTTAGAGGCAACAAAAAGTTGTTCTCGTTGGTTTTGCTTGGCATGGTCAGGCTTGTGCCCAAGTCTAAGCGGGAATCGAGAACTGTGAGTGAAATTTCGTTGTTGTGGCGACGCACCCCCTCGACAGTTGCAATTGTGAAGTTTTGATTGTTCCCCATCACAATGCAGACGATGCCTTTGGACGTTAACTGCTCAATAACGTACTGCAAACCGAAGAAGGTGTTGTTCTTCTTGCTTCCCGACTTAATATTTCCCAAATCTGCAATTTTCAGGTTTTTGAAGCCTCCTTTCAAAGAGTAGAGTTCCTTGCGGATGGCGTCGGCAACATTCCCGTTTTTCACGTTGTGGTCAGAAACACCAATCAGAGCCACATTGTATCCTTTTTTGCAGAGCTGTCCCGCAAAAGAATCTTTCTTCTGCATATGTGCGTTGGTGGTGTGGGTTTCTACCGTGTCGAAAAATAGATCGATGCTGTTTTCTTCGTTTTCCATTAGATATTGTCTCTTTTTTGTTGCAGATGTGGGCAAAATTCCCAATTTGTTACAAAATTACACTTTCTATATGGCTTTTAAAAATGTGAACTGAAACTAGAATACTTCTTTTTGTTACAATAGTCCTTTATTAATTTGTCCGAAAAGTCGTAATTTTACGTAACTAACTACTACAATTAGAACAAACTATAATTACTACATACCATGAGACGCAATTCTTTGAAGAAACTGTTGTCGTTAGCTCTGTTGCTAGTTGGCGCGCAAAGTGCATTCTCCCAATCGTGGAACCTTGTTTGGAGAGAAGATTTTGGCGTGGCAGAAGACACAGTGATTAAAGATTTCCCAAATACAAGTATGACGGTGCCCCGCCATTCTTATGCCGGATATGAGTCGAAAGCCCATTATGGCAGTGCTGGCTATATTGAGTACCACGAACAGGGCGACTGGCAGGGCGAGTGTGGTTATATTGACGATGGCCAGTACGGTATAGCCAACAGCACTTGGTGGGCTTACAACCGCTTTAAGTCATGTAATCAGTCTGCAGGACACTTTGTAGGAGGACGTGACCACACGGGAAACAAAAACGGAGCCATGTTGGTGGTGAACTCTGAAGTGGGCACTGGTTTGCCTATTTACACACAGCAGATTGAGTTTGACTTGTGTGACAGCCGCGAATACAAGTTTGTTATTTATGCGGCCAGTATCACTGCCTATCAGGATGATGGTGGTAACGCCGATTTGGAGATGAAGGTAATCAATACCAAAACAGGCGAGGAAATCCGTAATATTAGAACTAAAGAGATTCCATATTGGGAGTTTGGTGGTTGGGGTACACCTAACCCAAGCGACTGTGCCACTTGCGACCGTAACTGGTCGGAATACTCGTGTACATTTACCGCCAACGATGGCGATGTGTTGGAATTGCAGGTTGTGAACTGGGGTAGTGGTTACAACGACTTCGTTATAGACGATATTTCGTTGTACCGTAACGATACAGAGGAAATACCAGACCCAATTATTTCTGCAACATCGGTTTCTCAAGCGGGATCAAAAAACGATTGCTCGTATTTGGCAGTGTTCTCGGTACCAACACCAGTGCTGACCGAGTGGAAGAAAATCTATGATAAGGTTTATTTCTTGTGGCAGCAGTCTACCGATGACGGTGTGACTTGGACCAATGTGAAAGAAGTGAGCGGTATAGACAAGTTGGATGCGGAAATTGAAATGGACAAGAACAAGAGTTCTGTTTTCCGTGTCATTATTACCGGTGGATCGACTAATGCTTTGGCTGAGGAGCAAGCGCTTTATATTGCACAATATGGCGGTCCGAAGGGTGGTTGTGCTTACTATTCTATTTCTAATACGCTCAGCGCGCAGCCAAAGGCAGATTGTTCTTATTCTGATGACCTCTTGGCCTTGTTTGTCGACGATTTTGGCTCGGTTCCGGCAGGATCTGTTGAGTCTCCTTATTGTAAGTTCAATTATGTAGAAAAAGGATTGTCTGCAGGAAACTATGCCGTAACAGCCAATCCGAACAATACCCAGAAAAACTCATGGGATGGAGTCCCAGAATTTGCAGACCACACAGGCAATGCCGACGGAGGTATGCTATACTGCCGTGTGAACAAGGAAACGGGTACCATTTACGAACGCGTTGTTTCTGGTCCGTTCTGTAACTGTAAGAGTTACATATTCTCGTTTAACGCGGCTGCTTTAGGTGGCTGGAGCACGCTTTATATGGAGGGACAAGTGCTCGACACTAAGGGTAACATACTGGCTTCTTTGCCAATAGCGCAAGGTAATGGAGGCAAAGACGCTGTTTGGCGTCAATATCAGATCGACTTCTCTCCGGCAGAAGGAACTGGTAGCCTTATCTTTAAAATTGTCAGCACCGATCCGGGCACAGAGTCGTATGGTACACAGGTGGTGATTGACGACATCTCGCTGCGTGTGTGCGGTATGCATATTCCACAAGACTCTATCTATATTAACAACAATCCAAAACTTACCTCCCTTACCGGTTTCGACTGCACCGAAAAACCTTCCCCTACAATTAATTTGAGCAGTATGGAAGGTTGGACTAAAAACTATCCGGATGCTGTTGCCGTATGGCAGACAAGCAACGACGGTGGTTTGACTTGGAATACGCTTTCTGCAACGGGCAAGTCGGTCGCTTTTGAAACTGAAGAAGGTGGAACTATTCTTTATAGGACTATTGTGGCAGAAAATGCAGAAACTGCCAAAAATGCCGCTGCAGGTGTGGCTGGAGATGGCTGTGGCGTTTACCTCATCACCAACACTGTAACGCTTGAATGTACGGCTCAATGCCACTTCAACGACGATATGTTGGTGCTTTGGAAAGATGACTTCGGCTCAGTGCCTGCCGGTACGCGTAAAGAGTGCGCTTACTTGAAGGGACACAAGTTCTTGAAGGATATGAAGAAGAGTGTGGACGATGGTGAATATGCCGTTGTTAGCCATATGCAGGACGCTGGCTCCTGGTTTGCCGCTATGGACGGTACCGACCACACTGGTGACGCTGATGGTGGTTTCTTGGTGATAAACATCAGCAAGACCTATAAAGATAAGGTTATTTACGAACAGGAACTGGGCTTCACTACTTGCGAAAACACTTCTTACTATTTCTCGTTATGGGCGTCGTCTATTTCAAAACGTGTTGCCAACGGAGATAAAACAGGTGTGCTCTGCAATTTGACAATGGAAATTGTTAATGCTAAAAACGACGAGGTGCTTGCTTCAATTGAAACGGGCGATATGCCTAATGCAGAGTCGTTAAAGGGACAAATTCCATGGAAAAACTATGGCGTAAGCTTTGTCAGCACAGGTGAAAAAGTAAAATTGCGCATTTACGACCATGCGGGCAATGGTGACAAGGGTAATGACTTGGCGCTCGACGATATTTCGTTGATTGCTTGCGACGAGGCTGCTCCAAAGGTTGAATTGTCTGTAAATGGCGAGGATGATGTGGTTGGCTTGTGTGGTGTTGACGAATATACACTGAAAGTCGGCGACCTGACTGGTTGGAATAAGATTTATAACGATAATGTTTACTGCTTGTGGCAAAAGTCGGAAGATGGTGGCGAAACATGGGAAAACCTCACAGAAGAAAGCGGATTGGCAAGCGAAAAGGGTGACCTTACAATAACTGCACTCCGAAATATGCAGAATGTGAACGACACCTTGGTGAATGTTGGCATTCGCTACCGGGTTATTGTGGCAGGTCCTAAATCGGAAGTCACCGAACAAATCGCCAAACAAGGTTATCCGAACGACGGCTGTTACCTCTATCGAGTTTCGAACGTAATGACCGTTCGTTGTGAATGTGTAGCACCTGAATTTGATTTTGCTTCTGATAAGGAATACAACATCTGCCAAAGCGAAGAGCCAATTGTAATGGCGGTGCAGCAAACAAATGCTGCAGCCCTCGATACTGTACGTTGGTTCTCGAAAGAGCCACAAAGCGATGAATGGAAGCAGGAGGTTGAGTTTGTTGGAGCAGAGGCTGCTGAAAACTTGAGTTTCAAAGTCGTTCCAACCGACAGCGTTCAATACCTCTTTTTGGGGTATAGCGAAAGTTGTGTGTCTGACTCTATGATCTTCACCGTAAATGTAGACAAACCTATAGAATTGGAAGATTTGGTTTCTACAACATTGTGTGTAGGTTCCGACACTACTTACAAGGCTGTCGTTACAAAGGGTTATCCGCTTTCTTATGAGTGGAATGGTGCTGCAAGCACTAACGACGAGTTTCCGATTGCCAGTGTTGCGAACGATGTGGAAGTTTCACTTGTTGCAAAAGGTGCAGTTTGTGTGTCAGAAGAGAAAACGGCAACTGTAACTGCCGAGGCTAAAGTTGAATTGGCGGCGTCTTTAGAAGATAAGGAGGTATGTGCCTTTGAGGAAATTACGGTAGATTCGAAAGCCGTAGCGCAAAACATACAGTGGTATCAATCTAAATCGGGCTCTGCCGAATTTACCGAAATTGACGGTGGTACAGATGCAGTGCTGACTTGTTCGCCAGACAGCAACCGCACATACAAGGTTGTAGCATCGGGCGTTAAGTGCCCTAGTAAGGAAATCTCTTTTGATGTTGTTGTGAATTACCCTGCAGTAATAGAAGCATCGATAGACGAAATTGAATACTGTGTTGGCGGCTCTTCTACAATCAATGTGACGCTCGACCATGTCACCTCGTTGAGGTGGATGAAAAAGCAAGAGGGTGAGACTGCCTACACAATGTTTAAGGAAGGCGTGTATAGCGAAAGCGACACAGAAACTTCGGAAATTGTGATCCCAACGGTTACTACCCAATACTTGGTACAAACCCCAAGTGTAGGATGTGCCGCCGCGCAGTCGGAGGTCTTCACTGTAACGGTAGAGCAACCTGTTGATTTTACACTTACAGCCGACAAGGCGATGGTTTGTAAGGGGGCTGATAATGCAGAGATAACGTTGACCGCCGATTTGGTGGCTGGTGTTGCTAATCTGGTAGAAGGAAATGCCGCAGACGTTATGCCTGCAGGAACGTTAGTAGTAAATCCGACAGAGACTACAACTTACACGTTGGGTATTACAGGAAAACTTTGCCCAACAAAGGTAGAGAAAGAGGTAGAAGTAATAGTTGAAGTGCCAACCACCTTCTCTGAACTGAAAGTATCGGATGAGTTGGTTTGTGAAAATGCGGCAGTAACGTTTGACTATACTGTAGACCCGGTTGACGCGCCTTATAAGTTAATGGTTAATGCTGGCGCCAATACTCCGTTTAAAGAATGTGCACTTGCAAGCGAATATGTACAGACTGCCGAGAGTGCGACCCGTTGCTATAAATTGGAAAGTGGAGCGGGAAAGGTTTGCGTCGCATCTGCGTCTAATGTGGTCTGTGTGGCAGTGGAAGACTCTGCGAAATTTGACTTTACAGTCGATAAACCTGCCGTTTGTGAAGGTACGGGCGTTACATTCGCATTCAACATACCGGCAGCCCACAGCAACTCTAAATTTACATTTGATGGAGTTGAACAGCCGGCCTTTGCAAGTAAAAAACTTGATGAACCAGAGTCTAAAATGTATGTGGCTACGTTAGAGGGAAAGGTTTGTCCGAAGGTTGTGAAGTCAGTTGAGGTCGATGTTCAGAAGCCGGCTTCTTTGAACTTGACGACTGCGCAGACTTCTGTTTGCGTGAACACACCTGTAAACATAACATTGACCGCTGAAAATGCGAAATCGACCCAGTGGTGGTCGTCGGCCGATGGCGTTGCCTTTGTGAAAATGGAGGGTGACGGCACTAACTTGTTGCCACAAACTAACACTTGGTATAAGGCAACCGCAGTTGGCTCGGAAATGTGTCCTGGTGCTGAGTCAAATGTAGTGTCAATTGAGGTTGAAGATTCCGTGCGGTTTGCTATTAGCGAACCAGCACCTTTGGTATGTAGCGGAACTCGTGTGGCTTCGGTTATAACCATTAAATCGGGAACTCCAACATCTGTAGTTTGGACCAAGAACGGAACAAAAGTTGCTGATGTGGTAAGTTTGACGGATATGCCGACCGATGACTCCAATACTTATGAGGCGACTGTGGAAGGTACGGTTTGTCCTTCTGTCAGCAAGTCTTTTGTAGTGGACGTAGAGCAGCAACCTGTGCTTGGCGAAATCTCATCGTGTTGCGACATCGCTTGTGTTGGTTCTACCGTAGATTTGTCGGTAACAGCGCAAAACGCTAAGGGCCTTGTTTGGACAAAACGCACTTCGGCAGGGGAGACTACTCTTTCTGAAGCGAATGAACAGACCCAGTCTGATGTGATTTCTGAAACCTCGTACTACCAAGTCTCAACTACTGGCGCAGAGGTTTGTAAGAACATATCATCGAAAGAGGTGAAAGTTCAGGCGGAAGAGAAAGTTATGGTGACGTTGCCAAATGAACTTTTTGTGTGTCCAGGTGTGGCAGCCTCTTTGGAACCAGAGGTGGAAGGTCGTCCGGTTGAGTTTGTTTGGAAGGCCAACGAAGAGGTGTTGCCAAACAAAACAGCGTCTCTAAAGGTTACACCAGAGACAACCACCACTTATACGGTTACCGCAATGGCCAAGTCGTGTGAATCGGCAGTGGCAAATGTTGTTGTAAATGTAGAGCGTGTTCCTTTAATGGGGATAGAAGTTTCTTCTGATTCTATTTGCGAGGGTGAGGATGTTGACTTGATTGCAGAAGATGTGGAAGGCGTTTCATTGAACTGGATGTATAAGTCGAAGGCTGGATCGTTGTTCTCGGATTTGGGTGCGACTGCTGCAACTTATACAACTAATCCATTAGAGACTACCATCTATAGTGTGCAGTACACCACTGAGCACGGTTGCACAGGCATGTCGAATGCTGTGGAGGTTAATGTGAGCGCAAAAGTGAACGCAACGACAGCCGACACTTTTGTATGTGAGGGAAGTTCTGTATCGCTTAAAGTTGATGGAAGCAATGCATATCACTATGCGTGGTATGCTGATGCCGGCCATACCCAGTTGGAGGGTGAAGCTTTCAAGATAACTGTAAGTCCTGCCGAAGCAACTACCTATTACGTGGTTGTAACCAACGGCAAATGTAGCGAAGAACTGGCTGCAAACGTGAACGTGGTAAGTAATCCGAAGGTTGTTGCTTTGGAAGACCGTGCTGATCGTGAAATAGAAGTGGTTGTAGATGGCGGGGGCGGTAGTTATGAATATAATTACGGTCAGGATTGGACAAAAGACAATTTGTTTACCAATTTCCACTTCTCAACCCAGTATACCATACAGGTGCGTGACGTGATGGGTTGTGTGGGCGACACTACCTTCCGAACAAAGTCTTATGATATTAAGGTGCCAATCTTCTTCACACCAAATGGCGATGGCATTAACGATTTCTTCGAGATAGAGAATATCAGTAAGTATCCGGATGCAAAAATCCGTATATACGACCGTTGGGGTAAGAAGTTGATAGAAACAGTCGCTTCTGAATATGGCGGTTGGGATGGCACTTACAACGGCAATGCTTTGCCTTCTACCGACTATTGGTACGAAATATGGGTAGAGGAGTTAGACAAGTACTATACAGGTCATTTCACACTTGTAAGGGGCAAAAAATAAGTTTAATTAGTCAATAGAAGAATAGGAGGTATACCGCTGTTTGTGGTATACCTCCTATCTTTTTGGTAGGGGTGGAAAGCATCCCCCTTCAGCATTTTTAAAGACGTTATCTAATAACGGATTGCTTACGCAAGTATTCGCTTTGGATGTAGTCGTATAAGGTGTTTTCCTTATACATTTTCACAAAGGTTTTAAATGCGTCGTCGTCAATGTTGTCAATAACTATATCCTCAACCATTTTGTAGTGGTCGTTAAAATCCATTTCATTCCCGCATTCTGTCAAAGAGTGGACCACTAAGTAATTAGAGATGTAAAACTTCTTATCACCTGTAAGTAGGATTTCGCCAAAACGGTCGGTGTAGATTTTCTTCCATTTCTCAAGTAGGTCTTTTGCTCGAGAAACCTCTTTGTTTTTGATGCCTTTTTTGTCACAGTAAAAACTATAGGCTTGGCATTTGAGCAGTCTCAATCTTAAATCGTCAGTTACAGTTTCGAATTCTTTATCTTTTATCTGTATATCCAGTATAGGGGTTGCGCCTGCATTGTATGAAGAGATTAGCGAGTCGAGGTAATCAGTGTTTACGCGGCTTTTATTTGTACGCAGTGAGTATTTGTAACCGACATTGGCAATAGAATCGAGTTTGCCTTCTTCCTTCCATTGTTTGATTCGTGCCAAATGAAGTCCCGTTCTGTTGGGAGCGAAGTTTTCGTGTTTTAATTTGCTATTTGAAATAGATGCGTCATACAATCCAATCATGTAATTCAAGAAAGATTTGTAACTGTCGAGAGTCGGAGTCAAGTTGCTGTTTTTCGAAAATGTATGAATCAGAAATAAAGCATATAAATCTTCGTTGGGGAATAAGAATTTGTTTCTAGGAATACCATCGTGATCTTCGAAATAATAAAAAACTACTTTGAAAGCAGTCTTTAGGCATTTCATATCATCGGCTGTTATACAATCTTCATCAGCCGATTCGCTGTCGAATTGAACATTTTCAAGAACATAATTGCCACATCTTTTTGCATCATCTACTGTTAAAGAGTTTGTTCTTATTGTATTGTTCGGGTCTAATACGTCGAAACAATCGGCAGTTGCGTTAATTCCGTAACAAAGAAAAGCACCAAGTGCAATTTGTTTTATCATGTTTATGATGATTCTAAAAAGATTTATCGAATATGCTAAAAACAAAAAAATCCGAAACATTTCTGTTCCGGATTTTAAAGGAGTGGTACCAACAGGAATCGAACCGGTGACACAAGGATTTTCAGTCCTTTGCTCTACCAACTGAGCTATGGTACCAAAACCAAAATCAATAAGAATATGAATACTTTTTACAGTGTGGTACCAACAGGAATCGAACCGGTGACACAAGGATTTTCAGTCCTTTGCTCTACCAACTGAGCTATGGTACCTTTTTGGTTTTGCGATGCAAAGATAGGAAGAAAATCTGGTAAAACAAATAGTGGTGCGCAAAAAACTTGAAAAATCAGTGTTTTTTTTGTTTGCAATCTGCTTATAAGGCTTTTATTGTCTAAGTTTTTAGTTGAAACCGCTATCTTTGTTGCCAAACTAACATAATGAAGTAACTAATGGGAGTAGAGATAGAACGCAAGTTTTTATTGAAAAACGACAATTGGAGAAAAGTAGCTCCAAAGGGTATTCGTATGGCCCAATGGTACCTTAACGAGGCTGGTAACACTGTTCGTGTCCGCATAGCCGACGATAAGGCTTTCTTGACGATTAAAAGCAAGTCGGTAGGCATCTCGCGTATGGAGTTTGAGTATGAGATTCCGCTTGCTGACGCCGAGGCCTTGAAAATGCTAACGCAAACCCCAATAGTGGACAAGTACCGCTATAAGATACCTTATAACGGCCATACTTGGGAGGTGGATGAGTTCTTGGGCTTGAACGAAGGTTTGGTCACTGCTGAAGTGGAGATGAAGAGCGAAGACGAACAGGTAGATATACCTGAATGGATTGGTGAGGATGTCTCTGACGAAAAGCGTTATCGCAACTCTAATCTGGCAAAGCATCCGTTTTCTACTTGGAAACTAAACGACGGTGAGTGAGAATAGCATCTTGCATTTGGGTTGGTGTTAACTCTGACCAGCATAAAACAAAGGAGGCAAACGTTTCGCGTTTGCCTCCTTTCCTATTTGGTAGCGTTGTTGACTTAAGCCATGCCGGAGTTGCCGAAATTGATAGGCGTGCCCGGATTGTTTATATTACCTCCGTTGTCGGTAATGACGCCATTGTTGGCTTCGTAGATGTTGATTTGGCGCTGTAGCACCTCTTTCAATCTTTTAGCCTGACTTGGGGTAAGGATGATGCGTGACTTTACCTTTGCTTTTGGCAGGTTAGGGAGAATGCGGACAAAGTCGAGCACGAATTCGCTTGGTGAGTGAGTTACGATAGACATATTGACATATTCGCCTTCTGCAACTTCAGGACTCAATTCAATCTGCAATTCGTTCTTTTTCTGTTCTGGTTCTTTTTCTTCCATATGTACTATTTTTTACCTGCTTTCTTTTTCTCTTCTGCTTCTGGACGCTTAATCAGTTCCTCTTCCAAAATCATACCCAAAGTAGGCATATCAATCTTCTTTGCGATGATTTTGCCGGTTTTGCTTTCAATGAGGTAGATGCCTGGAGTTACGCTTGCATCGTAGAATTCCCAGAAGTAGCTTTCACGGTCTGGGTCCCAAACATTCACCCAGTCTTGCAACTTGTGCTTTTC
>JAKSKS010000007.1 GCA_024401615.1 Paludibacteraceae bacterium
TTGTAGTTTATTTGAGTTTAAGAAGAGCGAGGTCGCAAGATCTCGCTTTTTTGTTGCCCCCCTTTCAGGGGCTAACAAAGGCAAAAACATGAACAAGAGACATATTTTACCTGAAAATTTTCAAAAAACATCGAAATATTTGAATAATTCGATGAAATTTCAGGATTCAATCACATCTTTGGCACGGTAATTGTATAATTCTGTATGGTCAGTCGTGAGACTCACCAGAATCTAATTTTTATTTTTAAATTGTAGTTTATTTGAGTTTAAGAAGAGCGAGGTCGCAAGATCTCGCTTTTTTGTTATATATATTTTACCAGATTATGCGCAAACCCGGCAATTTCGTTTCTTAATAAAAAAGCACATCCAACAATAGCGACATTTCATCCACCGCCCTATTGAGAGACGATTCCTTCATCACACGCACGTCTTGCCAAAGTGATGACGATAATAAGGCTATATTCTACTTTGCGACTGATAACAGAGCCTTATACACTCGTCCACGAATTGCACTAATTATCATAGTAGGCAATTGATTCCTCCAATGGTGGCCAGCCACATCACAGCACTTAAGGACATCACCCAGGCGTGTTTTATTTTATCAGGAACAGTCCACCAAGGCGACAAACGCAGTTTAAACAACGGTATTAGGGAATCACCACGCCTATCGGCAACACAAAAAAAGCGCGCCTCAGAACGAGACGCGCTTTTCTATATAGAAGATTATAAGACTGTATTATTTAGCGTAGCTTACAGCACGAGTTTCACGGATGACGGTAATCTTAACCTGTCCTGGGTAAGTCATTTCATCCTGAATCTTTTTAGCGATTTCGTAAGACAATGTTTCGGTCTCCTTATCGTCAATCTTGTCGGCACCAACAATAACGCGGAGTTCACGACCAGCCTGAATAGCGTAAGTCTTCAATACGCCAGGATAAGAAGCAGCCAACTTTTCAAGGTCGTTCAAACGCTTGATGTAAGCCTCAACAATTTCACGGCGAGCACCTGGTCGAGCACCAGAGATTGCGTCACAAGCCTGAACCAACGGAGCAATAAGGGTTTCCATTTCCACTTCGTCGTGGTGAGCACCAATAGCATTGCAGATGTCTGGCTTTTCCTTATACTTTTCTGCCAACTTCATACCAAGTATTGCGTGTGGCAATTCTGGTTCATCATCAGGCACTTTACCTATATCGTGGAGCAAACCAGCGCGTTTAGCCTTAGCAGGGTTCAAGCCCAACTCTGAAGCCATAGTGGCACAAAGGTTAGCAGTTTCGCGAGCGTGCTGCAACAAATTCTGGCCATAAGAAGAACGATACTTCATCTTACCAACCAAACGAACCAATTCAGGATGCAAACCATGAATACCCAAATCGATAGTAGTACGCTTACCAGTTTCAACAATTTCGTCTTCAACCTGCTTGCGGACTTTAGCAACAACTTCTTCGATACGCGCAGGGTGAATACGGCCGTCGGTTACCAACTGGTGCAAAGCCAAGCGTGCAATTTCACGGCGGACAGGGTCAAACGCAGAAAGGACGATAGCATCTGGAGTATCGTCAACGATGATTTCAACACCAGTAGCAGCTTCAAGCGCACGAATGTTTCGACCTTCACGACCGATGATACGGCCCTTCAACTCGTCAGAATCGATATTGAAGACGGTAACAGAGTTTTCGATTGCAGCCTCAGTAGCCACACGCTGAATGGTTTGGATAACGATCTTCTTCGCTTCCTTGTTCGCATTCATCTTAGCGTCTTCCATTATTTCGTTGACATACGCCATTGCGTCTGTCTTAGCCTCTTCCTTCAAGCCTTCAATAAGGCGTTCTTTTGCTTCAGCGGCAGAAAGACCAGAGATGACTTCCAAACGTTCGTTTTCCTGCTTGCGAAGTTTTTCAAGCTCAACCTTACGCTGTTCTACATTTTGCAACTGGTTCTTCAAGTTTTCACGTGCAGCGTCGTTTTCAGAACGAGCCTTGTTAACTTCGGCCTGCATCTGGTTCAACTGTTGTTCACGCTGGCGAACTTTAGCCTCTGCCTGCTGCAACTTCGAGTTACGCTGATTTACCTGAGCGTCATACTCATTTTTTAAATTCTGGTACTTAGCCGTTGCTTCCTGAACCTTTTTGTCATGAATTGCCTGCGCCTTCACTTCGGCACTAGCAATAATATTGTCGGTACGCGATTTAAGGGCGGTAGACTGAATCAGCCATACAATCAAGCCACCAATTAAAAACGCAAGGACAGCAATAATCACTACGGTAGTTACTGACATTATTGTATTTAATTTGTTAATGAATAAATATATAAAAAAAACGCATCACTACTGCCTTTGCAGTAACGATGCGGGTATTACAAAATAATATAATGCAACCTTATGAATGAGGCAAAAGAACTTAGGCACACGAAGCGCCTGTACAAAATTTCGCCCTATTTTTTCAAGAAATCGTTCATTTTATCGGAGAGTGCCTCCAACTGATCCATTTCCTTCTTATGGTTTTTTCGCTCTTCTTCCAATATGTAAGCCAATTGGAAGGCAGCCATACTGAGTTCAAACTGTATGCCGTACTTGGAATAAGCGTCTTTATTTTTACTCAATATATCGTTCACCCTTTTTTCAGCCAATTCATAAATTTCTTTCATCTCAAGTGTTGCCTTTAATGGCAGAACCTGTGATCCGATTTTTATATTGACTGCTACTTTTTCCTGTTCCATGTGGTCAAGTATTCAAAAGAGCGATGCATTTATCAATTTCCCGCACCAATTTCGAAAGTTGTGCCTTATTCTGTTTGGCCGCCAACACCGACACATCGCCTAACTGCATAGACTGCAAGGTTCTGTTTTTCTGTTTCAATGTTGCTATTTCAACATTAGCGTTCGCCAAATCAGCAGCAATTTCGCCAACACGGTTGAGGGCCGCGTCGCGTTCGGCCTTTAACTTATCGCAGAGATCCATCAGATTATCAACATTCTCTGCAAGTTTTTTTAAAGTATCAACTTCGTTTTCGGCCATTCTTTCAAAATTCGAATGCGAATATACCAATTTATTTGATACTAACCGCAACTATAAGTGTGAAAAAAACAAAAAAGCACCCAAGGATTGGGTGCTAATTCCAGTCGCCACAAATGCAAACATGGCAACCAGAATAGTCGGCAACAGCCGACCACTCAGAGTAAGTTAAAGGTTGTTTAGTAGGACAAATATAAGACTTTTATTTGAATTTTGGCGTTTCATTACTTATTTTTGCATATTATTAAAATGGAGGTCTATGTGCCTCCGGTAGATTAACAAAATAAGGATAAGACAAAAATGCCACAAACATCTAAACGAGGACAGATTATGCCAGCATCGCCAATTAGAAAATTGGTTCCATTTGCTGACGCTGCTAAAGCAAGAGGTGTAAAAGTGTATCACTTGAACATCGGTCAACCAGACATAGCGTCTCCTCGAGCGGCGGTCGACTATCTTAAGAACATCGATCTAACTCTTATGCCTTATACCGCAAGTAACGGTAATTTGAGTCTTCGCCAAAAACTGGTAAAATACTACGAAAAGTTCAACATCAATGTAACTGCCGACGATATCATTGTCACTTCTGGCGGTTCTGAGGCCGTGAACTTTGCGTTTATGACCTGTCTCGACCCAGGAGACGAAATCATCGTTCCAGAACCAGCATATGCCAACTACACAGCATTTGCGGTTGCATGCGGTGCCACCATCAAACCTGTGGTAACCACTATTGAGGAAGGTTTCCATTTGCCACACATCGAGAAGATTGAGGCTATGATTACCCCAAGAACAAAGGGTATCCTCATTTGCAATCCGAACAACCCAACTGGTTACCTCTACAGCCGCGATGAAATGAACCAGATTCGCGACTTAGTTAAGAAATACGACCTCTACCTCTTCAGCGACGAGGTTTACCGCGAGTTCTGCTACAGCGGCGCTCCTTATATTTCAGCATTCCACTTGAAGGACATTGAGAACAATGTGGTTTTGTTCGACTCTGTTTCTAAGCGTTACAGCGAGTGTGGTCTACGCATTGGCGCTATCGTTACTAAAAACGAAGAGTTAAAGCAGAATGTCATGAAGTTCTGCCAAGCGCGTCTTTGTCCGCCATTGCTCGGCCAGTTGGTAGCAGAAGCCACCATCGACGCCACAACAGAAGAATATATGCTCGACGCCTACAACCAGTTTGAAGAACGCAGAAAGTTCCTGGTTGACGGTTTGAACAAGATTCCTGGAGTTTACTCTCCAATTCCAATGGGTGCATTCTACACCGTTGCACGTCTGCCAATCGACAATTCTGAAAATTTCTGCCGTTGGTTGCTTGAAGAATTTGAAGACGAAGGACAGACTGTTATGTTAGCCCCTGCAAGCGGTTTCTATACCGACCCTGAAATGGGTAAAGACGAAGTCAGAATCGCATACGCCATCTCTAAAGAAGACTTGGCAAAAGCCTTAAAGGTATTGCAGCACGCTTTGGCTGTTTACCCTGGCCGTACGGTAGACGTAAGAAACATTTAATTCAGAAAAAAGGAAATTCAAAAGGAAGCACGGCACTGCGCAGTGCTTCTTTTTATTTTCAGCAAAGCGAGCCACCCCACTTATGAATTTAGAGTATTACATAGCAAAACGTATCGCATCGGAGAAGAACGAAGGCAAGGAAGAAACCAAGCCTGCCGTGCGCATAGCCATTGGCGGCATAGCCATTGGCCTTACCGTTATGCTGCTGGCGGTTGCTATTGTAATAGGTTTCAAAAGCGAGGTAAGGAACAAACTGATTGGTTTCGGTTCGCATATCCAAATCAGTATAGCCGTAGACAAAGATGGAGTTACTGAACCCATGACGATTGACTCGGTTATGCAAAAAAGGTTGGAGCAAGACGACGCCATACTCCACACCCAGGCAATTGCCACCCAACCGGGCATAATTAAAACAGAAGACAACTTTCAGGGCATCGTCTTAAAAGGGGTTGGACCAGACTTCAGTTGGGATTTTTTCAAACAATACCTAAAAGAGGGACATCTGCCTAACATTTGTGCTGACTCTACCTGTAAAGAGGTTTTGGTTTCGAAAAAAATTACAGACCTCCTCAATTTGAAGATTGGAGATAAAATCAGGACCTACTTCATTATTGACGGAAAAGTCAGAGTACGTCCGCTCTACATATGCGGCATATATTCAACCGGTTTCAGCGACTACGACAAAATGGTCGTTATTAGCGACATTAAACATGTTCAGCGCCTAAATGGTTGGGAACAAAGCCAATGTGGAGCCATTGAAGTTCTGACAGACGATTACGACAACCTGGACAATGCGAGCGATGCGGTATTCTCGGTTATTGGAAATAAGATCGACACCAAAAGCCAAATGGCACTACGCTCTCGCTCTATTAAGGAAATGAACCCGCAAATATTCAGTTGGCTCGACATGCTCGACATGAACGTAGTCATTATTTTGGCACTGATGATGCTGGTATCTGGCTTCACCATAATTTCGGGCCTGCTCATCCTTATTTTAGGACGCACAAATATGATTGGCATTCTAAAAACACTTGGAGCAGAGAACTGGAGTATTAGAAAAATTTTCATCTACCAGACCCTTTTTTTAGTTGGGAAGGGTATGTTAATTGGCAATGTAGTTGGATTGGCCATCTGCTTTATGCAAAGCCAATTCGGTTTAATAGGATTAGATGCGGAAAACTACTATGTAGACACCGTGCCTATCAGTCTAAGTTTCGCTAATTGGCTGTTCATCAATTTAGGTGTACTTGCCTCTTCAGCCCTAATGTTAGTGGGACCAACCTACATAATAACAAAGATTAGTCCTGCGGAAACTATCCGTTTCGAATAATATGAAAAAAGTAACAACTGCACTTTTACTAACCTGTGCCCTTACAGCCTGCACAGACACAAAAACCATAAAAGAATTTGAAGCCTATTGTCAGAAAATAGACTCCACCACTATGGTCTTAAAAAGGGTGAACAATGTGGAAGAGTTCAAAAAAATAACATCTGAATTTGCTATAACCGCCAAAGAGTTCGAGAACAGTCATAAAGATGCTATAGTGGCAGAGGAACTGCTGCAGCAAGTAAGGTTAGCCAACAACAATTATCTCGAAACCGCCCGTAACAAAGTTAAGGAACTAAAGGGGAAATAATTTATTTTGCAGTAACAGGACGGACTGACATTCCGTAATAACGATAATCGAAACTACCCTCCATACGTGCGGCATCGAGGATTACAGAATAAGCGTTATCGTTGGACTTCTCATGCAGCGTAGTGGTTGCGTAATGTCCTCTAACCCCAGCATCCTCTACCTTTTGAAGGCGGTGGAAACCAGCCGCAGGCAAGAAAATAAAGTTTCCGTTTTTAGCAGTAACCTTATAACCAGGAATACCGGTCTGTCGGTAATTAGACATCCACTTCACCTGGCATTTCTTCATCAACTCGCTAAATTCAGCCAAAGTGGGAGTGCGCCATTCAGCGCCCCAGTTTGCAGTGGCTGCGTCGTCGGCTCCACCCAGTTCTTTTTTCCCGTCAACCGAACCGTAAGCCGGCAAAAGGCAATACTTGGAAAGAGACTTTGCACTACCCTCGCAATAAGCGTAGTTTTTCCAGTCGTATATTTTTTTTGATTTAACTTCAGCCCACGAGTAATAGTCGCCATACTCGGTAGGTTTGTTTGCCCCAACGTTACAAGTTGCCCACTTAACACTTAAGCCAAGGTCTACAGCCTTGTAACCACCAATATCTTCTGTTTTTTGACCGCTCACACTGATTGACGTGTAAAGAGAGCACAGAACCAACAAAATCTTTTTCATAAACATTTCTAATAATAAAATAAAAAAGCCAGAGGTGAATGCCTCCGGCTTATGTAAAACCCAACTGCCTAAGCATTATGGGTTAAAGATACAAATAGTTAGCAACATAACAATCATTTCAAGCGGAAACGTTTCGTTAAGTCTTCAAAATAGTCAATTCTTCGGTCACGGAAGAACGGCCAAATACGTCGAACATCTTCAGCGTGCTTCAAATCCACTTCCACTACCATGGTCTCTTCCTTGTCGGTTGAAGCCTGTGCTATAATTTCGCCTTGCGGGCCTGCCACAAAACTTGTTCCCCAGAAAGGGATGCCGCCAGTCACGCCAGAAGGGTCTGGCTCATAACCCGTGCGGTTAACAGTTACCACATAAATGCCATTTGCAACAGCATGTCCACGCTGTACAGTTTGCCAAGCATCTCGCTGACGTGTCTTTTCAGCATCAGTATCGCTAGTTTCCCATCCAATGGCAGTAGGGTAAATAAGAATTTCAGCACCAGCCAAAGCCATTAAACGTGCTGCTTCTGGGTACCACTGGTCCCAGCATACAAGAACGCCAAGGCGACCTACAGAAGTGTCAATAGGTTGGAAACCTAAATCGCCAGGTGTGAAATAGAATTTCTCGTAATAGGCCGGATCGTCTGGAATGTGCATTTTACGGTATGTGCCAGCAATAGAGCCATCTTTCTCGATTACGACAGCCGTATTGTGGTATAAACCGGCAGCACGACGTTCAAACAAAGAAAGTACTAAAACGATACCCAACTCACGTGCAACAGCACCAAACATTTCGGTTGAAGGGCCAGGAATTGGCTCCGCTTGGTCGAAATTGTCGGTATTTTCCTCCTGGCAGAAGTATAGGCCGTTGTGCAATTCTTGCAAAACAACCAATTCAGCACCCTGACGGGCACATTCGTAAATACCTTTTACCAGTTTCTGTTTATTCTGTTCAATATCGGCTGTATTAGCCTGTTGTACAAGTCCTATTTTCATATAAAAGAATTAATCAAAGATTAGTGTTTTCTGGGTTCTTTACCACTAAACGAACCACATCTATTCTGGAAGGAGAACGACGCACCACCTTAAAGGAGAATTTGTCGCCAACTTCTATCACATCACCCACAGCAGGCAGAAAAGCATTTTTGCTTAAAAGCAAACCGCCCACAGTAATGTAATCGTCGCCGAGCGGCAAATCGAGGCCAAGTTCGCTGTTTACCTCTTCTATTTCCATACGGCCAGAAACGACATATTCGTTCGGGCCTATCTTTTTTGAGACCAACTCATTGTCTTCATCGGCGTCGTGTTCGTCTTCAATCTCACCGAAAATTTCCTCCATCACATCCTCAATGGTCAGAATGCCCGAAGTGCCGCCAAATTCATCAACGACCAACGCAAGGCTCTTTTTCTGCTTCAAGAAGAGGCGCAGCATATTGTTAGCCGTCATGTTTTCTGGTACCACAATAATCGGATTCAGCATCTGTTCTACCGACTGCGGATTGTCGAACATATCAGCAGAATGAACATAGCCCAACACATTGTCAATAGTATCTCTGTAGACCAAGATACGTGAAAAGTGCGACTCAACAAACAACTGCTTCAAATCGGGAAGCGGCGTATTGATGTCGATAGCCACAATTTCGGTTCGAGGCACCATTGACTCCTTAATCTTGACCTTAGAGAAGTCAAGCGCGTTTTGGAACATCACCACTTCATCACCAAAATGGTCTTCATCCTCATCTTTCGAAGGAGCATCATCTTCGTGCAATTGATGGATGCGGTTGATACTGAACGACCAATCGGCGTCAAACTTCAGCAGCCCTCCCAACGACACCACAAAGATAACAAGTTTGGTAACAGGTAAGAAAAGCCAGTAAATGACAAACAACGGGTAGGCAATAACCATAAACACCGATGTGGCGCTGAAGTAAGAGATAGCGTGCAAGAACAAGTCAACCAACAGAATGGTAACCACAGTGCAAATGACCACGCCACCCAACATATGCAAGAAAGGCAATGTGTTGAATGCCACATAAACCTGACGCAGTAAGAGGAAGAAAGCGACAAAATCGGCAACAAACAGCACATTCGAAAAATCGGAAGCCCTCTTAAAAAAGAAAGCATGCAGTTTGTTATGGAAGTGCTCGTCTTTTACGAGTTCCAGTCGCAACCTATTAAAAAAGGCGAATGCCATTTCCCCTCCGAAAAAGAAGGAAAACAGCAAAGCCCATAGTAAAATCATTAGAATGTCATTAACCATACCTAATCAGAAATTGGTATAATACCATCCGGATGACTGATTTCGTAGTGGGTCATTGTCTCGTTTGAGACAAACCCTCGTCCATTAATAATGCAATTCGGCTGCTGAATTTTAATTTTCTTATCAGAGTAAACCTTCGCATTAACCTGGTCCCAGAAAAGTTGGTCAGTTTCAAACTTTTCACCCTTGCGGTTAGTCACTTTAACGTTGCCATCGAGTCTCCAAAGACGTAAGCGCTGGTCGTAATGAGCCTGGTCGCAGTAGATATTGGCTTCCGTTTCGAGGTGAGTGTCAAACTGCTCAATACGCAAGCCTTTAGGGAAGAGCCAGTATGGATTCTTCACATTATTATATATCAGCCACTCTGGTGTCGTAGCCCTATAGCGAGTCACTCCCGAATCGGAAATCACAGTAGACACTTCGAGCGCACGCAAAGTAGGGGCTGTGCTGTCAATGCCAGCGTTCTGATTATCAGAATCGGCAGAGCAAGCGCCAAAAAAGCATACAGCAACCGCTGCGAGAACGGTTGCCGTATGTTTAAGATATGCTGAAATAAGCATCATTCAATCTATTAACGAACAGTAGTGTTTTCGTTAATCCAACCTGGAACGTGGAAAGTACCAGAAATCTTACGCATGAAGCATTCTTTCTTGTCAGGGAAGTACTTCTTGTAGCTGCTGATGAAGCTGTTAGCCTTAGCTGCGCAGTTAGGGTCTACAGCTTTAGCCTTTTCGAACTTGTCTACAGCAGCCCAGTAAGCAGTACGCTGGATGAACGCATCGGTGCTGATAGTTTGAGCAGATGCTGCGTATGCGTTACCGATGAGCATGTAAGCACCACCGTTGTTAGAGTTGTAAGAAAGCGCTTTCTGAGCATAAGTACGAACCTGCTGGTAGTTCTTCTGCTTGTAGTAGAGGTTAGCGATCTTAAGCATGATGTTAGACTTGTCAGACTTGCTGCTAGCCAATTCACATGCCTTGTTCAAGTAACCAATAGCACCATTGATGTCCTTCTTGCTGTATGCCATAGCGGCCAAACCGTTAGCGGCAGTGTAAGTAGGTTCAATTTTGTAAAGGTATTCAGAAGCCTTGAAGTAAACGGTAGAGCCGTCACAGTCAGCCATATCGTAAAGTTTCAACACACTCTGCAACCAATCCTTATCAGCCTTGTGAGCGTCGAGCTGTGCTGAATAAACAGCGTTCAACTGGTTACAGTCAGCAGCACCAGATTGACCGAAGTCGAAATCGATAGCACCCTTCAACTGGTCGTAAGTAGAGTCTGCTTCAGAACCTTCAGCAACACGCTTACCTAAGAGGTCGGTAAGGAGCAAGTAGTCATTAACATACTGCTGGCGTACTGCATTATCAGTCTTTTTAGCATCGAAGATGCCTTTAGAGATAACATAGTACTGCTGGAAAACAGCAAGTTCGTTGTCAGCACCACCTTCTTCAAGAGAGGTTTTCAACCAACCATAAGGGTTCTGCTTCAAAGGGTCAGTGTTCTTATAAGTAGTCTGATCCATGTTAGCAACATAGTCAAACGCCTTACGGCCACGGATATAGTAAGAAGGCTTCTTGTTAGAGAAGTACTTGATACGATCGTCGTAAACCTTCATCATCTTATCGAAGTACTTTGTTTTAGAAGCAACATCGGTAGCCTGCTTCATCTGCCACTTCAAGATATTAGGACCCTGAATGTAGATTGACTGGCTTGATTTAGGACAGTTAGCATAAACGTATTCCCAAGGAGTAACAGCATCGGCATAGTTACCAGTTTTTGCTGCTTGCTTTGTATATGTACCCATCAAAGACAAATTCTGAAGACATTCGTCCTTGTTAGCACCGTAATCCTGTGCAAATGCTTGTACAGAAATTGCGCCCAATATAGGGGCGAGGAAAAATTTCAGTTTCATATTAGTGAGTTTTAATTGTTTTTTATTCGAATTTACGTTTTGCGAACCAGCGTTCGTTGACACTTAAGTTAAGCGCGATTTTGAAATACTGCTCAAGTATCATGTCGTTCGACTTTTTACCAGCGCGACCATATTCAAAACCAAGGTTAAGATAAGTTGGATTAACAACCCTACGCAAAGGGATGCCAAAACCTGCAGAAGCGGCCACATGGTTGAGTTCGTTGTCGTTTACGTTGAAGTAAGCGTTTGAATAGTTAAAACCAACCCTGTAAGACATACGCTTAAAGAACTTCTTGCTAAGTCTGTCTGGCAGCAACTCAGCACCACAAGCGAAACGGTGGCGGTCGTCGAAGACCTTTTCGCCGAAGTATTCTACATCAGACCACTTTTGGAATTTGTAGTCGGCTCCGACCATCCAGCTTTCATTTATGTCATATGCAAAACCTGCGCCAAAAGAGAGCGGAAGTCCAAAAGAATTATCAAAGTTTATGTTCACCGTGTCAACGCCCGATGTAACTATCTCTTTTTCAGCATCGGCTTTCATCTTCGAAGGAAGGTCTAAAGTTGCGCCAACAGTAAAATTTCTTTTATCGCCAAGTGGGAATTCGTATTGTGCGCCAAACCCCACGTTCCAGTCATGAACCGAAATTTCGTTTTTCTGGAGGGTTGCATGGTATGCTTTGTTGTCGAACGCCACAGCACTGGCATGAGAAAGTGTACCAAAATTATAGTACACATTCATACCCACGTTAAAATGCTCGAACGGACGAACACCCAAACCTAAATAAAGTTGGGTAATATTTCCAGAGCCCGCATACTTAACGTAGCTTGCGAGTGTGTCGGTAGATATGGTTGACTTGGTCACATACTTGTCACCAAACTCATAACCCACGAAACTGAACGGTTGCAGACCCGCACTAAAGCCCATCCACTTCGTGATAGGGAACTGCAAGGCCAGATATTCAAGGTTCTGGTCCCACGATTTTGAAGTAGTGTTGTTGTCGGCGAATTTAGAGCATTTCAAAGAAGCGCCAAATTCGAAACGGAAACCCATTGAGTCGATGGCCGTATATGAAGCCGGGTTTGCACTATTGATATGATTGTCGTTGCGAATGCCTGCAGAGAGTCCGCCTAACGATTTGGTGTATCCGAAACCTGGTTCAACCAATTCACCATAACCATAACGAGAATAAGGCGAACTTGTATTGTTTTGTGCACAAATACTAGAAATAGCAAGTGCGGAAACAGCCAAAAATGAGGTTATCTTATGCATTAAACTGAAGTATTCTATTTAAACCGACCAACAATAAGTTTGGATTTACAAAGATGCTAATTTTTAAGCGCTTTTCAAAGTAAAAAGCGTCCCCACCCGTCAAATAAAGTGAAAGTCCGGGATATTTTTTCGACAAATTCTTACAATAACCTTCTAACTCATAAGTTATAGCCTGCACCACACCCGAGAGTATGGCATCGTGCGTATTATTTCCGTAAAGCGGAACATTTTCGCAAGGTTCAACCAATGGCAGGGCACTTGTATACTGGTGTAACGCCTTGAAACGCATAGCCATACCTGGCGAAATGTTACCACCTAAGAAACGACCGTCGGCAGTCACCACGTCAAGCGTAATGCAAGTCCCCATATCCACCACCAACAAATTGGTGTTTGGCAGCAAATAATTGGCACCCACACACGAAGCCATACGGTCGACTCCCAGCGTTGTGGGCGTGCCATACTCATTAACCAGCGGTACTGGTGTTTGAGCGGACAAACGCAGAAAACGAGGACAAGCACGCTGCAAATAGTCTAACGGGAGTTTCGACGTATTGCCTACCGTAGACAAGATAGCCGCAGAAATTTGATAGTCGTCCAGCAGTTGGTCTATTTGCTGTTCGTCTAACTTTTCGTAGCGGTTTGTGGCAACCAAACGGTCGCCATCAAATATACCCACCTTAATAGCAGTGTTACCCTGATCGATTGTAAGATTCATTATTAGAAACGAAAAGCAACGACAAATTATTGCCGTTGCTTTCTTTATTTAGTTGGTAAAAATTAACGGTAGTTTACGATACCGACCTTACCGTCTTTTGAAACAACGGCATACTTGTCGGTCACTCTAATCACCTTCTGGTAATAAGGGTAAACTTTGATGTTGCCTTTTTTGTCAATAACGCCATAAAGTCCGGTTGACTTGTCCTTTACAATCTGGCCATCCACATCGTAGCCCTTTGGCAACAAAGGCAAGCCTCGCTTGTCGAACATCTGAGTGTCGCCATCGACTTCAGCAAGAACGATGAAGCCATCGAAAGAAAGGATCTTATTTGCAAATGCAGGAACCTCGATAGTACCACGAGAGTTGAGGATACCCCACTTGCCATCACCTGTTCTATAAGTGAAATAGGTAGCCTTGTCAGACTTCAACTCGCCGATATTTGAGTAAGAAGGTTTAACAAGCACTTCGCCCTTAGGACCAATCAAAGCACATTTTGCATTGTTGTTGAAAGCGCCATAGGCAGCAGTCTTCACAACACAGTAACCATTCTTGGTCTTCTTCAGTTTCACTTCGTCTTCAGTGGTGAAGAGGGTCTTACCTTCCTTCATCACAATTTTAGAACTTTCAGTTCCGTTTGACACACTAATAAATATAGTGTTATTCACCTTGCCGTCGGCAAACGCATTACAGTCGTTTGTGAAAACGTAAGAAGGATCTTGCAAACGGTCATACTTTGGCTCAATCACCAAATTGTTCTTGTAATACAAACCCATCTTGCCGTCTTTGGTCACAATAGAGTAATCGTTACAGTAGCGGGTCATCTCGCTATACTGTGCAGGGATAACGGTTTGTCCGGCACGGTCAATTGTACCCTTCAAGCCATTTTTAGTTACTACAATATAGTTAGAAGACACACGCTTGTCAATATCATTAATGCCATCTACTTCAAACTTGTTTCCTTGTTTGTTAACCAATGTGATGTGGTTTCCGTTCTTTATAACGAGGAGGCCGTCAACAACTTCAGAAGTAACATTGTTTGAGTTAATGTTATGAATAGTGTTACCCGCACGGTCGATGTATTTCCACTGACTGCCTTCTTTCACTTTTGCGAAACCGTCAGTAAAGCATTCGCCAACTGCACTATACTTCAACGGAATGCTACCACCCTGCTGGGTTTTATCGATAAAGCCCCAAGAACCATTCACCTCATAAGCAATCATTTTGTCGCTTGAGCCACAATCCTTATAAGAAGACAAGCGGTCGTAATATAAGAAGTGTCCGGTTGTATCCATCCAACCCTCTTGGAACAAGTTTTTCAAGATAGCTATACCATCAGAATCGAAGAACGGAATCATATCGAACTGTGGAGCAAACATCATATAGCCAGTAGGGCCTACAATACCGTACTTCTTACCTGCGCGGGTTTTAATGAAGCGGCTGTCGATACTTGCAGAAGTACTCCATGAAACCTCGTCGTAAAGGCTGTCGTGCGCAATTACACCTTCAGCAGTGGCAGTACGCAAATAATGTCCATCGGTAATTGCAACGCCACCTCCATTAAGGAGTTTGATGTTGCGTTCACCCAACGAACCAGAAACAAAAGGCGCAACAACCAAATCCTTTCCTTGGTAAACCAATCCCCAAGCGCCACCTTCTTTAACAGCAGTATACTTTGGAGAGATAAATTTGATGTCGCTGCTTGACGCCATGTTTGCCGGATAGGTCACAGTGCCCTTGTTCACATCAGCAAGTCCCCAACGGCCACCAACCTTAACGGCCAAGAATCCGTTATAAACACCAGCCACGTCTTCGAATGTAGGAGGGACAATTTCAGCACCAGTAGCGTTCAGCACACCCCAAGCAGAAGACTTCACCAAAACATATTCTTTGTTGGCAACAGAGTCTACCACATAGCGGGCATCGTTATAAATAGGGTCTATTTTCCAAACGAGCGAAGCCTGGTCGCTTTGGATTTTTGATTGGAAGTCCTTTACATTCTTACTTTCTGGGAAGTTGGCAATATATTTTGCGTATGCGTTTATAGTTCCTTCTTCCTTTGCTTCGTCGTAAGCCAACTTTTCGACATCCTTTTTCAATCTTGGAGTATAAACCGAGTTTGGATAGTCGTTAATATATTTGGCATATGCGTCACTGGTCTTAGGCAGTTCTGCGAAAGCCAACGAGTCGCGGAGTTTTTCGGCGTCCTTACGTTTAGGAGAGTTCGGTTCAGCATCGAGGAAAGCCTGGACATCGGCCAATGTCGCACCAGAAAGTGTATTGTTGAACACCAAGTTTTCCTTAGCCTTCTTTGCCTCATTCAAATAAGAGCAACCTTGGCAGGCGTTAATAATTTGATCATACGCCTCAACCGTATTCTGTGATTTTGCGTTTTTTAGAAGATTGTACTCAATCTCCAAACGAAGCTTATCCATATCGATTTGCTCTTCACGCAAAACATTCATCACCTTTGTATCGTAAAGGCGGTCGCTATAGATAATACGGTTATAGATGTTATAGGCCTCAATCGGACTATAGTTAGAATACTTTGGGTTGTTGAACATCATTGCTTTTGAGATGTCGCCCAACAGATTTACAGAAGCATCGTTACCCATAAACTTGTTTTGGATGGCGATGGCCTTTGTAAAATTATTCTTCTTAACCAACTTAATTGCATCTTGTATATCAGCGGCTGATGCAGCAAAGCAACATCCGCTTAACAAAGCGAGCAAAAATATTTTATTGTTCTTCATCTGCTTTATAATTAGCACGTCCTAATAAGGGCATTAGGTTTATTTTCTCTTTTGTGTAAAAATCCAACGTAAAAATCCTTTCGAATTCGCTGCAGTGCGAACCATCTCCTCTTCAGAAATTTCGCCCAATTCGAAAACCGGATCACAGAATTTGGCACCGGCAGCCTGTAGTTCGATGTAAACATCGCGTACCAACGTCAGAGGGACATCAACCATCGACTCGGAAGAATAGAGACGAAGTGGCATTTTTCGCAATGCCTTTGTCCTTTCTGGATTGATAGCACCACCAAGTGAAACAACAGCAGCAAAATACTTGGGTTTACGTGCCGCCAAATCAAGGGCGCCACTACCACCAACAGAACCCAATCCAATTATATAGATTCGGTTTTCATCAACCGGATAGTGTTTAATATAGTATTTAACCATTCCCTCCAGCAATTCACCAGAATAGGTTTGTTCGGGATTTTCAGGAAACGGAATCACATCATTTTGCTTTGATGCGCTCATACCCGCCCAAGAGTCACCCTCTTCACACTGAGGATAGAGTACGATGGCAGGGAAAGAATCCTTAACAGCCTTTTGGGTGAAAAGTTCCGCAACTGGCGATTTCAACTGTTTCGCATTATAGCGTTGTCCCTTTTTCGAAAAAGCGTCCGCACCATGCAAAACCAGAACCAGAGGGTACTTCTTTTTCGTATTGTCAGCATAACCATTAGGGTACATCACCCTGTAAAAAAGCGTATCCCCATCGGAACTAAAAGAGCGTCCGTAGAAGACATTAGGGTCCTTTTCGGCAGCAAAACCTACGCTTGTAAGCACTGTCGATGCAAGGACAAGTAGAAATAGGTAAAAGCTCTTCATGTTACATTTTTTTACAATATTAAGGATTTATTGCAATCCAAACAACTTTCGCCCATAAATTTTGCAAGTTTTGGCATATATACACAAATATTATAAGAAGTGACTTGCGGGATGTTGGTTAGAAACAAAATGACAAGAAAAGCCGTGCCGGACAAACTATCATAATTCCACGTAAAACGGCAGAAATAAGCAAAACGGCACCAAAACTCAAGAAAAGGAAACAAAAAGTAAACACATACAAACATCAAAACGAAGGCAATTGATTAGTAAATATTCACATAATATCACGTAATAGGCGTAGAAAAGGGTATATAAATCCTAAAAATGCAAGTATATTCATTAAAAATGCAGAAAAAATAAGTATCAAGAAAAAAATATTTGACAAAATGGAAGATTTCCTTTGTGTTTTATTACACTTTCATTATTTTTGTCTCAAGAAACAAGCAAAAAGTGAAAGTAAGTCGTAAAATTATTTGAAAAACTTTCACATATAGGGCAAAAGATGTAATTCAAGACCAAAAGAACACTTGAATACATTTAACTGAACATAGAATATAACAAAAACAAATAACACTTTAAAAAATTAAAAAATGGTTGCATTAAAAGAATTCATGGACAATCTTATCGCCAAGAACCCAGGCGAACCATTGTTCCACCAAGCAGTACAGGAAGTAGCAGAATCTCTTCTTCCATACATCCAGGAACATCCTGAATACGAAAAGGCTAAGATTCTTGAAAGAATGACTGAGCCTGAAAGAGTTATCATCTTCCGTGTGCCTTGGATCGACGACAAGGGTGAATTCCAGATCAACCGTGGTTTCCGCGTACAGATGAGCAGCGCAATCGGTCCATACAAAGGTGGTATCCGTTTGCACCCTTCAGTAAACTTGGGTATGCTTAAGTTCCTTGCATTCGAACAGGTATTGAAGAACAGCTTGACTACCCTTCCAATGGGTGGTGCTAAGGGTGGTTCAGACTTCGACCCTAAGGGTAAGAGCGATAACGAAGTTATGCGTTTCTGCCAGAGCTTCATGACTGAATTGCAGCGCCACGTTGGTGCAGACACTGACGTTCCTGCAGGTGATATAGGTACTGGTGCTCGTGAAGTTGGTTTCATGTTCGGTCAGTATAAGAGACTCCGCAACGAATTCGTAGGCGTTTTGACTGGTAAGGGTCTTGAATTCGGTGGTTCTTTGATCCGTCCTGAAGCAACTGGTTACGGAACAACTTACTTCGCACAGTACATGCTCGCTACTAAGGGCGACTCTTTGAAGGGCAAGCGCGTAGCTATCTCTGGTTCAGGTAACGTAGCACAGTACGCAGTTGAAAAGTGCACTGAATTGGGCGCAACTGTAGTATCTGTATCTGACTCAAACGGTACTATCATCGACGAAGCTGGTATCGATAAGGACAAGCTCGCTTACATCATGGATCTTAAGAACGTTAAGCGTGGCCGTATCAAGGAATACGCTACCAAGTACCCTTCAGCTAAGTATTACGAAGGTCAGCGTCCTTGGCAGTTGGTTAAGGTTGACGTTGCTATGCCATGTGCAACTCAGAACGAACTTAGCGAAGCTGATGCAAAAGCACTTCTTGCTAACGGCGTAATCTGTGTTGCTGAAGGTGCTAACATGCCTTCTGAAATCGGTGCAGTAAACGCATTCTTGGCTGCTAAGATCCTTTACGCTCCAGGTAAGGCTTCTAACGCTGGTGGTGTTGCTACTTCAGGTTTGGAAATGTCTCAGAACTCTGAACGTTTGTCTTGGACTCGTGAAGAAGTTGACGCTAAGTTGCAGCGCATCATGAAGGATATCCACGATAACTGTGTTAAGTACGGAACTGGTGCTGACGGTGTTGTTAACTACGTTAAGGGTGCTAACATCGCAGGTTTCGTAAAGGTTGCTAACGCAATGCTTGCACAGGGTCTCGTTTAATCCCTGATAAACCTATAAAGAACCCCCGTTGCTTACGCAATGGGGATTCTTTTTAAATATTAGTTGCTACGTTCAAGGGAGAAACTTCCCGTTAGTAGAGACACAAAAGAATAATAAATATATATTTTATGAACAAACTAAAAGTAGCCATTGTAGGTTATGGAAATATCGGCCGCTTCAGCTTGGAAGCTGTTAAAGCTGCGCCTGATATGGAATTGGTTGGCGTTGTTCGCCGCGCAGAATCAGTAGGTAACAAGCCAGCTGAATTGGCTGATGTTAAAGTAGTTTCTAACATCGACGAATTGGGCAAGGTTGACGTTGCTATTCTTTGCGGTCCTTCACGCAGCATTCCTGAAGTGGCTCCTCTTTATTTGGCGAAGGGTATCTGCACCGTAGATAGTTTCGACATCCACACCGATGTTTACGACCTTCACGAGCAACTCGATGCAATTGCAAAAAAGAACAATGCCGCTTCTATCATCTCTGCAGGTTGGGATCCAGGATCTGATTCTGTTATCCGCACTATGATGTTGGCTATGGCTCCTAAGGGTCTTACTTGGACTAACTTCGGTCCTGGTATGAGCATGGGCCACTCTGTTGTTGCACGTTCTAAGAAGGGTGTTAAAAACGCTCTTTCTATGACTATGCCTCAGGGCGCTGGCATCCACAGCCGTATGGTATACGTTGAATTAGAAGACGGCTACACTGCTGAACAGGTTTACGACGAATTGAAGGCAGACTCTTACTTCGCACACGACGAACTCCACGTTATTCCAGTTGCCAGCGTTGACGACTGCAAGGACATGGGTCACGGCGTTTTGTTGGAACGCAAGGGTGTTTCTGGCGCTACCCAGAGCCAGCGCTTCAAGTTCGAAATGACCATCAACAACCCTGCGCTCACTGGCCAGATTTTGGTTTCATGCGCACGTGCTGTTGTTAAGCAGAAACCTGGTTGCTATGTAATGCCAGAAGTAGCTCCTATGGACTACTTACCAGGTGACAAAGAACAACTTATCCGTTCTTTGGTTTAATTTCAGAAATCTTTTAAAATCATACTGAAATAATTTCTACTTAGGTGACTATTCCGATGTGAATCGGGGTAGTCATCGTCTTTTTTACAGGCATAGTGGTTAGGACGCACTTATTCCTGCGTAGCCAATTAAAGCCAGTCTTAAATCTGACCTTACATGAACACAATCGGCCTTTAACTGATAGCAAAGCGTATAAAACTCATAATCTGAAACGAAATAACAGGCTTTAAATTCATTTTTAGTAAATTCGCATACTAATCAGTTAAAACTATATGAAACTAAAATATTTGTGGCTTGCAGCCGCAGCAACATGCGCATCTGCTCAAAGCGAGTCTTCGTTTTCTGGCATCAGCAACGATTCCGTCATTACCATCATCGACGAACAGGTAGAGAATGCAAATGACGATGATTTTAGTTACAGAATAGAAGCCGTTGGACATAGCAACGGAGACTTCTTTTATCTGCACGACTACCCTTCAAGCCGCTTCGACGGGCAAACGCTCTCGCTAAACGTGAACGCATTGCAGTTCACCCGCGATGCAGAATATTTCCTTCCTGAAACAAAAGGCTACACTGCCGTTGGATTTTTCCTTACTCCAACTTTGAAGTTCCGCACCAGAAGTTGGGAAGCGTTCAACATTGAGGCCGGAGCGCAGGTATTAGGAATTGCAGGCGACGACCACCGTTTGCACGTCAACCCAGTTTTCCGCATCGAATACGAGCCAAACGAATGGTTGCGTTTGGTTGGCGGTACCATATACGGCAACCTCAACCACGGCTTATACGAACCCATGTACGACTTCGACCGCTTCTTCTACAACAACCAGGAAGACGGTCTGCAACTGATGATATTCAAAAACTGGGAGCACTTCCGCTTTACCAGCGACACCTGGCTCAACTGGGAAAACTTCTTGGAACCTTACGAGGCTGAACAAGAAAAGTTTACCATTGGCAGCAGCAACCGGTTTATGTTCGGCAGCGCCAACCATAAATGTTTCCAAATTCCTGTCGACATTATGGGAACACACCGAGGCGGACAATTCACAGCTTTGCAAGACACCAGTTTAGAGACACTTTTCAACGCCTGCACAGGTATCGACTGGGCCATCAACACCCATTGGCGTGTCACAGCTTTAGGCTTCGGTTACAAGAACAACAGCAACGCAGTTTACACCCACTTCAAAAACGGCTACGGCCTCTACCCAATGGTCACCTACTATAACAAGGGATTCGCCTTGTGTGGAGGCTACTGGTATGGAAACGGCTACATTGGCGCACGCGGCAGCCACCTATTCATGTCAGTATCTAAATACGACCCACTCTTCGAACAAAAAGAGAGAAGTATGATTACGGGCAAATGGTTTTACCAACACGGCATCTTCGGATTAGAAGCGCAAGCCTACTACGATTTGAAAGAAAGCAAATGCGACTTCTCGTTTGGACTATACATGAAGTTCAACAAAGATTTCGGTCTGTTGAACAAGAACCTGTAATATGCTCTGCAACACTTAAGTATCTATATATGTGAAAAAATCACTAACTTTGCATGCGGTAGTGTTTTGAAAAAGAACTAAATGCATAATAGGGCAATCGTAAAACATATATTTTCGGCAGTAGTATTTTTAATGCTCTGTCTGTTTGGGTCACAGCCTGTGAAAGCGGTGACCGACGATTGTAGTACCGGAAAAATTTGGAGAGGTTATCTTTACGACGAGAATACCGACACTTGGACAGAATACCTGCCTGAAGAGTTCTTTACCGACAGTTTGGGAGCCGTAATTCCAAACTACGATGAAGATGATCCTAAAATGCACCCATACTTCGAGATGCAAGATACAGCCTGTGCGACAGACAATTGGAGCATAAGGTTTACTGGTTACACCCATACGGGGTATTGGGGAGAATCTTTAGCCGTTACGGGTATCGACATTATCGGTTTTACTCCTAACCCATCGCTCAAAGATTTGGCTGAAGACGAAAAAATAGAAAGGCCCCATAAGAGACCCGCTCCAGCAAAACAAGAGCAGAAACGTTTTGAGATTAGAGATTCAACTACCAACAAACACAATATTGGCCATGGTTTGAAAGCCAGTATCAGTAAATATGAAATGGGGTTCGACTACCACGATGATACAATTTACTTTTACCGTAACGGCATCACCTACCGCAAAGAACCCTACCACGTTTGTAAGATGATAAATCCAACCGCCTATTGGGAAAAGTATGGCGGTCGATTGGAAAGAATAGATTATTGGGACTACACCAACGGCACTGAATACCACGAAGACTTTAGCGATTGCTCACAAACACAGGAATTTCCGGAGTGTGAGCCGCAACCCGAAGTTACCATCGAGGCCACATTTGAATTGCCAAACTGTTTAGACGACACATTGCGACTGAAGGTCACGTCGAATCTGCTGGAAGACTTCCACTGGGAAGGACCGAACGGATGGACTTCGACCGAACAAAATCCGACATTAAGTTACGAAGACGCAGTATCAGGCAAATATCTTGTATGGAGCAAACTTGACCCTTGTAGCGAACCCGTCTACGTATTGCTCGACATTAAAATACCAAAACTAAAATCAGACACAGTTTACCAAGTCTCGACTTGTCATGGAGATACGGTGAAAATTGGGGACCACTTCTACACAGAAAATGGTCTGTATATCGACACCCTTAAAACGGAAGCCGGATGCGACAGCATTGTCTATACCTTTTTAGACTTCCACTACCGAGAGAGTGTCGTAAACGACACCTTCTGCACAGGCGGAACCTACAACCACCACGGTTTGGTTCTCACAGAGCCAGGCACTTACACCGACACTATAAAAGTTGCAGGCTGTAATTGCGACAGCATAGTAACACTCAACCTATACGCCATACCTATAGAAAACGAAATAAGAGAAACCATTTGTAAGGGGAACACATACGAATTTGGTGACACTACCCTCTATACAGCAGGCACCTACATACGGAAATTCAAGACGCCAGACGGTTGCGACAGCACCGTAACACTGCACTTAACAGTAAATATAATAACCAGTAACGACACGATAGTCACTTGCGAAGGAAAGGGATACCAGTTTGGAGACACCTTACTCTACACCCCTGGCGACTTCAGCCACACCTTCAAGACAAAAGACAATTGCGACAGTACTGTTTACTTGAATTTCAGAACGTTCCCAATTATCTATTACGATTCTGCATTAATATGCACCGGTAGTTTTTTAATGTTTGGCGACACAATGCTAACAACTTCCGGCATCTATTCTAGGAAATACAAAGCACCAGACGGTTGTAACAACACCGAAATAATGTGCTTATCGGTGCACCCGATCACCAATTTTGACACTGTCACCATCTGCGTAGGCAATTCATACGTTTTTGGCGATACAACCATCTATTCAGCAGGCACATATGTGCACAAATTCAGAACCGAAGGAGGTTGCGACAGCACCGTTACACTCTGCGTGCTGACCGACTCCATTATAGGAAAGGAAAACGTATCGATATGCGAGGGCAGTTCTTACCAGTTTGGAGACTCAACTTACGCCATTGCAGGCGACTATGTGCACAGGTTTAAGACCTCAGAGGGTTGCGACAGTATTGTCACACTGCACCTGAAGACGTACCCTATTACCGGCTACGAAACAGTCACTATTTGCGAGGGTGGTTCTTATGAATTTGGAGACACAATTTTACACAAAGCCGGGAAATACGTTCGCAAATTTAAAACAGCACAAGGTTGCGACAGCACTGTTACACTAACACTGTACACGGTGCCTATTATTGGTCATGACACCATAACAATATGCGAGGGCAGTTCTTACCTGTTTGGAGACACCACACTCCAAAAATCAGGCAAATATATTCGCAAATTCAAAACGCCTGGCGGTTGCGACAGTACAGTATACTTGGTTTTGTACACAGAGCCAATAGCCACTAACGACACAGTAACCATCTGCATTGGCAGTTACTATCTTTTTGGAGACACAATACTCAAAAAGCCAGGCAAATACATCCGAAAATTCAAAACGCCAGACGGATGCGACAGTACGGTAACCCTACGTCTATACACCGAGCCAATAAGAGAACAAGTATACGCAAAAATGTGTGAAGGAGGTTCATACGTATTTGGCGACACCATCTTGAACGAGGCTGGCAATTACAAGCGTACATTCAAGACACAAGGGGGATGCGACAGTACCGTCTACCTAAATTTGAGGACCTACCCGAATGTTGTAACTGTTTACGACACCATCTGCAAAGGTCAAGAATACGTCTTTAACGATAGCATATACACAAAGTCGGGTACATACAAACATTTTGGCAGAACCGCAAACGGATGCGACAGCACCACTATTCTACGACTTACTGTAACCCGTCCAGGGCCACCTACCGTAATTCCACTCACATTGTGCAAAGGAGACTCGTTGGTCTACAACGGTCATGTGTTCAGCCAAGTGGGTAGTTTTAGAGACACACTGACCGACCAACACGGATGCGACAGTATGGTTGTATACAAAGTGACTTTCGGTTACCAACACGACACAACATTCATCTACCGCACTTGCGAAGAAGACCTTGTGCAAACAATAGATGGAAACTGGTTTAACCAAGACACCACTTACACTGTTCTTTTAGACTTCGACAATTACGAATGTAAGGTTAAAACCCGCATCATAGTGTATGCCGCACACTCGGTACGGATGAACGACACCACAATACACCTCTGCGGGAAGCACCACCTGAGGGTCAATCTCGACTCTCTGCCAAAAACCAGTTATCAGTGGATGCCAAACGTGGGTGTGGTATGCCCAACTTGTAGTTCTACAGATATTTCCTTTACGGGAGAGCAGGTTAGTTACCAAGTAGCCCTCTCTAACGGGTATTGCTCCGACACCATGAATGTGGAGGTTGAAACCACACCAAACCCAATTGTGGTGGCGGCAGGAGTCAACCAAGAAGGAGAAAACCTCGTTATACTTGTAAAGAGTGGAACTGAACCCTACTATTACCAGATTGACAGTGTGGGTGACTGGCACAGCAGCATAGACTTTGAGAAACTCGACATTGGTGTGCATATGGCCTATGTGAAGGACGGCAAAGGCTGCATAGCAAAAAAGCGATTCAGTTATTACGTGCCTGTCATTCCGGCAAAACTCGTATCGCCAAACGGAGACGGAGTTTTAGACACCTGGGAAATCAGGAATCTGGAACTTTATAAAGAATACACCATCAAGATATTTGACCGTTGGGGTAAATTACTGAAAACCTACCACAACAGTTACGACGGATGGGACGGAACCTACAATGGCCATTTGATGCCATCGACCGACTATTGGTACACAATAGTTGTGCAAGAGAACGACCAAGAAGAGGTCGGTCACTTCACTTTAGTGCGTTTTTAGAAAAAGCGTCACCATTCTAAAAAAATAATTATGTATATTTGAGAACGATGTGTCATTTAACACACCAATAAACACGAAACTAATAGGGATGTATATATGAGAAACATTTACAAATTAATTGCAAGTACCGCTCTTTTGTCTTCGCTAGGCACTACCGCATCGGGCCAAGCATTCGATAAAGAGCAATACCAGAAAGCGTTGTGGATGACCGCGCGCTTCTATGGCGCCCAGCGTTCGGGAGCAGGACACAGCTGGTTGATAGCCGAACACGAGCCAACAAAAACGACAAGCGACATTCAAAGTCACATGAGTGGATTCGTTAAAGGCCAAGACTTCGTAAAAGACGCTGACGGAAGTTACGATCTTACCGGCGGTTGGTTCGACTGCGGAGACCACGTAAAATTCGGCCAAACAGAATTCTATTCAGGTTACATGTTGGCTTTAGGCTATAGTGAGTTCCCTGCTGGTTACGACGACTTTTACTCTCAAAACTACGAAGGCTATATCGGCGCAAGCAACTATACATGGGAAGGTAAAGCAGGTAAGCCAAACGGAATACCAGACATCCTCGACGAAGTAAAATATGCGACCGACTTCTTCATGAAGTGCGTACGCGACAAAGGCACCTTCTACTACCAGGTGGGTGATGGCGACGCCGACCACATGGTATGGTGCACATCATCGGTAAAAGCAGCCCTACCAAGAAGCATGGGTGGAGAAAAAGAAGGTTCACGTCCGGTAAAAAAAGCAACAGGCGGAACCACATCAATGACAGCTTTGTGCGGTGCGGCCCTCGCATCTATGGCCCGCTCATACAAACCGTTCGACCCTGAATATGCCGCAAAATGTTTGGAAAAGGCAAAAGTGGCTTACGAATATGTGAAAGGAACAGCCAAGAGCAACGCCGACGGTGGTGGCTACTACCCTGCAAAGAAGAAATACGAACCAGATGTAGTGATTCTTTGCATGGAACTTTACCGCACAACCGGCGATGAAACTTATTTGGCAGAAGCGAAAAAGAATGCGGCATGGATGAGCGTATCGGCAGAATACAACCACAACTACTCTCTCTGCTACAACAACACAGAAGACCTTGCCTGCTACCTAATGGCCATGTACGGAACAGGAGCAGAACAAGCCTACGCTAAAGAGGCATTCACCTTCTTGGCAAACTCTTACCTTCCAAGCAGTGGCTACTTTATGGGTGACAAGAACGGCGGTTGGGGTGTATTGCGTTACCCTGCAAACCAATCGTTTGTTAGAGGTTTGAAGGCTAAATTGGAAGGCGACCTCGAAAAGGTTGACCCATACGCTTTGAACACCATCGAGTACATTATGGGTAGCAATTCTAACAAATACTCCTTCATCGTAGGTTTCGGCGAGAACTTCCCACACTTCCCACACCACAGAAACTTCTATGGGTTGGACAACAACAGCGAAGCCAACCTTACCACCCAGCCAAAATTCTTGCAGTTGGGTTATATGGTAGGCGGTAGTCTCCCAGGACAAGCCTATTCCGATGATGAAAAGACCTACACCTCGTCAGAAGGCGGTATCGACTACAATGCCGGTCTGGTTGGCGCATTGGGTTACATCAACTCAATTCTCAACACAGTCAACATCAACAAATTCGGTCATCCAACACCAGATTTGGGCGAAGAAAAGAGCATTTGTGGTGTAGACGCAATTACCCTCGACAGCAAGGTTGCGGCAGACGGCAAGAAGACCTTCACTTGGTCGCTCGACGGCACACAAGTAGAGAAGAGCACAAGCGCTTCTACTTACAAGGCAACCAAAGCAGGAACATACACTTGCAAAATCGACTCTGCTGGCGAATGGGAAACCGAAGGTAGTGTGAAGATTCTTGCAGTATTGCCAACTCCAACACTGGAAAGCGACCTCGTACTTTGCGACCCTGCATTTTATGTGCTTGATGCCAAAGTTGACGCCAATGCCACTTACCAATGGAGCAAGGACGGTGAGAACTTGAAAGAGAGCAACTCAACATTGCAAGTTACCTCTGCAGGCGAATATACAGTTACCGTTTCAGCAACAGGCTGTGCAAGCACAAAGGCAACCAGCATTATTACTTCTAAACTTCCAAAAGTTGCAGATGTATCATCTTACTCAAATGGTACTGTAATTATGAAAGTTGAAGACGAAGGTGAATACGAGTGGTTCGACGCCGCAAACGATGGCAACTTACTTGGCACAGGCGAAACACTTACCACAAAGATTACAAAAGACACCTGGTTCTACGTTCAGAATGCAGGCAGTTCTTCATTCGTTGCAGGTCCTAAACAGACAAGTTTCACAGGCACTTCTGTAAACTGGGGTAACATCAGCGCTATATTTACAGCCAATAAGCCATTAATGATTAAGGGTTTTGACGTATACATCAACGACGTATACAACACAGGCAGCCAAACAATCACCTTCACATTGGAAGGCGACGCTAAAGGCGAATATGTTTCAGAAGCCGTTAATCTAACTAAGGCAGGTTGGTATACCGTTACACTTAACAAACCTATTGAATTGGCTGCTGGTAACTACAAGATTAGTGGCAAGCCAAGCAACGGTAGCGTCGGTTTCTTTGAAAAGGGAGCACAGTACGACACTTACCAGAACCAAGGCGACGTTATTGAAATAACTGGAGCAAGCAACGGTTCTGCAAGTAACGGTTCTATGGTCGGTTTGGCAAACTGGCAGATTCAGGCAGGAACTGGCTGCGGCCGTGCAATGGTCAAAGCTGTTTACAATCCGAATGGTCCTAGTTTCGCAGGAATTGACAATGTAACCAGCAACACATGCAAATTGTATCCAAACCCTGCAACCGACGAGTTGAATGTTGAGATTGCAGAAGAAGGCAACGCTACAGTTTATATTCTCAACGCTGCAGGACAGGTAGTAAAGACCACCTTGTTAGGTGCCACTATCAATGTGTCGAACCTTGCGAAAGGAGTTTACACCGTACGTGTTGTAGCAAACGATGGTGTTTACGTAAACCAGTTCATCAAAGAGTAATCAAATACTCCACATATGACAATAACAGGCAGGACTTATGTTCTGCCTGTTTTGTTATATATAGCAGTAACAACATTCACACAAAAAACTAAGACTCTTTATGGAGTATTTTAATCCGCATTTTCTACTTTTGCAAAAGAAACACACAAATTACGGAGTTTCGCTTTTGGCATAAAAAAGCATTATGTATGGTTTCTGGCCAAAACCACTATCCTACCTTAACAAATAAGGTTAGAATCCCGATGCTGTATTGTATAGTCAACATTTCTCGCAAACAATGCAGCATTACTATCGAACCGACGTAGAACAAGTGGTAGCAGACATTACAACCTGCACACAGTGCCACATCCCCTTCCTTTTTGCTTTTAATTTCGAATTGACAGCAGCGCTATTCATAAAAGATCCACTCAACCAAAAAGAAGTGTTGTTTCGCACACCACTCGGCACAAACAGTCCTATAGAGCGAAACATAGCAAACAAGGATATAGAATTGCAGTTCAAAATAGAAGACAAAAGCGTTTACGCCAGAAAATTCAACAAAGTTTCGGAAGCACTGCACCGAGGCGATACATTTCTGACTAATCTGACGGTAAAGACTCCTATCACAACAAACAAAACGCTGAAGGAGATTTTCGATGGCACCGATGCCGATTACTGCCTATATGTTCCTGAAAAATTTGTGTGTTACTCGCCCGAACGGTTTGTTTACATCAATAAGGAAGGCCGCATCAGCACCCACCCAATGAAAGGAACCATAAGCGCCAGCATTCCTAATGCCGCACAAATAATACTGAATGATGAGAAAGAAAGCGCAGAGCACGCCACCATTGTCGATTTACTACGCAACGACTTAAGCATAAATGCAGAGAAAGTCAAGGTTGAAAGGTACCGCTACATCACTTCTATTTCAACTCAAAACGACACCATACTGCAAGTAAGCAGCGAAATTAGCGGACAACTACCAAAAAATTGGGGAAGCCGCACAGGACAGCTATTATTTGACATGCTGCCAGCGGGAAGCATATGCGGTGCCCCGAAAAAAGCAACGGTCAACTTAATTAAGCGGGCAGAAACAGAACCCAGAGGTTTCTACACTGGCGTATTTGGTTACTACAACGGAGCCGATTTAGACAGTGCGGTGCTCATCCGCTTTATAGAAAAAGACAACGGACAAGTATTCTATAGAAGCGGCGGAGGGATAACCGCAAAAAGTAATTTAGAAAACGAATATAAAGAAGTTATGCAGAAAATATATATACCGTATGCCAAGCCCCTATTCTCTGATGTCATCTGTGTGAGAAATGGTCAATTACAAAGGTTAGACTATCATTACAGAAGAATGAGCAACACGTGCAAAACATTCTATAATAAAGAGTTGTCGTTTGAATGTTTGAACGAGGGACTAGCGTCATGTTCAAAAGAAGGATTATACAAATGTAGAATTGTATATGGAGATAAAATCGAGAGTGTCACTTACACCGAATATCATCCGAAGCAAGTCAACACAGTACAATTTGTTTACGACGACACAATTGAATACAGTCATAAATACTTAGACAGGTCGGCATTAACCAAATTAGTAGAAAACAGTGGAACGGACGACGTCATCATCGTTAAAAACGGTTTAATTACAGACAGTTCGTTCTGCAATTTGATTTTCGAGGATGCGGAAGGCCGAAAATTCACACCCAAAGAGGCTTTGTTGAAAGGTACTTACCGCGAATGGCTGTTAGAGCAAGGCATAGTAGAAGAAACAAGTATAAAAAAGGAGGACGTATACCGCTACAAGTTTGTATATTTTGTAAACGCAATGCGTGGAATAGACGATTGTACGAAGATGGAAATTAATAAATTGGAAGACTATCAATAAGTCATCCATCACAACTAAACAAAGAAAAAAGAGATAAAACAATCTATACCACTGTACTACCAATATTAAAAAGTTATCAATCAATTGCATTTTAGAAAATTTAGAATATCTTTGTAAAAGATGAAAAGTCAAACAATATGAAAAAAACTACATTTTTATCTGCGATAGCATTAATTACCCTTACCAGTTGTCATAACTCAACAACACCAAAGGTTAGCACCTATCAAGTAAACGGCGTAAAATTCAATATGATTGATGTTGACGGCGGCAAATTCAAAATGGGAGCACAAAGTCAAGATCCAGACAAAGAGAATTACGATCCCAAAGCATATGAAAACGAATCACCCGTTCATAATGTCATAGTTGGCGACTTCTATATGGGCGAAACCGAAGTGACCCAAGCATTATGGAAAGCCGTGCTTAAAGACAGTAGCAATTGGAACAAAGAATTAGGCTTAAATGACAGTTTCCCCGCCTACTTTATTTCACACAACGACATCCAAAACTTTTTAGCAGCATTAAACGACAGTCTTCATAAAAGCAAACAACTACCAGAAGACAAGAAATTTACCCTACCAACAGAAGCCCAATGGGAATATGCGGCAAAAGGCGGCAAATATGGTAGTTTCGGAAAATTTTCAGGAAGTGACAACGTGACTGAAATAGCCTGGATTAACGACAATTCAGGAGACAAGCTCCACAAAGTAGCCCAAAAGAAGCCAAACGAACTGGGCATCTACGACTTATGTGGAAACGTGTGGGAATGGTGTAGCGATTTAAAAGGCAATTATTCAGACAAATTGCAGTTCAACCCCAAAGGCGCTGAAAACGGATCACTCTACATTTTAAAAGGTGGAGGTTACGGTTACGACAGCCACGGTGCACGCATCTCAAGTCGAGGATTCAACGTACGCGGTTATAAAGACCGCAATTTGGGATTCAGACTCGTAATGAAATAAGAAGCACAGCAATACACAAACAAAAAAGACAGCGCACCAAGCGTTGTCTTTTTTCTTTTAACACACATTTTATTGGTTAGGCTAAATAATGTAGTTAGTTGTTTCTAGTTTGCTTTACACATTGCAAAGATAGTGGGTTAACCACGAACAACTGTAATAAAATTGTATCAAAGATAGGGCAAAAAAGTATCGGAGCAAATGGGAATCAAAGGAAGCGCAGAATGTTAAAAAATTGTTTTTCAGATATTTTTATTGAATTTTCTTCAAAAAAAATCTTGCAACTTTCCAATAAAGAATTATTTTTGCAGTGCTTTACACGAAATAATATTACACATTTTATTTATGAGCAAACTTTACACAAAAGTAGCAGTAGTTATGTTGGGCGCCATGTGCGCTAACACTGCAAGTGCCGAACTTGCTTTCGACACAACCCAGTACCAAAAAGCATTGTGGATGACCACCCGTTTCTATGGAGCACAGCGCTCTGGTTACGGACCAAACTGGCTTATGGCCACTTACGAGCCAACTAATGTCAGTCCCGTTTTCAACCCATATTTATCCAACGTAAAGAAAGGTTTGTCATTCATTAAAGACGCAGACCCAAGCGACGGTTACGATTTGACCGGTGGTTGGTGGGACTGTGCAGACTTCGTAAAATTCGGCCAGACCGAATTCTACTCTGCCTATATGCTTCTACTTGGTTATAGCGAATTTCCTGAAGGTTACGGCGACTATTACAGCGGCGACTATAACGGTTATATTGGCAGCGGCAACTACACTTGGGAAGGCAAAGCCGGTGTTCCGAACAACATTCCAGACATTTTAGACGAAGTAAAGTACGCAACCGACTACTTTATCAAAGTCATCCGTAACGAAAAATGTTTCTACTACCAGATAGGCGAAGGAAGTCCCGACCACCTTATTTGGGCCACTTCAGTACTAAAATCAGCCCTTCCAAAGGAAAAAGGAGGTGAGTTGGAAGGCTCGCGTTCTGTATATAGACTGACAAAGAAGGGAACATCTATGGTTGCATTTTGTGGAGCGACATTAGCAGCAATGTCACGCCTTTACCGTCAATACGACGCCGCATATGCAGACCTCTGTCTTGAAAAGGCAAAAACATGTGTTAAGTTTATCCTTCAAAACGAATTGGGCAACACAGGTTCTGCCGGTGGTACTTTCTACGCGGCAAAACCAAAATACGATTCTGACGTATGTGTCCTCTTCACAGAAATGTATCGTGCGACAGGCGATCCTGAATACATCAACACCATAAACGATGAAGGTTTTACCGATTTCGTTTTCGACAACAAGACCTATACCCACTGGTACACACTCTGCTACAACAACACCGAAGACTTGGCACACTATGTTATGGGTATGTACGCAGGCACAGTAGACCCTGAATTGGCAGAAATGTGCAGAGAACGTTTCGCGTCAATCATGAATTTCTATAAGCCAGCAAAGGGTTATGTACTTAACGTAAAAAACAACAAATGGGGCATGCTCCGCTTCCCAGCAAACCAGGCATTTATGTATGGTTTGTACAACAAAATGAAGGGTACTTTGACAGAAGTTGACCCATACGCATTGGCTTCTATCGAATACATTATGGGCAGCAACAGCGAGAACTTCTCGTACATCACTGGTTTTGGCGACAACTACCCACGTTACCCACACTACCGCAACGTGTTCCACGACGACTCTAACTACATGCCAGGTTGTGAAATCGACGAAGATTTCAGCCAACTCGGCTATATGGTAGGCGGCTCGTTCAATCCTTCAGAATACCCAGACGACATCGACAACTACCAGAGCGGTGAGGGCGGTATCGACTACAACGCGGGGTTAGTAAGTGCACTTGGTTACATCAATGCAATTTTGAAACCAGTTAGTGGTGTAAAGAACAACTCAAGCGACATTCAGTGCTATCTTTATCCAAACCCAGTTGTCGACGAAGTGAGAATCAAGTCTAACGAGACTGGTGCCACTACCGTAACAATTTACAACATTGAGGGGCAGATTGAATTGAAAGAAAGCACTACATGGGAAGCGTTGGCTGAAGGCATCAATGTATCAAAACTTGCTAACGGCCAACACATCCTCCAGATTGTCGGTAAAAACGGAAATGCAAGCAAGCAATTCATGAAGAGATAAATTATCGTATCAGATATTTAAATAACTTGAAACAAAGATGGGCGGGAATAAAATCCCGCCTTTCTTGTTTGTGAGGCGTGCAACATCGGGCAAAAATTCGGAAATGTCAGATTTTTCCATTTTTTTTGCATAAGATTATGACCAATAAAGAAGAATATCAACAGATTTGTGACCGTTGCACAAACATTCCAATCTATTCGCAATACTGGTGGATGGAAGCTGTTTGTGCTGGGAAGTCGTGGGATGTGATCATCACACACGACAGCAACGGCACTGTAACAGCCACACTACCCTATCTGTTGGGCAGCAAACTTGGTCAGCGCTTCATCGTGATGCCGCCGCTCACACAAACCAACGGTATCTGCTACCACTACCCAGCAAACATTAGCGAGCATGAGCGATTAGCATTCGAGAAAAAATGGGGATTCGAAGTCATAAATCGAATCAAGCAGCTGAAAATAGACCTTTACCTTCAAAATTTCTCTCCAGCAGTCAGCAACTGGCTACCCTTCTATTGGGCAGGTTTCCAACAAACCACCCGGTATACCTATCTAATTAAAGACATCAGCAATACAGACGAAGTCTTTAAGCAGTTCAGCAGCGCCAAACAGCGACAAATTCGGAAAGCAGAGCGTAACGGTTTAACATTAAAAGAAAACCAATTATCTCCAGCGCAATTTTACGGTTACCACAATCGGTTGATTGAAAGAAAAGGAGAAAAAGAAGAAATAGCAGAAACGGCCTTCATACATTTAGCAGAGGCTGCGCTAAAGCGCGGGCAAGGTGCCATATTAAGCATAGAAGGAGACAACGGAGAAACTCAAAGCGCATTGTTTATGGTGTGGGACGACAGTTGCGCCTACTATTTAGTACCCGCTAACGACCGAAACTTCAGCACGACAGGGGCACCCACCTTATTGGTATGGGAAGCCATCAAAAAAGCATCAAAACACTGTAAAACATTTGACTTCGAAGGAAGTATGGCCGAAAGTATCGAAAATTCGTACAACCAGTTCGGCACCACGCAAACCGCATACAGTGAAATTAGCAAGACAAACAGTTGTATAGCCCGAATTTGGTTTCATTTTCAACGCTAGAAGCCCCTATTTTAACAGTCTAAACAAAAAACACGGCTCAAAAAAGGCTATAAAAGCAAAAAAACACTACATTTGCAAATTGTAACAAAGTGAAAATATCAATTAAATAAATAGTAACTTAAAAATGCAAAACAAAGGATTTGTCAAGGTTATAGCTACACTATTGGCCTTGGTATGTATTTACTACCTTTCTTTCAGCATTATTTCGCACAGCTACGAAAGCAAAGCGGAAGCGTATGCTCAAGGAAGCAATGCTAAATACAGCGCTTTCCTCGACTCTGTATCAACAGAGCCAGTATTGGGCGGTAAGTTCTTCGGCTACACTGTAAAGGACTGTCGCGAACGTGAACTCAGCCTCGGTTTGGACTTGAAGGGCGGTATGAACGTAGTAATGGAAGTTTCTGTTCCAGACGTTTTGAAGGCACTTGCAGGCAACCAGAGCGAAAGATCTGAGTTTGTTCAATCTATCAAAGATGCAAACGAAGCCCAAAAGTCAAGCAGCAAGCAGTATCTTGAATTGTTTGTAGACGCAATGAAGAAGAACGCTCCAGCAGACGCAAAGTTGGCAGACTACTTCTCAAACAGCAGCACTAAAGAAAAGATCAAGAGAGACGCTACAAACGAAGAAGTTGTAAAAGCACTTGCTGAAAGCATCGACATCGCAATCGACAACTCATTCAACGTACTCCGTAACCGTATCGACCGTTTCGGTGTAATCCAGCCAAACATCCAGCGCCTTACCGGTTCAAACCGCGTGCTCATTGAGATGCCAGGTGTAAAGGAACCAGAACGTGTTCGTAAGTTGCTTCAGGGTTCTGCAAACCTCGAATTCTGGGAAACAACCAAGTTGCCAGAAATCATGAACAGCGTAATTGCCCTCAACACAGCAATGCGCGGTGAAGTTGCAGGCCAGAAGTTGAAAGAAAACAACCAGACAGAAGAAAAGGCTGTTAAGGATACTGCCAAAGCAGACAACAACGACCTTCTCTCACAACTTGGTGCTAACGACAGCGCAGCTGCAACAAATGCGGCAGCAGAAAAGAAAGCACAGGAAGAAAATCCATTGTTCGCTGCTCTTCAGTTGAACGTAAACCAGCAGGGTCAGCCATTCGAGAGCCCAATTATCGGTTACTCTCGTGCAGCCGACACAGCTAAAGTTTCAGAATACTTCCGCAAGGGTCACGAAAAGGGTATCATCCCTCACACCCTCCTCACAAACTGGACAATCAAGCCAATTGGCGACGGTGAAATTTACGCTTTGGTTGCACTCCGTAACAAGACTGCAAAAGGCAAGGAACCTAAGCCAGTTTTGACAGGTGACGTTGTAACTAACGCACAGGCAGACTTCGAGCAGAATTCAGTTAACGCAAGCGTTAGCATGACAATGAACGCCGAAGGTGCTCGTAAGTGGGCTAACATCACCCGCGACAACATTGGCAACTGCGTTGCTATCGTACTCGACGGTTATGTATATTCTTACCCACGTGTAAACGGTGAAATTCCTGGTGGTCGTTCTTCAATCACTGGCGACTTCACTCCAGAAGAAGCAAAGGACTTGGCTAACGTTCTTAAGTCTGGTAAGCTCCCTGCTCCTGCAACTATCG
>JAKSKS010000070.1 GCA_024401615.1 Paludibacteraceae bacterium
GTTGATTAGAGATTTCAACTTCACCTATTTGCCTAACTCTTACGCTTTCAGTACTAACATGAAGCGTTACTACAACGAGGTGCAGTTGCGTGACTACAGTACCGTTATACAAAAAGACACTTCTTTCCCATATCTTGCTTGGGACAAGGACTGGACTTGGTCGCGTAATTCTGATATTAAGTGGAATTTGACCAAGAGTTTGAAGTTGAGTTTCTCTTCTGCGCAGAACTCGCAGATTGACGAAATCTTCCGCGACGAAAACGGCAATTACCGCGACGTGCCTGTTAACAAGAGTTACTTGCGCGAGATTAATGCCGACGACTGGTATGAACGTTGGAAGGATACTGTTTGGAGCAGCATTAAGCACTTCGGTACCCCTATCGAATACAACCAGCGCTTTACCGCCAACTGGAATGTGCCTATCAACAAGTTGCCTTACTTGGATTGGATTACCTCTAATGCCCAGTATTCGGCTGACTACACTTGGGACCGTGGCGCTGAAACCGTTTTGGGCCAGTATTCTGAGTCTGGTAACATTGCGTTCAGTAAGCGTCAGTGGAATGGTGATGTACGCTTCAATTTCGAAACCCTCTATAACAAGAGCAACTACTTGAAGGAAATCAACAAGCGTTTCTCTAACAGCAAGCCTCGAAACGTTGGAAAGAAGGGCCCTGCTAAAGACGACAAGAAGATGACCAAGGAGGAAAAGAAGAAGGCTAAACAGGCGGAGAAAGAGGCTGAGGCAAAACGTAAGGAAGACGAGGCTAAGCCTAAAGTTTACGAACGTAAGAACATCCGTCTGCGCAAAGATAATAAGACGCGTATCAGTCACCGTTTGGGTACTACCAAGTTGACGGTTACCCTTACTGACAAAGATGGTAAGTCTTATCCGGCTAAATTTAAAGTTGTTGACCAAAATGTCATCAACTTGATTGGTACAGAAGATGTTAGTAACTTGACCCTTAAGGTGGTTGGCTCTCAAAAACAGCGTACTGCTGCTACCGAGGTGCTCGATATTACTGCGCGTGTCTTAATGTCGGTACGTAATTTGACTATTTCTTACCGTGAAATTGACGCGTTGACTTTAACCGGATATAACCCTGAAAGCGGTTTCTTGGGTCAGGATGGTAAAGCGCCTGGCTACGGATTCACTTTCGGTTTCTACAATGCTGACAAGTATTTGAAAAAGGTGCAAGACCATGGTTGGATGCTGCAAGACTCAAATATTGTCACTAATCCGGTAATTAAGACGAAAGAGCAGGATTTGCAGGTGAAGTCTTCTGTTATGCCGTTCCCTGGCATTAAGATTGACCTCAATGCCGCTTGGATGAAGACCCGTGTAGATGACATCTACTATATGTATGAAGATGCAAACACCTTCACTGGTTCTTACTCTCGCACTCATATCGCTATCAAGACTGCGTTTAAGGGTAAGAAGTTGAATTCAGAGTTGTTCAACAACTTCTTAGACAACCGAAATATTATTCGCAACCGCGTTAAAACCGAGTTTATCCGTAATACTGGTATAACTGACGCGGGTGAGTATCAAGACAAGTTGTCGCCTAACTCAAGCGATGTTTTGGTGCCTGCATTCTTGGCCGCATATACCGGAAGAAGCGCTTCTTCTCAAAAGTTAGACTTGCTGCCTTCTATGTTGAGCATGCTGCCTAACTGGCGTGTTTCTGTTGACTTGCTCTCTCGTTGGGAATACATGCAGAACTACCTGAAGAGTTTGACTTTGACACATGCTTACAAGTGTACCTATAATGTGAACTCTTACTCATCGTTGACCGATTGGACCGACTTGGGTGGCGGTTATGGTGAGGTGGCTGGTACTTCGGTTGAACTCGACAATGGTTACTTCAGCAGCCAGTACACTGTAGACAATGTGAACATCAACGAGTCGTTCTCTCCTTTGATTGGTGCCGAGGCTACTTTGAAGAACAGTTTGGCGTTGAAGGCAGAGGTGAAACGTTCAAGAACTAACTCGCTCGACGTAAATGCCCTTCAGGTTGTAGAATCTTACAGCAATGAATATGTCTTTGGCGCAGGTTACCGTATCGACGATTTCGGTGCCATCGTTCATCTTGCTAACGATAAGCAGAAGACTATTAAGAACGACCTCAATCTTCGTCTTGATGTCTCTTACAAGTTGACTGATGCCTACATCCGCAAAATTGAGGATATGTACTCTCAATTGAGCAGTGGTATTAACTCATTCATCATCAAGTTCAGTGCCGATTACGTGCTCAGTTCAAGAATCAACGTACGTTTCTACTACGACCGTACAGCGTCAACTCCTAAAGTTTCTACTTCATACCCAATGGTAAGTAGCGACTTCGGTGTCGGCATTAAGGTGCTTTTATCGAAATAATATAGACACAATTACTTATAGTTTCGACTGGCTCGGTGGTTCTCATCGGGCCAGTCTTTTTTCTGCAGTTGATGTGTTAGGCAAGTCTTCTTATTTTTCGTATCTTTGCGGAAATTTCACAAAATAGTATTATGGCCGAAACATCTTTGCTCGACAAACTTGCAGACCTCGAAGTCCGTTTCAAGGAAATATCAACGCTCATTACCGACCCGGCTGTTATTGCCGATATGAAGCGTTATGTAAAACTCAACAAAGAGTATTCTGATTTGGAACGTATTGTTGCGCTAAAAAAACAATACAAGAACGCCCTCGACAACATCGAAGAGGCGAAGGCTGTTATTAGTTCTGAAACAGATCCTGAAATGTTGGAGATGGCCAAGGCCGAGTTCGCTGATTTGAACGCTAAACTTCCGCAAATGGAAGAAGACATCAAATTGGCACTTATTCCTGAAGACCCAGAAGATGCCCGTAATGCCATTGTGGAAATACGTGGCGGTACTGGTGGTGACGAGGCGGCCCTTTTTGCGGGCGACTTGTTCCGTATGTATTCTAAATATTGTGAAATTAAAGGTTGGTCGGTCTCTGTCAGCAGTTTTACCGAGGGTACTGCCGGCGGTTATAAGGAAATTGTGTTTAACGTGACTGGCGATAAGGTCTATGGTACTATGAAGTACGAGAGTGGTGTACACCGCGTTCAGCGTGTTCCTGCTACCGAAACTCAGGGACGTGTGCATACTTCTGCCGCTTCTGTGGCTGTTTTGCCAGAAGCACAGCCTTTCGATGTGGAGATTCAGGAAGGCCTTATCAAGTGGGATACTTTCCGCTCGGGTGGTGCTGGTGGTCAGAATGTAAACAAGGTTGAATCTGGTGTCCGTTTGCGTTACCCATGGAAGAGCCCAATTACTGGCCAGATGGAGGAAATCTTGATTGAGTGTACCGAAACACGTGACCAGCCTAAAAACAAGGAACGTGCCTTGACCCGTTTGCGCTCGTATATTTACGACCGCGAACACCAGAAGTATGTCGATGATATTGCTTCTCGCCGTAAGACAATGGTCAGCACTGGTGACCGTTCTGCTAAAATCCGTACCTACAACTATCCGCAGGGACGTATTACCGATCACCGAATCAACTACACCATCTATAATCTGCCAGCTTTTATGGATGGCGAAATTCAAGATTGTGTCGACCATTTGATTGTTGCAGAAAATGCCGAACGCATGAAGGAAAACGAAATGTAATTGGTTCGCTCCTTTGCAAAAAACATTTTTTTCGTTTAATTTTGTATAAGCAAAAAGGCCGCTATAGCTCAGCTGGTAGAGCGCCGCATTCGTAATGCGTAGGTCGCGGGTTCGAGTCCCGCTTGCGGCTCTTCTTTTTCGGGCGTGTCAGATTTCTGGCACGCTTTTTTTGTGAAAAATGCCTTACTCTTCTTTCTAACTTAAACTAATTTGTACATAATTATAGTACCAGGGTGCTCTAATGGATTCTGGATGATGATATGGCAAAGACATTTAGAAGAGACGATGAACCAGAAAACGACAACTTTTTCAACAAACTTTTTGTTGTCGCAAAACGTCAGCATATTTTTAATAAAATTACTGATGTAGGTCGTAACCGTTTTGAACACAAATTACAACAATTCAAAAAATCGTTGGACGACGTGTTACTTCCTCATAATAACCGTCGCGTTTGTACGGGTTGCGGACGTTCCAAACAATTGTTTAATACAGAAGAGGAGGCATTGAACTTTATTCGGTTCAATGGCGACAAGTTTGAACATCAGAACGAACTGCGTGTGTATTGGTGCAAGTCGTGTGCGGCGTATCATTATTCAAGCAAACCGTCTAAAAATGGTTATGTATACCGAACTAAACGTCTGATTGAGGCAAGCAATAGCAAAACCAATGGCGTATTCTCGAAGTTGAAGGCGGAAACTATTTGGCGTGATATGGATTGGGAAGTTCGCGCGTTGCCAAAACCTGCGTTCGATAAGTATTGTGAGGAACGTTTGCATCTAAAGTTAACTTCGTCTGTTTATTTGAACGGATTGTCAAAACTCTATAATGCGTTCCATAGTGCGGCTTAAAGCACATGGTTTCGCAATTCATCTTTCTCAAGTGCGGCTCTTATTTCCGAGTAGCCGCACTTGCCGTTTCTGAAGGCTTCTATCATTTCGTTCAGCCGTTCCCAGCGGAGGTGGCTGATTAAGGTGTCTTCTACCCAGTAACTGAATTCGGTGCCTGCGCTCAAATGCTCTAATTGGCGCATTTGCTTGTAGAGTGCCACGCCATCGGCGGCGTCGTGCCACAGGTCTACGAATGCGAAATCGCATTGCTGGTGGGGCAGCGTGTGCTGGGCGTAATGGAAGGCGTCGTCCCTTACTATGGTAATCTTGTCTTTGTGGCGCATTTGGGGGCGAGTTATCTCTTCAAACAAGGCAATGGCGTCATCGTTACGTTCTACCACTGTTATTTGCTCTACAGCGTCTTTTTCGCTCGCCATATAGGCGTAGTAACCCAAACCTAAGCCAAAGGCAACCACGCGCCCTTTGGCGGCGTCTACGGCTGGCTGTATGGTTTCTACCTCGTTGGGCTTTGCGCTCATCCATTCGCGTCCGTCTTCCATTACGGCAGGGAAAGAGAAGGGTTCGCTAAAAAAGCCAATCTGTGGAATCTCTTCCAGGTTGCTCTGGCTCACCACGTCGCGCCAAATAAAGGCCTCGTAGGCTTTGTAGTGCTCGGTGCCAAGTTGCCATCTGCCGTGCTTTTTCTCGGGAATGTGGATGTTCTTGTAGAAAAGGTTGTTGGTGTAGGTTGCCTGATTTAATGGGCTTATAGAGGGTTTGATGTAGTGCTCGTTGTAGTAGCGGGCTTCGTCTCCTTCGTCTTCGTTTGCGCCAATGGCGGCCGCAAAAAGCAGTTGGTATGCGGTCAGTTCGTCAAGATGGTATTCGTTGACCATCTCACGCATCATTTCGGGTGTGATGTAGTCGGCACACTGGTTAAGGTAGTTGCTGTATGCCTCGAATATGTTGAAATTACGGTCTCTGGTCTGAAGCAGCGACTTTAGTTTTTGTAGGTCTTCGGGTTGCATATTCGTGGTGTCGTGGGCCATGCCCTTATTCCGGATCGGGTAGTATTTGTAAGGCTATTGCGGCGCATGCCTCTGCATCGGCAAGTGCATGGTGGTGCTTCGAGAGGTCGAAACCGCAAGCGCGTGCCACTGTGGGCAGTTTGCAGTCGCCCAACCTTTTGCCAAACACTTTCCGGGCTTGTACTAAGGTGCAGTGAAAGTCGTCGTAAACATAGTCCATTTGGTACATACGCATAACGGCTTTCAAGCAACTTTGGTCGAAGGCTTTGTTGTGTGCCACAAGTGGTAGTCCTTCTATTTTGGGGGCTATTTGTTTCCAAACATCCGGAAATATAGGGGCGTTTTCGGTGTCTTCGGCTGTTAGGCCGTGTACTTGCGAGCAGAAGTAGTTGTAGTATTCGGGTTCGGGTTTGATCAGACTGTAAAAACGGTCGGTCTCAATCCCGTTCCGGTATATTACAATACCCACACTGCAAACGCTTGTGCGCTCGCTGTTGGCGGTCTCGAAGTCGATAGCGGCAAAATTCTTCATCGGATGTAGAGGTCGAGGCTGATTGGTAAGTGGTCGCTGTAACCGCTGGTCCAAGTGTTGCCTTTAAAACCGCGTTTGGGTGAATAATAGCCGTTTTTCGACTGGCTTAGCAAGAATTGCTCGTGGCAGATATGACCGCTGTAGGGGGTGGTGAACACGTTTGAGTTCTTGTTCAGCATGCCGCCTTCCACAATCATATGGTCAAGCACGTTCCATTTTCCGCTGTATTTATGGGTGCCTATGTTGTCGTTCCCTTCGTAACGGCTGATTAGGTCGCAAAGCGAACCTTTGCCTTCGCTTTTGTTATAGCGTTTTACTTTTAATACGTTCGTCATAGCGGGCTGGCTTTGGCTGCTGTTGAAGTCGCCCATTAGCAGAATGTTGGCGCCGTCTTCTGTCTTGCGAAGGCTGTCTACTACGTGCAGTGCAGCCTTTGCTGCCGCAACGCGTTTGTCTTCGCTCTCGTTCTCACCCTCGCGCATTGAAGGCCAGTGGTTGACAAGCACGTGCAGTATGGCGTTGTTCTTTAATTGGCACTTGGCGTAAAGGATGTCGCGGCTTTTTGCTTTGGCGCCTGTCTTTACGGGTATCCATTTTTCGGCAACTAACTCTACTTGGTTGGTGTTGTAAAGAAGTGCGACGTCTATGCCGCGCTTGTCTGGACTGTCTTTATGCACGTAGCGGTAGTTGCCTGGCTTTAATGCGTCTTGGTTGCGTAGGTCGTTTAAAACAGTCTTGTTTTCTATCTCTATTAGGCCCACAATGGCGGGCATTGTGCCGTTTCCGGCCGCTCTGATGGCTTTCGCCACGTTAATCAGTTTTGTCTTGTATTTGCCTTTCGTCCAGTTCATTTCTCCTTCGGGAGTGAACTCGTCGTCGTTTGTTTTAGGGTCGTCAACGGTGTCGTAAAGGTTTTCGCAGTTGTATGAAACAATGCGCAAGCGTTCTGTGCCACTTATGTTTTCCGGATTGTCCTTGTCGCTCTGCATGTCGGCAATGGCTTGTTCTGCGCCTTTGCTGATCTTAATGTCGGCGAAGTCGGCAACTTGCTCGTCGTCTTCCTGCATCTCGGTTTGTGCTTGTGGCTCGGCTGGCGAGTTGTATTGCGGTGCAACGGTGCAACTGCCCAACAGCATTGCACATGCGAAGCCTATAAGTTGTTGGTGTACTTTCATTTGCTCAATTAGTTCTTATGGCGCTAACCGGTAGAGGGTTAGTCTTTTTTTTTTGTTTCCGACTCATCGTAAGCGTATGCGCCAGCGTCTACTTTACCTTCATTGTCGCGTATGTTGCCGTCGAGGTCGGTCGCACATTCAGGGTATTGTTCGAACAATGCTGCGTCGGCTATACCGCGCGCGCTGCTGGTGCTGTCGATGTGGAAGTCGTAGAAATAAACTTTTTTGCGGAAGTTGAAACCGGCATTTTCGTTCAGCACACACTGTTTGTAGTAGTCTGTAGTGTCGCTGTTAGTGGTCTTGACCAGACTGTTGCTTATGCCGTAGGTGTTCCATTCTGGTTCGCCTATGCCTACCTCGTTTTCGTATGAGCCGTCGATAATGCAGTTGTTGAATTGGGCATTGCTGATAGGCTGCTTTTCGCTGCCGTTCAGAACTAACGACGGATTGTAGCGAAGCGACGATACGCTGTTCTCGCTGATGGTGCAGTGGTTAAACAGATACTCGCCGCCGTTTAGCATAACGTTGTATGAACCACCGTTGGCAAACAGGGTGTTGTAAACTTTTATGCGGGCGTTGTTAGCCTTGAAGTTGCCTTTCTTAGAGGTTCGGATTTCGCTGTTTGCAATAATCAGTCGCCACTGGTTCTCAACAATCTCTGCTGAATCTACGGTAATACCATTGGTGGCTCCGCGCATAACCAGACCTTCAATAATGTTGTTTGTGCTGGTCGGTGCGAATCTGATATCCTCCCACTGTCCGTAAATGCGGGTGTATGGAATATCTGTGCCAATATCGTCTAATCGGTCGCCGCTGAACAATACCATGTCGCTGGCGTTGCCTCGAATGTCGATGCTTCCCTCAATAGTAACGGCGGCGCCACGGTGAAAGTAGACTTCCGTTCCGGCGTTAATCGTGAGTTTTGCACCTTCGGCAACGGTTAGGCGTCCGAAAATCAAGAAAGGTTGTTCTTTGGTCCAGGTAGTGTCGTGCTCTATTACGGGGTTGTTCAGTACCACGGCATTGCGTCCTACCGCGTTTAAAATGATGCGGTCTTTGTTGCCGTTGTACGAAATAACGATGGAGTCGTTAATTAAAACAGGTTGGTTGTCGGCGTTCTCTTTCAAGTTTGCTCTAACAAAGATGAAGAGGCTGTCGCCTTTGAGGATCTCCAAATTGTTGATGCTGGTGCCAGAACGGCCGTCGGCTATCATTTGGAAATTGTTGTTGGCTGACCTTAATTCTATATTGTTGATTTTAAGGTCTTCTCCGCTGTTGTTCCATATTTTTATGGCGTGTGTTGAGGTGGCCTGACCTGTAATCAGCGGCTCGAATTTAACGGAGTCGGTTGAATAGGATAGGCGCAGATAGGGGTCGCTGCTGAAGTCGGGTTCGTCTTCGCAAGCAGTCAACAACACGGCCGCAGAGAGAGCGGCAAATAGGAATCGGAGTAACTTTCTCATTCTTCAATACTGAATTTTTCAGGGTATTTGCCCTTTATGTCGTTATCCACATACCAACGCTGTATTGCTTTGATGTCGGCGTCGGCGTCACCTGTAATTTCAGCCTGGTGGCTGATGTATACTTTTTTGCGGCCGAAGTCGAGGGCAACTATTAAGATAGGAATGTTTGCTCCTTGTGCTATATAGTAGAAACCGCGTTTCCATTTGCTGTTAAGGCTGCGTGTTCCTTCTGGGGTTATGGCCAGTTGGAAGGTGTCTCGCTTTTTAGCCTCCTCGACAATAGATTCAACCATCGATTTGCTCTTGTCTTTCGAATTACGGTATACGGGTATTCCGCCAATCGGACCAAAGAAAAGGTTGAATGGAAAACGGAACCACTCGCTTTTGATGAGGAAGTTTGGGCGTACGGTTCCTAACGATGTGTAACCTATTTTCCCAATCCAGAAGTCCATATTACTGGTGTGGGGTGCCACACAAAATATACACTTCTTGGGTATCTCTATTTTTGTTTCTGCTGTCCAGCCTGTAGCCTTCAATATCAACTTGCAGATTGCTTGGGAAATCGACATAATCTATATCTTATTTTAGTTCTATGTTCTTTCTTTTTTTTGATGTTGTACTGCATCGGTATCTATATAAACGCAAATTTAACTAATTTATTTCTTATCTAAACTTTTGTTTCCCGATAGTTGACTTTTTCGGGGGTGTGTGGTGCCTTTTTCGCCTTTTGTTTTGTATTTTTACGTAAACTAAATTCAACTTTTCAATGGCTTTAATTAAAAGTGTGCGCGGATTTACTCCCAAAATTGATCCATCTGTCTATGTGGCGGAAAATGCGACTATTGTGGGTGATGTGGAAATTGGTAAGGACAGCAGCATCTGGTTTGGCGCCATTCTGCGTGGCGATGTCAACTCTATCCGAATTGGCAATCACGTCAACATTCAAGATGGTGTTGTGTTGCATACCCTTTACCAAAAGTCGAAAGTGATTATTGAAGATAATGTCTCGGTAGGCCACAATGCCATTATTCATGGCGCTATTGTGCACAGCAATGTGCTGGTGGGTATGGGGGCAACTATTCTCGACAATGCCGAAATTGGCGAGAATTGCATTATTGCGGCCAATGCGTTGGTGAAGGCTGGCGAAAAGGTGGAGCCGAACTCGCTGTATGCGGGTGTGCCTGCTAAAAAAGTGAAGGATGTTTCTCCTGAACAGATTGAAAATATCATTAAACGCACTGCCGACAACTACCACCTCTATTCTACATGGTTTAAAGAGGAGGATGAAAAAGAGCAAAACGCTTTTGACGATAAGGCTCTTTAATTGGTTGGCTGCTGTGCGAAAAAGATAAGGATTATACTCAAAATTTTGATTTTATGAAGGTATTGTTAGTGAACGGAAGCCCTCGTGAAAAAGGAAATACATTTACCGCTTTAAGCGAAATAGCAAAACAATTGGAAAAGAACGGTATTGAAAGCGAAATCTTTTGGATTGGAAACAAACCGGTTCGTGGTTGTATTGCCTGTGGCAAATGTAGGGAGAAGGGTGGCAACCGTTGTGTGTTCGACGACGATGTTACCAACCGTGTTTCAGAAAAAATGGAAAATTCCGACGCTTTGATTTTCGGTTCTCCGGTCTATTATGGTCAACCTGCAGCCCAGTTAATGGCTGTGCAGCAACGTATGTTGTATTCTGCGGGACCGCTCTATAAAAACAAGCCTGCGGCCGTTGTCTGTGTCTGCCGTCGTGGTGGTGCCTCTGCCGCTTTCCAAACGTTGCAGATGCCGTTCCAGATGTGCAATATGCCAATTGTAACCTCTCAGTATTGGAACATTGCGTACGGACGCGATGCGGGTGAGTCGGCTAAAGACGTAGAAGGACTTCAAACCATGCGTACCCTGGCCAACAATATGTCGGTTATGCTGAAAATGTATGCTACCGGCAAGGCCGATATGCCAAAGTATGAGGATTGGTCTCCAATGAATTTTATCAGATAAAAAAGAATTTGAATTATATGAACTCCATCGTAAAGAAACTGGTTCTGCTATGCGGAAGTGCATGTGTGTTGTTTTCGTGTAACACTGCAGAAAAACAACCCGTTGAACAGAAACCGGCTGATGCGCCTATGTCGTATATGGACATTGTGCGTGAGCGTTATTCGTGCAGAAGTTTCGACAGCGTTCAAGTAAAGCGCGAACACTTGGATGTTATTCTCGAGGCGGGGCGTCTTGCTCCTACGGCAAAGAACCTCCAGGAACAACACGTCTATGTCTGCCAAAGCCCGGAGGTGTTGGCTAAAATCGACTCGTTGTGTCCGTGCCGATATGGTGCGCCAACTTGCTTGGTTGTAACGTGGGACGCTACCAACGTGTTCACCTATCCGGGTGGAAAATATGACTCTGGTGCTGAAGATGCCACTATCGTGGCTACCCATATGATGCTTGCCGCAAAAAGCGTGGGTGTGGAAAGTTGTTGGATTAATTTCTTTGATCCTGATGCTATGCGAAACGCGTTAAACCTCTCGAAGAACGAAAAGGTGCTGATGTTGCTGCCTATCGGTTATGCGGGTAAAAACGCCGCGCCTAATCAGAATCATTTCTCTCGCAAACCAATAGAGGAGACCGTTACTTACAAGTAATTTTCCGCATTATAAAAACAATAGGGGTTCCGAAACGCGCGTTTCCGGAACCCCTTTGTTTTATCTGACGTGGTGGATTTTAGTCTAAACCTTTAGGCAGAAGCAGGCTGCTGTCGCCGTAACTCAAGAAACGGAAGTTATGGCCGAGCGCATAGTCGTAGATGCGCTTCCAATCGTCTCCCACAAATGCGGCAACTAAAAGCATCAGTGTGTTTTCGGGTTGGTGGAAGTTGGTCACCATAGCCTTCACAACCTTAAACTCGTAACCTGGTGCTATGATGATTTGGGTTGAACCCTTTAAAGCCTGTAGTTGGTGCTTGTCGAGGTAGTCGAGTATGGCTTGCAACGACTCTTTCACGCCAATGGTGTATCCGCCTTCGTATGGCATCCACTGGGTTACTTTCAGTTCGTCGGCTTGCAAGTCCATATTGTCGTGGAGCATAGCACCGAAGTAATAAAGGCTTTCCAATGTGCGTACCGATGTGGTTCCAACAGCAATAACGCTGCCAATAAACTTCAGCAGATGCGCTATGGTTCCGCGTTCTACGCTGATAACCTCGGTGTGCATCTGGTGGTCGTTCAGCGTCTCGCTCTTAACGGGTTGGAACGTGCCTGCACCCACGTGTAGGGTCACTTCGTCGCGTTCTATTCCCATCTCCGCTAATTCGTTGAACTCCTTTTCGGTAAAATGCAATCCGGCAGTTGGCGCGGCCACGCTACCCTTAATCTTCGAGTAGATGGTTTGGTAGGTGGTTTTGTCGCTTTCCTGGGTGTCGCGTTTAAGGTATGGCGGAATAGGAAGCACACCGCAGGCGTCGAGAATGTCGGCCCAGTTGATGGTGTCATCGTTCCAACTGAAGTCAATCAGCATTGTGCGGCTGTTTTCACCGTGGCGGTCGGCCTTCAATAGCAGTTCCTTTCCGCGCACCGTAACTGGCAGGGTAAGGGTCTGCCCGTTTTTCCAACGTTTGGCGTTGCCTACCATACACTCCCAAACACAGTGGCGGGTGGCCACAAAGGCCATAGCATAGTCGTTGGGCTCGTGCGGGCTAAGGCAGAACACTTCGATGTGGGTGCCCGTCTCTTTTCTAAACATAAGTCGGGCTTGAATAACCTTTGTGTTGTTCATCACCATCAGCATTTTGCAGCGCAAGTGGGTGCTGATGTTTTTGAAGACGTCTTCCTCTATTTCGCCTTGGTTGTACACCAAGAGTTTTGAGTCGTTGCGGTTGGGCAGCGGAAACTTGGCAATACGGTCTTCTGGCAGTTCGTAACTGTAGTCTTCTATGTTGATGTCTTTAGGGTTTTTCATTGCTTGCTTATTATCTTACCACAAAATTACTTAACTTTGGTTTATAATTCAATTGAAATATGATAAAGGTAGGCGATAAAGTCCGTTTCCTCAACAGCGAGGGCGGTGGCGTGGTTAGCAAAGTGCTAAGCAAAGATATGGTGGAAGTGACCGATGCCGATGGCTTCGACTATCCAA
>JAKSKS010000071.1 GCA_024401615.1 Paludibacteraceae bacterium
GATAACCTTCTTTTGAAGTATTCCGACGGGAATACCTTCAAACTCGATATTGAAACCGTTGAGATCAATTTTTCTGCTGCCACTACCACCGGCGGTGTAATGTCCAATACGTTCTCTTATAACAGCCTTGTAGAAGACCAACTGTTGTTGACAGGTCTTGAAAAAGGTAAGCAGGTGCAGATTATTAGAGTAGACGGACGTGTACTCTATTCAGCTGTGGCCGAAGGTAATGCTATGGCTATTCCTGTTAACGGGCTCGCTCCTGCTCCTTATTTGATTAAGGTTGGCAACCAAATTGTGAAATTCATCAAGAAATAACCCAACAAAACACTGACGCATATGAAAAGACTTGTACTTTCAGCATTGGCACTTTCTTCTTTTGCACTCAATGCCCAAAATATTGTTGAGGTTACTCTGAAAGATGGTTCGGTAATGACCTACCAGACTTCATCGCTCGAAAATATACACTTTGGCGAAGGTAACAATTTCACAATTACTACCGATGAAGGAGAAAACAAGGAATTTAACGGCAATGCCACTAATATCCGTTTTAAGAAAAATCACGCAATCGACGGTACTTCTGTCCACACGATTGCACACAGCATAGGCTTGGGCTGGAACCTTGGCAACAACCTCGATGCCCACAATTATGGTAATGCCAGCGAAACGGCTTGGGGCATCCCTGCCGCTGCGCTGAACGCCTTTAAAGGGGTTGAGGCGGCTGGTTTCTCGGCTGTGCGTATTCCTGTAACATGGTTGGGCCACATTGGCAGCGCACCCGATTACAAGATTGATGACAATTACATGGAATATGTGGCTAAAGTGGTGGGTTACGCCAAAGAAGCCGGTTTGAAAGTCATCATCAACATTCACCACGACGGTGCTAACAGCGAGTATTGGTTGAATGTGAAATCGGCTTCGAAAGACGCCAATAAGAACAAACAGGTAAAAGAACAGTTGGCTGCTATGTGGACGCAAATTGCCACAAGGTTTAAGCGCGAGGGCGACTACCTCATTTTTGAGGGTATGAACGAAATTCACGACGGCGGATGGGGCTGGGGTGAAAACTTGACTGACGGCGGCGCGCAGTACCGTGTGATGAACGAGTGGCTGCAAACTTTTGTTGACGCTGTCCGCTCGGTTGGTGGTGAAAACACCTACCGCTACTTGGGTTGTCCTGGCTACGACACCAATGTTGACCACACTATTAACGAAATTAAGGTGCCTAACGATATTGTAGAAAACCGCTTGTTGGTTGCCGTACACTTCTACGACCCTTATACCTACACCCTCAACAACGAGAAAACTGAGTGGGGCCACACTGGACAAAATAAGGAAAACTGGGGTAATGAGGACAATGTGACTAACATATTTGGCCGACTCAAGACCAAGTTTATGGACAACAATATACCTGTTTACTTGGGTGAGTTTGGTAATGTACACCGTTCTACCGATCGTGCAGAAGCCTTCCGTAAGTACTATCTGGAATATGTTTGTAAGGCTGCCAGTGACTACGATTTGCCGCTCTTCTTCTGGGATAACGGTGGTTACGGGGCTGGTGCTGAACAATCTGGACTTATTGATCACGGAACTGGTGCATACATCAACAACGGTAAGGATGTGATAGATGTGATGGTGAAGGGTTTCTATAACGATGATCCGAATTACACTTTGCAGTCGGTTTATGACAATGCTCCGAAATGATTTTTTAATTAGTTGATATTCAAATGTGGTGGCGGTGTGTCTTTTGTTGAGACACACCGCCTTTTTTTATGGCTTACTATTTTGGAGTTAAGTTCGTCTTATCCTGTAATAGAAAAAAGTTATGACTTTTGCGTAGTGTAGTACTGAAAAGTTATGACTTTTGCACAGTGTGGTACTAAAAAGTTATGACTTTTGCGTAGTGTAGTACTGAAAAGTTATGACTTTTGCGTAGTGTAGTACTAAAAAGTTATGACTTTTGCGTAGCGTTATACTGAAAATATTATATCTTTGTGGAAAAGAATTAGAGGAATAATATGATAATAAGAACATTACAAAATACTATCACCAATCAGATGGGTAAGGGGAAAGTGATTACCATAATGGGAGCCCGACAAGTTGGTAAATCAACCTTCATCAATCAGCTGTTGGAAGGTAAAGACGATGTTTTGTGGCTTAATGGAGACGACTCTGATGTTAGATTGTTATTATCAGACATGTCGTCTACCCGTTTACGTTCTATTATCGGTAATAATAAATGTGTAGTTATTGACGAAGCCCAACGTGTTACAAATATAGGCCTGGTTTTGAAACTTATTTCAGACCAAATCCCCAATGTGCAACTCATAGCGACAGGAAGTTCGTCGTTTGAATTGGCAAATAGGGTAAACGAACCACTTACTGGGCGAAAACGCGAATACAAGATGTTCCCTTTTTCTTTTAAAGAGATGGTGGATTGTAATGGCCTGTTAGATGAAACTAGGCTTTTGCCTCACAGGTTGGTTTATGGCTATTATCCTGAAGTGGTAACTTCACCTGGAGAAGAGAAATTGGTACTGAAAGAGTTGGTCGACAGTTATCTTTATCGCGATATGTTGTCGTTCGACCGTATAAAGCATGCCGATAGTCTGCACCGTTTACTAAAGGCTTTGGCGTTACAGATTGGTTGCCAGATATCATATAACGAGATTGCGAACCTTATCGGTATTAATGCAAAAACTGTAGAGCGTTATATCGACATTTTAGAGCAATGCTTTATAGTGTTCCGCCTTAACTCTTATGCTAAAAATCTGCGAAATGAGTTAAAGGCGAGTCGTAAAATTTATTTTTGGGATCTTGGAATAAGAAATGCTATAATTGGTAATCTGTCGCAAGTTGAGAACCGTGCAGATGTTGGTGAACTTTGGGAGAATTTCTTAGTTAGTGAGAAAATGAAGGCATTAACCTATTCCAATTCATTCGCACAGACCTATTTTTGGCGTACCAAACAACAACAGGAGATAGATTTTTTGCAAGAGGAAGACGGAATGTTGCAAACTTTCGAGTTTAAATGGAATGAGAAGAAAGCTAAAACGAAACAACCGGAAACTTTCAAAAAAGCTTATCCCGATGCTACTTATAAGGTAATAACCCCTAAAAATGTAGAGGAGTTTTTGTTGTGATATTAAGTAAAAAACTTTTTTTCGAATAATTGACGAATCTCGGTTATGGGGTTCGTTTTTTTATAAGATGACTTTCACTCCTCATTTGTGCTTAATGATTTGTATTCCTTGTGTTGGCAATTACCGACATATAGCAAGTTGATTCGAATCCGCAATATTGGGGGTTGTTGGTTCGCTCTAACATTTTGTAAAAATCGTTAAGGTTATTAGTTGGAATACCTAACTCTTCAGTCCGTTTTCGTATATCGATATTTGGATCTGCTTGATAGGCAAATGCCGCGATGGAGAACGAAAAGTCGGTACCTCCGTAAATGTTCTCATCGAAAACGAACTCGCCTTTGGTTGTATGAAAGAAGAACTCGTTGCTTTGACTAGGACCGATAGCGATAACCTTGCCTAACTCGTCGTTCTTTAACGTGACGATCTCGTCGGGCGTGAATGGTGTTTTGAATACAATAGACAGCGTGTCTAATTTGATTAGCATCTCGTTTGTTGTGTTGTTTCTCAGCGTGAGTTTAAATCTCGAACTATCTGCAACAAACGCTATTGCTAAACCATCGTTGTATTCCACCAATTTGGAATCGGTAGACTCGTATTTGTCGTTTTTCCACGACCAGTAGTGTCTTTTAATTGTCTCTTCCTCGCCATCTCTGTAATAGATTTGCGTAGCCGAAACGTCGGCCAACCCCAATAAGTTGGCTTCTCTGTTGCTCCAGTCTAACAATCGGTTTTTTTGTCTGACCCTTACCACTTCCACATGGTCTAAATCAAATAATATATCGGCATTGGCAAGCGTATGTAGTGAGATTAAAAGGCAAGTTATGATTGTTCGTAGTGTCATATTCTCTTTTGAAATGTATCGTATAACAAATATACGCTTTTTATTGTAAAAATCTTTAGGGTATGACCGGAAATGATGTCCCCCTTAGCGTTTTGCCCAATCAACCATAGCATCTCCTCGCACAAGTGCGGGCATCAATGGTTGCAGGTTCGTTAGTCTGTCGAGGGTGAGTTTTGCACCACTTTGCAACTCTTTTAAGCCTGCGTTTGTCAATTCGAAAACGTTCGACTTTATATTGTACAGGTTGCCCACATAAACAATTAAAGAGGCGTAGCCTAATTGCTCCAAAATGCGGTCGAAATACACATTGAAATCGGAAGTGAGGTCGCCCATTTTCTTAATGGTAGAGCGAAGTTGCTCGTAACTGCTCTGGCCTTTTTCTGCCAAAGTCTTCAATATGATTGAATAGAGGTCTTCAATGCCAATTTTAATTTCTTCATCCATAACTTATTCATTTTATTGATTACTACATAGCAAATATAGTCCAAGAATATTGTTAAATAAAGAGCAAAAGTGGCACAAAACTGGGCATTATTGCCCATGTTGTTATTGTTTTAGTATTGCTTCAGCAAGTGGTAGGCCCAGCTGATTTCTTTGAACTTTTCGGTAAGTTGTTTCTTGAGGAAATCATCTTGCACGGTATCTGGGTGGTATTTTTTAGCCAATTCCTTATATGCGGCATATACTTCTTCTGTAGATGCTGAGGTTGAGAGACCTAAAACTGCGTATGCATATTGAAGGTTTTTGCGTTTTTGTTCTGCGGCATCTTGCTGTCGTTGCTGTCTGCTTTCCTCTCTTTGTTGCTGATAGGCTTTCTTCTGTTCTACATTTTCGTAGGTCGTATATTTTCGTTTGCCATCTTTTTTCTCTTTCTTAGTATTGCCGATATTGTATTTGTTTGTCAGATAGGTGAAGTCTTTCTCGTTAATGCCCAACTGGTTCATGATAGATAAGAGAACTGCTTCTACTTTATTGTTTTTGCTCTCATCCTTCCTTCCCTTGTTAGACTGAAACTCTTTTTGAACATTAAAATAGTTGAGTACGGCTATGGAAAAAAGCATTTCGACTAGTGCGTAACGGTCGGCGTAATGAGTTGTTTTGATGAATTCTTCATTAATGTGAGGAATGTTGTTCGTTCGGTCGTATAGAAAAGTGTTTAAATAAGTTTTTGCTAATTCGGCTTTTTGAGCGAAATTTTCATTTATATACTCATTCACTTTTTTACGCTCGTTAACATCGATTTTCCCGTCTGCTTTTACAACAGAGGCAATTAAATAGCAATATGTTTTGATATGGTCGTCAGACCTATCTTTAAAATGAGACAATATCGAATTCTTCAATTTCCCAGGTATAGATATGATCCCCGAATAAGTCTCTTCTAATTCGTCGAGTAATTTGTCGAAGTTAAACTCGAATAAACCCAACTCAATGCTTGCCAATATAAAAAATGAAATACCTATGGTTAGAAAAAACAATGGAATTAAGCCAATAGATAGAATGTCTAACAAAGTCATAATATGCTTTTATTTACGAAAATAAGAAAAACACAAGAACTATAAAATGCTAAAGAAAAAATTCTATTCCAAAAACAATTCTTGGGTGTTTTTTTAAGTAGTCATTTCCCCAAAGGTAGAACGTCCAATCTTTGTATGTATAATACAAACCTCCCATTAAGTCGACATCGTCATCGAATAACCAAGAGTGACCGGCCCCTATCATAGGAGTAAGCGATTTGTGGTCGTTAAAGTTGATGTTGTATCCAAGATATTCCCAATTGGTATAGGAGTTGTCGGCATTTTTGTATAGTTCAAGCCATGTGTTGCTACACCAGAAGAGGTTCTCATCTGGTGTGATAGCACCAACCAAATAGATTGCGCCGGTGAAGTACGAAAAGTGGAAATTGTCGTTTAGGTCGAACGATGGGGTGGCGTGCAAACCGAAGTTAAACCATTTGCACTTTTTGTTCCCGTATCGAACAGAAGCCCCCCAATAAGCCTCTTGTGGACCTGTTGAAAGGTCTATTCCCCCGGAAAAATGTTCGCCAACGCCATACATTAGTGAAGAATAAGTTTCCACATTATTAATTCTTGGACGTATCTTTACCGAAGTGTAGCCGTTTGTTACACCTGCTCCACAGGTTCCTGCAAAATTCGGAATCTGTGCATACATACTTGTGGCTACTACGGAAAAAAGTAGTGTTGTAAGTCTTTTCAACATAAAGCCTTAATTTTGTTTCTTGTCGTATTATCTGTTTGCAAATAAGCGAATCACTTAAATGCGTAATTTCTTATTATAAGGTTTTGCAAAAATAGTTTTTCTTGTGCAATAACACGCCCATAATTGAGATGATAAGCCATTTAAAAGCTATATATTTAACCTATATTCTTTAATTTTGCCCAAAAAGACAGAAACTGCATGGAGAAACTCTTAAAACTATTTGGTTACGACGCCAAAACAATGTCAGTACGGAAAGAGATTATAGGCGGTATCACCTCTTTTCTTACCATGGCTTATATCCTGGCCGTAAACCCTAGTATTATTGGAGCTACCGGAATGGACCAGGGAGCCGTTTTTACATCCACCTGTATAGCGGCAGTAGTTGGTACAATGGTTATGGCCCTTTACGCGAAACTTCCGTTTGTGTTAGCCCCTGGCATGGGCTTGAATGCGTTTTTCGCGTTCACTGTTGTTTTAACCATGGGTTATACGTGGCAGTTTGCGCTAACCGCGGTGTTAATAGAAGGATTGATTTTTATTTTGTTGACGCTGACCGGATTGCGTCAAAAGATGGTAGAAGCTATTCCCACGGTGCTGCGAAGCGCCATATCGCCGGGTATAGGCTTGTTTATCGCCCTGGTTGGATTGAAAAATGCGGGTGTTGTAGTTAGTAGCGATGCCACATTCGTCACTATAGGCAATTTGAAAGATACTGCCGTGCTGTTGGCCATCTTCGGTATATTATTTAGTGCCGTGCTTGTGGTGAAAAAACTGACCGGCGCCTTGCTTTTCGGCATTATAGCAACAACTCTGATTGGAATACCCGTTGGTGTGACCCACTGTACGGCTATTGTCGATTTCCCGCCATCAATCCGTCCTATTGTTATGAGTTTCGAGTGGGGTAGCATATTGACTGTCGATATGGCTGTCTGCGTCATAACATTCCTCTTTATTGATATGTTCGATACGATGGGAACGCTTATTGGTGTGGCAAGCCGTGCTGGAATGGTAGATGAAAAAGGCAATATTCCATTCCTTGGCAAGGCATTTATGGCCGATGCGGTGGGCACCACAGTTGGTGCTTGTCTTGGATCTTCTACTATTACGACATTTGTGGAAAGTGCGAGTGGAGTAGAGGCAGGGGGCCGTTCTGGCTTGACTGCGGCAACTGCTGCCCTTTGTTTCTTTCTGTCGCTGTTTTTTGCCCCGCTGTTTCTGTGCATTCCAAACCAGGCCACTGCTCCGGCCCTTATTTTGGTTGGTGTGATGATGATGGGCGGAATTGGAAAGATCGATTTCACCAAGTATGCTACCGCCATTCCTTGCTTTTTCTGCATTGCCTTGATGCCGATGACCTATAGCATATCAGACGGAATTCTCATAGGTGTCATCAGTTATGTGGCTATACATCTGTTTACAGGCAAACTGAAGGAAGAAGACCCTGACAACGATGTGACAATGGGTACCATTGTGTTGGCAGTTTTATTTGTGCTGAAGTATGCTTTACTGTAGTGTTTTGCTTGGTTGACAAGAATACACAGGGTGATTTAATATAACGGACCGCATGCAGTTGGTTCGCGAAAATTCGGGTGTTTTTTTTGAATAATGAGTGAAACTGTTAAAGTTTCAATATTTTAATTCGATATTCCGATTTTTTTTGTGAACATATATTATTATTGTTGAAAATCGTAGTATTTTTGACAAAAAAACCAATCTGATGAAAAAGAAGACATCGAAAAAAGATGATCATCTATTAGAGGTGGCAAAATCGATTTGTACCTATTTCGATGATGAAATCTTGATCTTCAATGATATCCGTAAAATGGCAGCGGCAGAAATTCCGCTGAATACTATTGTTTCTGATACAAATGTAGTGCTTTACTGTGCGGCAGGTACACTTAAGTTAAATGTAAACGATGAGTCGTATACGCTGATGGAACGCCACATCTTGATATGCCCTCCCAACGCCGATTTGAATAATTACGAGTTGAGTGAGGATTGTTATTGTCATGCCATATCGCTCAGTTCGAATATCCTACAGAGCGCGTTGAAGAATAACATCAGTTTGTGGAACAAGTGTCTTTATGTAGACAAGACCAACTTGTTGACTCTTAACGAAGAAGGTGAAGATTTGTGGATAAAGTATTACGACCTGATGGCTACAAAGATTATGAGCGACCAGGTGAACTCGTACGACAGCTTTATCTTGCAGTCTATTGTTCATGCCTTAGTTTATGAATTGTGCGGACGAATGATACTGAATGCTTCTGAATTGATACAACGACGTATGACTGAACATACAAAGCAGAGCAGCACCATTTTCCAAAACTACCTTGACTTGTTGAACAATACGCCAGTAAAGTACCATCCGGTAGAGTATTATGCCAGCCAACTTTGTGTAACACCAAAGTATTTGGCAAATGTGTGCCGCCAAGAAAGTGGAAAGAGCGCCATTGCCTGGATTCAGGAACGTGTTATTTACGATATCCGTTTTTTGCTGACTAAACCGAATATCTCCATTAAGGAAATAGCCCAATTAACAGGTTTTGATACCGTTTCGTTGTTGGGACGATTTGTACGCACACATATGGGAATCTCCCCTAGGAACCTCCGTAAGAAGGGTGCGTAAGTTTACTCGCCTTCGTAAACGATAGGGCAGTAGATTTCTGTGTCACTTGGGAAAAGGTCTCTTCCTTTAAGGTCAACCAACTCAATAACGCAGTTAATAAAAATCTTTTTTATACCTAATTTGACGCAAAGGTCATAGGCTGCCTTCATCGTTCCGCCTGTGGCCATTAAGTCGTCTTGAATTAAAACCACGTCGTCGGGGCATAGGGCGTCTTTGTGAATCTCGATAGTGTCGGTTCCATATTCCTTTCTATATGACTGGCTCACTACCTCTGCTGGTAATTTTCCAGGTTTGCGAACAGGAATAAACCCTGCATTTATGTTGTTTGCTATTATTGCCCCCAATATAAAACCACGACTTTCTATTCCAAGCACCTTTGTAATGCCTTTGTCTTTGTAGTACACTGTCAGTCCGTCGCTTAATTCGCGTAACGATTCTGGATTCTTCAAAACAGTGGTAATATCGCGGAACATAATTCCTGGCTTTGGGAAGTTGGGAATGGTTCGTAATTGGCTTTTAATTTTTCCGATATTCATAAATGGATAATTGTTATAGTAGTAAAGATAAGAAAAAAGTTATAATTGCGAATCATTATTATACTTCTTACTTTCAATAGGCGTTTGGGGTGAATGTTGACCGATACAATGAAAAAATTGCTTTATGCACAGATTTGTTATCCAAAAATCTCATTAATTTCGCACTGATGAAGGAAGAAGGCATACCAAAGACTCCAGAAACAGAGGGAATAAAGTATACGGGCAGCAAAAAGAAACTGTTGCCCTACATTCTCGGTGCTGTAGACGGACTGCCTGTTCGTTCGGTGCTCGACGCCTTCAGCGGAACCACGCGTGTGGCTCAGGCTTTTGCCCAACTGGGTTTCGACACTACGGCAAACGACCTTTCTGTGTGGTCGGAAGTTTTCGGTAATTGTTTTTTATTGGCGAACCGGCCCCTAAACTTTTACCAAGAACTATTAGACGAACTTAATGCGTTACCTGGTCAGAAAGGGTGGTTCTCTGAGAACTATGGCGGTGAAGGTGAAAACGGCAAACGTCCGTTCCAACTGCATAACACCATGAAGTTAGACGCCATCCGTGACAAAATAGACACTTACGCTTTGGATTGGCCAGACAAGTGCGTGCTATTGACCAGCCTTATTTATGCGCTCGACTCGGTAGACAACACCCTCGGTCACTACTGCGCCTATCTAAAGGGTTGGTCGCCCCGCTCGTATGCTACCATGAAGTTAGAATTGCCACAAAAGTTTCCAATAACTACCCAAAACAGGGTCTTGCGAGGAGACGTTTTCGACGCGGTTAAGGACTACCACGACTTGGTTTATTTAGATCCGCCATACGGTTCGAATAACGAGAAGATGCCACCCAGCAGAGTGCGCTATGCGTCGTATTACCACATCTGGAAGACGGTGATTCTGAACGACCGCCCAAACTTGTTTGGTAAGGCCAACAGGCGCGAAGACAGTCGTGATACTGTTTCAAGTTCCGTTTTTGAAGAATTCCGCAGGAATGAGGAAGGCCGTTTTATTGCCATGGAGGCCATAGAACGCTTAGTAAAAGAGGCAAATGCCCACTACCTGTTATTGTCGTACGGAAGCGGCGGACGTGCCACCAAAAGTGACTTGAACGATATTTTGAACAGCAATGGTAAATTGCTGAAAGCTATAGAAATAGATTATAAGAAAAACGTGATGGCCAACATGAGTTGGACCAACGCCTGGGTAACCAACCCTGGCAAGTATAAGGAATACCTGTTCCTAATCGAGAAATAACCTTATTGTAACCACTCAAACTACACGAGAATAGTAAAAAACTTTCTTTTTGCAATTTTGTTGCACAACAAATTCCCTAGTTTTGCCGTGTCCAACAAAAAAAGGAACGAACTTATGTTTTGGGATATTGCTGCACGTCTATATGACGTTTTTGAAAACAACTACAATGGAGTGGTAAACAAGGCGCTTTCGGAAAAAGTGGCCGAATTAGTAAACGAGCACGACGAAGTGCTTGAATGTGCGTGTGGAACAGGCATGATTAGCAAGCGAGTGGCTCCACGCTGCAAAAAATTGCTGGCTACTGACTTTTCGGAAGGTATGCTAAAACAAGCCAGAAAAAAATGTTCATCGTTCGATAATATATCGTTCAGTTTTGCTGATATAACTGCATTACCATTTGAAAATGAGCGCTTTGATATAGTAATAGCGGGAAACGTAATCCATCTGTTAGACAACCCACAAAAAGCCATAAACGAACTCGCTAGAGTATGCAGGAAAGGCGGGACTATAATCATACCAACTTATGTAAACAGTCAAAATAACAGCCAACCAAGTTTGTTTATCCGTTTACTAGAACAACTCGGTGCCAACTTCAAACGTCAGTTCAATTACGCTTCATACCAACAGTTTTTTTCAGACATGGGTTACGAAAATGCAGTCTATTACCTTATTCCAGGCAAAATGCCATGTGCTATAGCTGTAATTAGTAAGTAAACTTTCCTTGTACTTTAACCCGAATTAGCGTAAAATTCCCTATATTTGGGTAGTACAATTCACACAGTTTGGACGTAAAATCCCCAAAAACTTAAAAACTACATGAAAACACAAAACGGAAAACTTGCCGCCATGGCAATTTCACTGACGCTGGCACAATCTTCAATGGCAGAAGTTCAGTTGAGGGCTGACAATATAGATGAGGTTATTAAGGCAATGACCTTAGAAGAAAAAGCAGAACTTTTAGTGGGTCGCAGTAACAACAGTGCTGCGAACAGTACCAACGGACTTATTGGCGCTCATGCCGAATTGGTTCCAGGTGCCGCTGGTTCTAGCCGTGCCTTTAGCCGATTGGGAATTCCTCCAACAATATTTACAGACGGTCCTGCAGGCGTTCGTATTAATCCAACCCGTCCTAACGACTCTCACACCTATTATGCCACAGGTTTCCCTGTTGGTACCGCGTTAGCCTGCACTTGGAATACAGAGTGAGTGCAAGAAGTGGGCAAGGCAATCGGTAACGAAGTGCTGGAGTACGGTTGCGATGTGATATTGGCACCAGGCATGAACCTTCATCGCTCACCACGCTGTGGTAGAAACGTCGAGTATTATAGTGAGGATCCGTTCCTAACCGGAAAGATTGCCGCTGCCTATGTAAATGGCGTACAGAGCCAAGGCGTGGGTACGAGCATTAAGCACTTTGCCGGCAACAGCCAAGAAGTGAACCGTTTGGAAGTTGACGAAATCATCAGCCAGCGCGCCCTGCGCGAACTCTATCTGAAAGGATTTGAGATTTGTGTGCGTGAGTCACAACCATGGACCGTAATGTCATCGTATAACAAACTAAATGGCCCTTATACCCAAGAAAACTACGAGCTGCTCACCACCATTCTACGTGACGAGTGGGGCTTTAAGGGTGTGGTGATGACCGACTGGACCGGACAGCGCAATACTGCCCGCCAGATTATGGCAGGTAACGATATGATGGAGCCTGGCGAGCCTAACCAGGTAAAGGAAATTGTAGACAAAGTTAAGAGAGGCGAACTCCCAATGGCGGCGCTTGACCTATCGGTACGCCGCACTTTAGAATATATTGTTAAAACTCCGCACTTCCGTAACTACCAATTTAGCAACAGTCCCAACTTGAAGCAGCATGCGCAGGTTACCCGCCAAAGCGCAACCGAAGGTATGGTGTTGCTAAAGAATGACCGTCAGACCCTTCCTTTGTCAGGTAAGGGTGCAGTAGCCGTATTTGGCGTATCTTCTTACGATTTTATTGCCGGCGGCACAGGCTCGGGCGATGTGAACAAGGCCTACACTGTAG
>JAKSKS010000072.1 GCA_024401615.1 Paludibacteraceae bacterium
TTTTTTTGTATTAAATATCTTCCTAATTTTAAATAACCTTGTTTAGTAGATTAAAATTCTATTTATTGTTTCACGTGAAATATCTTTTTTAAATATGTATTATTTGTTTTATGTTTCACGTGAAACGTACTTATTTATTCGTTATTTTAACTCTTAAATTAAGGTTAAACTATTCAATACTTATAGTAACTTTATTTTCTAATTTACATTTATTTTTATCCGAACTTACAAGTCTATCGTATTGCTCCTTTGTTATACCCTCATTTATCAAGTTGGCCTTTACACCTAAATCTTTTAGTTTGTGACTTATCCAGGTTGCTTGTGCTTTCGATTGATTATAGGCTCTTCTTATGGATTGTTTAATATTTGTCTCGCCTGTTATTTTATATTCTGTTGCGTTAATTTGATTTAATTTGTCTGCTAATTCTTTTAGTATAGTATCAATGGTTTCATTATTTTCATCGATATTATCGAATAAATATAATGAAATATCTAGATTTTTATTTTCGCATATTTGAGTCTGAATTGATAGTTCTTTATCCATATTTGGATTCGTAACCTTATCTTTTGCTTTGCAATTTTGTATCAATGCAAAACTCATTAATAGAAAAATTATCTTTAGTTTTATTTTACTCACCTTTATTTAATTTAAATGCGTGCTACTTCTTATTTGTGTTTCACGTGAAACATTATGCTATTCTCTATTTTGAGAGTCAATCCAAATTGTGGTCGGTCCATCGTTTATTAGTTCAACTTTCATATCTGCGCCAAATTCACCAGTACCTACTGCTTTCCCTAAATCGGCCTGAACTTGCGCTATAAACTTTTTATACATTGGAATTGCAAAGTCGGGTTTGCTTGCTTTAATGTATGAAGGTCTGTTCCCTTTTTTTGTCATTGCATGAAGTGTGAATTGACTTACTATAATTATGTCTCCGTTTTCATCGATGACCGATTTGTTCATTACACCATTCTCGTCCTCAAAAATTCGAAGGTTTACAATTTTTCCGGAAAGCCATTTTATATCTTCGTCAGTGTCTCTATCTTCTATACCGACTAAAATGAGTAAACCACGATTAATTGCTGATTTTACTTTTCCTTCTATTGTTACTGATGCACGATTTACTTTTTGAATTAGTATTCTCATATTTTATTATTTTTTATTCGATGAATAGGGTAGTGTTTCACGTGAAACACTAATTTAATCACTTGTCTTGTGTAACTTCTTTGTTATCGTTATTCGCAATTAAAGCATCGAAAATTATTTTTGCCTTACTTGGACCAACTACTTTTTCCAGTTCTTCGATTGGCTGTTCTTTTATGCGCTTTATACTTTTAAATGTTTTAATAAGCAATTCTTTTGTCTTTTCTCCAATTCCATTGATATCGTCAAGCGCGGAATGAGTCTGACGTTTGCTTCGCTTGTCTCGGTGAAATGTTATTGCAAATCGGTGTACTTCATCTTGAATGTGTCCAAGTAATCGGAAAACTTGGCTGTCTTTGCTCATACCAATTACAAGTGGTGGAAAACCGAATAACAGTTCGTTTGTGCGGTGTCTGTCGTCTTTTGCCAAACCTGCAATCGGTATGCTTAAGTGAAGTTCGTCTTCCACTACTTGGCGGATGACTTCCATCTGCCCGGCACCACCATCGGCAATTATTAAATTCGGTAGCGGTGTTCCTTCGTTTACCATACGTGTGTATCTTCTACGGACAACTTCTTGCATAGACGCATAATCGTCGGGACCCACTACTGTTTCGATGTTGTATTTGCAGTAATCGTTTTTGCTTGGTTACCCCATTTTGAAAGCAACGCATGCTGCCACTGCATCTGTACCACTTATGTTGGAATTATCGAAACATTCGATTTGAACGGGCAATTCTTTTAAGTGAAGTTCGTTCTTTATATCTGTCAGAAGTTTTACCGCACGTTGTTCAGGATTGAATTTTTCCATTCGTTTCAATCGGTCGAACCGGTATTGCTTTACGTTCTGCATCGACAGATCAACCAACTTCTTTTTGTCGCCTCGTTGAGGAACGGTGATTTCTGCTCCCTCAAATTTGTACTCAATTTCAAACGGAAGTAGTATTTCCTTACTAACACTCTTGAAGCGTTCTCGCATTTCAATAATGGCAGAAGCTAATATTTCTTCCTTTTCATCGTCTGTCTTGATTTTATATTCGAATGTGTATGCTTGGTTGATGGTGCCGTGCACGACTTTCAAATAATTCACAAATGCGTTGTCGTCGTCAATGTCGATTGCAAATACATCGATGTTATGAAGTGTGGGACTTACAATAGTTGAACGAGATTTAAAATTTCCGATTTGTTCGAGTTTTTCCTTTATCTCTTGCGCTTCTTCAAATTTTAGTTCTTCGGCAGCCGCTATCATTTGTTTGGTCAAGTATTCTTCTAAAGTGTCTAGGTCACCTTTTAAAATATACTTGATTTCTTCAATGTTTTTATTGTAGTCTGCTTCTTTCTGTTTACCCTCACAGCATCCGTAGCACTTCTTGATGTGGTATTGCAAACACACTTTGTATTTGTCTTCCCATATCTTCAAAGGATCTAAATTATAACTGCATGTGCGGATTTTATACAAACTGTGAATTAGCTCAAGCACTGTCTTCATCGCTGGCAGATACGTATAAGGACCAAAGTATTGTGATCCGTCGTGTATCAGCTGACGTGTATAAAAAATGCGTGGATAGTGCTCGTTTTTGATCACTATCCATGGATATGTTTTACTGTCTTTTAACAGTATGTTATATTTTGGCTGGTGTTTTTTGATAAGTGCGTTTTCCAACAACAGAGCGTCTTGTTCACTGTTTACCACCACATATTTCAAGTCACAAATCTGACTAACCAAAATTTTGGTCTTCAGGTTGTGTTGGTGGTTTTTGTTGAAATAACTCGAAACGCGTCTTTTTAGATTTACTGCTTTTCCAACATAGATTATAGTTCCCTCTTTGTTGAAATATTGGTAAACGCCCGGACTTTCGGGTAGTGAAAGCACTATCTGCTTCAATCTGCTCGGAAGAGGTTTGTTCCCTTCGCAAGATTTTAATTCCTCTTGCAATTCGTTTTCTTCCATTTCTTCTTTACCCTCTTCTTTCATAAATCTGTCCTATTTTTATATTCAACTTTAAAATTACAATAATATTTTTTGTTGAACTGCTCCGGACTTTTTTAAGGTTTCCACAATTTTTATTTTTTCTGTTCTTCTTTCAAATTTTTACTTTTTTAAAAGGGTTTGTGCCATAAAGGCTTTCTGTTTTGCTTAAATTGTCGAATTTTACGATGAAATGGATGTTTTTTTGCTAATTTGTACTAAAATGTATGGCAAAATTTATTGTTTTATTTTATTTATAACTTATTGATAATTAATTATTTAATATAATACTTTGAATAATTTTAACTCGTTGAGAAATCAATATTTAATCTGCTCTTGGTAATCATTCAAAAATTAATAACAAAAATGCTCCGTTTTTTAGTCAAGTTGTTTTCATTTTTATTAAACCATTTTTTTTCGTTTTCTGTACAACTACAAAAAGTTCCATTTTTTCATTTTCAGTTAAAAGTTGTACCTTTGCGTGCTTTCGATAAAAACTAACGACTATTTGCAAAATCGTATGAAAAAGATTTTATCTTTTCTTTTGTTACTACTATGTTCACAATTTACCTATTCAGCGAAGCATGTCCTTTTTTCAGGCGTTCCAATGGGTGGACCTAAAGAGGCCTTTTATCAAAAGATTCAGAAAAAGGGTTTTCAGCGTATTCCATGTCCTGAATGTGTGGGTGACTCTACTACCGACAAGGAGTATTTTTGGGGAACTTTCCGTGGTTTCTCAAATTCTATTGTTCAGGTGTCTGGTTTTAGAAAAGACGCTAATAATGTTGACAAGGTTGTAGTTATGCTCGACGCTTGTAACTCATGGCGTGCGCTCTATGATTATTATGCTAAAATTAAGCAGTCTCTCGCAAAGGAATATGGCCAACCTAAAGAGTGCCGCGAAATGTTCCATATAAATGGCCAGCCAAAAACAGATTCCGATCTTTTCATCGAGGTTAAGCAGGGCAATTGCGAGTATGTTTCTATATTCTCTTCTAAACGTGGGGCAATCATGGTTTCAATTGTTTACCTTAACCAACAGGCTCGCGTCTTGGTAACCCATATTGATAAGGGTACAGTCGATAAAACTTATGAGTACAATAAACCTGTAAATAAATAATTTACAGGTTCATTCGTTTATGCACAATGGTATTTGTGTAAACACTCTATTAGAGTTTATAAGTTTTATTTTTCTGGACCTACTGCTCATTTTGTTTCTTAAATATATAGAAGACTTATATCCACCATTCAAATCTAATTATGTGGACTTCAAAAAGTGGTTTAGCCCAAAATGGCAGTCGTTAAAAGATAGATGGAATAGAATTAGTTGACAAATATTTGGTTATAAAGTGTTTATTGTTTTTTGTGACCCTTGCACAAAGATAGTTTGCGTCTAATGGTGGTGAAGTAACAAATCTTGGTTTGAATGCGCCATTCATTTCTTTTTTTGTTGAAAGTGCATAGCGCATATTTTTCTAGGCATTCTAACCAGTTTGTTTACCGGGTGTTCCAAAGTTACATACAAAGTTCCACCTATCATTCCACAACCTTTCATCTTGTAATTTTCGCCTTTTACAAAGTGGGCGTTATTGATGTCGCAATCTTTAATACAAATCATATAATTTCTCTTTTTATTTCTTCAACTTACTTATTTCTTTTGGCGTATGTTGTTCTGATAGTGCACATAGTAATAACTTCTCAACGCATCTTGAGGTTCAACTCGATAATCGGTATCCTCAAAGGAATCACAATTACGAAAGTGTAGTATATCTTTTTGGTTTTCAAATATTTTGTACGGATATTGTAGAAGGTTCTCAATTGGTTATCTGCTATAATGGTGTCCGGAATTTTCTAAATAAAGAAATTAGGTCAATAATTTGTTACCCCTCGCACAAAGATAGTTTGCATCTAATGTTGGTGAAGTACGAATCCTGGTTTGAATGTGCCTATAAGGTTATCTTGTTTTCAGAAAATACCCGATATCGTATTACTGATCGATTTTCGTTTCTAAGCGTCTTTTTTTCGTAAAAGGTAATCTCTATCGTTTCTTGCTATAAAATGCCGTTAGAAGTATATAAAACGCTAAAATTCGAAATATTCTGCGATTTAATCGGTCTGTTAGTTAAAGTTATTCGTTAGTTTTCCCTATTTTCTTAAACCATTCGGCAATGGCTCGTTCGTAGCGGGTTTCACCCAACTGCAAGAATTGGCGGTTGGCCAATTCGTCGGGCAGCATTTGTTGTTTTGCGTAATGATGCGGATAAGCGTGAATATCTGTCAAGCCTACGCCATGTCCCAAACTGTGTGCACCGGCATAACTCTCATCTTTTAAAATCATTGGTATCTCAATGTGGCCGCTGCGTCGCACTTCTTCCTCTGCCAGCATGTAGGCTCTGCTTACTGCATCCGATTTTGGCGCACAAGCCACATAAACGGCCGCGTGAGCTAAAATTTTCTTGCCTTCGGGCATTCCTATCCTTTCCACTGCCAAACTTGCGCTCGTTGCCACATTTAGGGCGTTACTGTCGGCAATGCCCACATCCTCGCTGGCACAAACCATAATTCGGCGGGCAATGTATTTCGGGTCTTCGCCCGCTTCCAGCATTCGGGCCAGGTAGTAGAGGGTAGCGTCAGGATCGGTGTGCTTCATGCTTTCAATGAAAGCCGAAATGGCGTCGTAGTGGTTATCGCCGTCTTTATCGTAGCGGAGTGCTTTTTTCTGGATACACTCTTGCAAAACATCTAAATTCAGTTCCCTTTTTCCGTTTTCATCGGGGTCGGTAGTGAGTACGCCCAGTTCAAGGGCGTTCAGTGCCTCGCGGGCATCGCCTTTGGTGGCTTCGGCCAAAAAGCGTCGGGCGTCGGGTGTGATGTTGGCGTTGTATTCGCCAAGTCCGCGCTCGCTGTCGGCTAAAGCCTTGTCGATGAGTTGCTCAATATTTTCGGTGGAAAGGGGTTTAAGTTCAAAGATGCGTGAGCGCGACAATAACGCGCCATTCACTTCAAAGTAAGGATTCTCGGTAGTGGCGCCAATCAGCACCAGGGTGCCGTCTTCCACAAACGGCAACAGATAGTCTTGTTGGCCTTTGTTGAAGCGGTGAATCTCGTCGATGAAGAGTATGGTTCGCTGGTTGTATTGGCCGAGATGCTTTTGGGCGGTTGCCACCACATTTTCCAAATCTTTTTTACCGGCAACGGTGGCGTTCAGTTGTTGGAAGTTGGCGGCTGTTGTGTTGGCTATGATTCGGGCCAAAGTGGTCTTTCCTATTCCTGGAGGACCATAGAAAATGACAGATGTGAGTTTGTCGGCCTTTATGGCGCGGTAAAGCAGTTTGCCTGGGGCAAGAATATGCTCCTGGCCAACCAATTCATCGATAGTTCGAGGTCGCATACGGGCTGGTAGCGGCGACGCGTGGCCAATGTGCTGGCGGTAGTTTTGCTCGAACAAATCCATGATGAAAAGGGATTATTTATAGAATGTTTTTTCGAAAGCCTGAAACTCGTCTTTGCCTTGCACGCAGCGTTTCCACCAAGCCTGTAAAAAGCCTGTTCCGTAACCAAGTAACTGGATGAACGAAGCCACTATGCTGCGCAACCCTATGCCAATGTTTTTGTATTGGATGGACGAGTCGATGAAAATGATGGCAGAAAACAATACCAATGGAACCAGTGCGCCGATAGCCACAAATTTACTGCACGGACAACATAGTAATCCAATTAAACCTACGATGAAAACGAGTAAAAGGGAAACAACTCCCACTGTAAACGCGGCTGGTAATAAGTGTACCAGTTTTAGACTTTCGGGGTATTTTTTGTAAAGGTTGATGCGGGCAATTCCGCTATTGAAAACCTGGCGGAAGAACTTCCGGTAGTCGGTACGGCGCTTGTGCCAAACCCATGCTTCTGGAAAGAGGCGGCACTTGCAGCCATTTTTGAAAATGCGGATGCTGAAGTCGATGTCTTCGCCAAAACGCATTTTCGAGAATCCACCGAGGTTTTTGTATACATCGGCACGAATTCCCATGTTGAACGAACGTGGGTAGAACTTGTCTAATTTCTTCTTTCCACCGCGAATTCCGCCAGTGGTGAAGAAACTGGTCATACTGTAACTGATGGCCTTTTGGGTATCGGTAAACGATTCGTGAGCACGGTCGGGTCCTCCGAATGCATCGGCTGGATTAGTGTTGATTTCATCGTCTACTGCCTGAAGGTAACCTGTTGGCAAAACCACATCACTGTCGAGAATGATTAGGTATTCGCCATTGGCGCGTTCTGCTCCATAGTTTCTGCTCTGGCCCGGACCGCTGTTTTCTTTTGCAAAGTAGTGTAAGTTAAGTTTGTCTGCGTATTTTTTGCAGACTTCTTCACACGGATTTTGCGAACCGTCTTCCACAATTACTACCTCGAAATCGGTCAGTGTTTGGGTGGTGAGGCTTTCCAGCAGTTCGTCTACTTCGTCGGGACGGTTAAAGACTGGAACTATGAAACTGTATTTCATGATGGGTTGTTTTTTATCGTTGGAATGGGTATTTCCTTAATTTTCGTTCTGTTTGAAGAAACGTGGAACGAACCAAGATGCGAAGAAGTAGCCCAAAATAGCACCTATTGCGTCGGCAAGCAAATCAAACGGATCGCCAGAGCGGCTTACTGTGAATGCGTCTTGCATAACTTCGATAAGACCACCAAAGAGGATGGGTATTATTATTGCCCACATAACCATTACCATGCTTTTGAACTTGGTATACTCTTGGTAGAGGTTCAAACTGATGCAAAATGCCAGGGCACAATACATGGCTGCGTGTACTATCTTGTCCAAATTAGGTATGTTAATATCCATGCCGGTATCGGTGCTTGGCATCATACACAAGTAAAGAATAGTAAGTGCCACACAAATGGAAAGACCATAGTGTCGGAAAAAACGTAAGATGTTGTCCATCATATTGTTTTATTGTTGAAATTTATTTTTTGCGCTTTTTGTTTTGCCACTTCAGTTTCCAGTAGTCGCGGTTAAACATGCGGCGTAATTTGTTTCGGTGGAAAATGTAGTTATTGATGACGTAGGCCACACCGTCTTCATCGTTCGAAAGTGTGATGAAATCGGCAGCATCGAGCACACCGCTCTGTGCGTTACCCATAGCCACACCCAGTCCGGCAAACTGAATCATCGAAAGGTCGTTGTAACCGTCTCCGCATGCCACCACATTGTCTTTGGTGAGGTTTAGTTTCTTGATGAGTCGGTCGATGGAAAGGGCTTTGTCGATGCCTGGTGGCACACATTCCAAGAAGTAAGGTGCTGAAGTAAAGAGGTTGATGTTAGACCCGAACTCTACTTTTGCCTCCTTTTCCACTTCTGCCAGTTTGGTAGGTTCTCCTACAATAAGGCACTTGGTAACGGGGTGTTGAATGGTTGCCAAAAACGACTCTACACCACGAACAGGCATATTGTTGATTTTGGCTTCGATTATTACGTATTCATCATCGGGATTTTCGGTTACTATGTCGTTTCCATCGTAACTCATGATGGCCAAGTTGTGTTTCTTGGCAAATTCGTAAAGGTGCGGAATTTCGTTTGCTGGAAGCGATTGCTGGAAAAGGGTTTCGCCAGTTTGGTAGTCGATAATCTGACCACCGTTGTACGATAGAATATAGCCGCCATATTTTTTCAACTGCAGCTGTTTTGCAATCGGTTCAATGCCATAAGTTGGACGTCCTGATGCCAAAACTATCTTTACTCCCGATTCCTGGGCCTTAAAAAGAGCCTTCAGAGTTTTAGGGGTAATCACTTTTTGGCTGTTGGTGAGTGTACCGTCGAGGTCAAGTACCAGTAATCTGTATTGCAACATAGTTTTCACAATTTCTGCAAATTTAATGTTTTTTGTTCGTATAGTTTCGGGCTCTGCTGTTTTAATTAGCAGGCTTTCCACTTATATCGTCGGGTAGCACGAAGTCATCGATGTTTTTGCCACGTCGGGCAAAATAAATATTACTGAAATCGAGGCGTTTCAAATCGTCTTTTGGAATAAAATAGTAGAGTTGGCAGGGCAGTTCTTCCCAATGGTCGAAGAATCTGCGGCTTTGTACACCTTTTGTCCCGTAGTTACTCATACTTTGATAGTAGGCGTAGAAGTCTTCTTTGGTAAGGGTTATTTGCATTAGCAATACCATGTCTTTGTTTTGTCCCAAGTCTAATTCCCGTTTGGTGTGGTAGATAGGGTTCCCAAAGAATTGTACCATCTCATCGATATTTTTTTCTGCCTTCCTTTGGTTCCGTTTAAAGTGCCAGCAGGTGTAGTTGTAGGTCTCCTCATTCGATATTGCGACGCTTGGGTCTAACTGGCTGGCTTCTAAAAAATCGGGCATAATGTTTTTCCCGTGAAACCGTAGTTTCCGTTGGCGTAAAAGGAATGCGGGATTGATAAACTTGGTCGATTCTTTGTGGAAGAACAGTTGCTCGTTCGGCACATTGCTGTAAACCACACGGGCACAGCCCTGGTTGCCCTGTTCGTTCAGCAACATCTCCTTCATTTCGTAGAAGAAGTAAAGTATACCGTTTTTGGGTAGCAGGTTTTCTGTGTCGTAGGGCGCTAAGTCCTTACAGTTTATTTGAGCCAAAAACGAGAGTGGAAGTTTGTGGTTTTGCGGCCACTTGAAGTTCTTAGGAACCGATGGAATGGGAGCAATGTACGATTCACCCAGTTGGAACGAGTTGCCTTCTTCGGTGCTGATTCCGATAGCTGTTTTGCAGAGGTTCTTCAAAATATGCGGGTAATTCTGCAAATTCAGCATATGCTTTTTGGGGTGTGGCTGGCGGTAATAGGTGCTTACCATTTTCTTGAATTTTGCCAATTGATCGGCATTGTCGGCAATAAGGAATTCTTTAAGATATTTTGAATACCTGACCTCGATGTGTGTGTCGTAGAAAACGATTTCTTGAATGTCTGCCCAGTCGGTGAAAGCGGTGTATATGTAAACCATGTTTTGCCCTTTCACGTTCGAAAGGCGTGGCACAGCACCCAACATTCCGTTCTTGTTGAAAATAAATAGCAGGTTGGCGGCCTTGTAGTCTTTGTGCTTTTTACAAAAGTAGTTGTAGTTCAGGTATATGGAGTAACCAAACAATGCAACTTGCACAATAAGGACCACCAGCGTGAAATGAAGGGCATAGCCGTTTATTACAAAATATAACAAGTAGACTATCAGGAAAAAGTAACTCCAGGTCTTTATTCGGGTACCTGCGGGAGAAAAAAGTGTCTTTTTCAGAAAAAGTCTTTTTGAACGGGGCATATTAAACACCACTTCATCGACGATTTCGGCTTCTTTTATCTTTTTGTCCTGTTTAGGTGCGTATTTGCCTGTGATGTGTTTGTATGAAGTTCCCAAAAGGGTTAGCGACCAACAAGTCAGTAAAAAGAACGGAACGGCAAAATTTGGTCCTTCGTGGGCAGCCATAGCGGTACCAATAGCGCACATTAGTGTGAACAGTACCTCCAGAGTTATTTCTATTTTGTCTTTTTTCTCCATTCTATCGTGCTTTAATTACCCACCATAATGGTCGTACCTGTGTCTCGGCAATAGTAAATCTTGAGCATGTAGTTGTTCATGCTTGGTCCGCTGGTGGCAATGCACGCCCCCCATTGTAGGTTGAAAACCGATTGGCATATATGGCAAACTGCTTCTAACGAACTGTTAGGTTCAACTTCTATTTTTAATCCTTTTGTTACGTAGCAGTAAGGACACGCTAAATCGCAGCAGCGTGCTACTCCGTCGAAACTCCTGTAAATAAGGAGGCCGCCGTAGCCAAGTCGGGTGTTGGTTGGGTAGATGCCGTTGGTGTAGGTGCGGTAAGAACCAACATTCTGCAGTTGCGTATAGTCGGCATATGGTGTTTCAAAATAAACGCGGTATTCTGGTATAGGGGTGTCATCCTCTACTTTTGTACAACTTGAAAATAACAAAGCGCTTAAACAGAAAAAAAGGAATTTCCGCATAAATCAGTGTTTTTGAAATAGCTATATAACAAAAACGGCCGCAAACAAGAAATGTTGCAGCCGTCTGTGGACCCAGTAGGGCTTGAACCTACGACCAACTGATTATGAGTCAGCTGCTCTAACCACTGAGCTATGGGTCCTGATAACGTAGTATTTTTCCTAAAAAGGCAACTTGCGTAATCGTTTGCAAAATTAGAAGAAAATGCTTGAAAACAAAAATTATTTCTCATTTTTTAGCCTAACTTTTGAAACATTTATTTCTAACGGGGATTTTTCTATATCCGTTTTTCGGTTGTTTTTGAAGAATACTGCATATAATCGCAAAAAAGCGATACTCGATGAGCACCGCTTTTTTTCTGGTCGTACCAAAAAAATCTTTTATTTTGTTTAGAAACTGAACTTTGCGCCAGCAGTTACGGTTACGCTTGTGCTAATGTTAGTTTCTACGAATCCGCGAATGTGCTTGCCCCCAAAGTCAATACCAATAGGTGAACCCTTCACCGCGAAACGAACCTGTTGGTCACCTTCCAATGCTTTATCGCTAACGTTTTGTTCTTTCTTGAAATCTTCGTTTAAAACAACGTCTTTGTTAGTTGCCTCAGCGCCAAGTGCCAGTTTAGAGTAGAGCCCGAAGTGGTCTTTATGGATCCAGTAGAAGCGTCCTACACCCATAAGTGAAGCGTTTATCTGTCTCAATGATCCGGTTTCATCGCCCTTTTGGTTTTCTAGATTTGCGTGTGAAAAACCAAGATTTGCCTCTGCACCAACACCCAATCTGTTGTTTACATTGCGAAGGTATTGGTAGTTTACACCAAAGTCGAACAGGTTGTTGTCATCTTTGTTGTTAACATAGTTCTTTGCGAAGTCACCAAACGCGTTCTTGTCGCAATCTCTTGCACCTGCATAAACACCAATTTGGAATTCGTTTTTGTTAAAGTTGTTAACGGGCTCTTGTGCTGATGCGTTGTTTACTGAGAAAAATGCAACCATTGCGAAAACTATAGAAATGAATTTTTTAACCATAATACTTGAATTTTATTTTGTTAATGAACAATGTCTGTATGAATGTTTGTTTTTTACGATTAGATAGAGAAGTGAAGCGCTTCCTGGCCGTTCACGATGACGGTGTAGTTGCCTGTGCCCCAGTTGCTGCAGTCCAACATCTTTACGCCTTCACCCATGAAGATGGTAACACCCGCTTCGGTTTGGATTTTAACATCAGACTTCTTATCGAGATATAACTTGCTGTTGTTGAAGTCTGACTGGAGGAGGAACATGCAGTCAGGATCGTCACACTCGTTATATGCGCTTGGCATTACGCTGTATTCAGCGTTTACAGTGTTTTCAACTTCGAGAGCTGCGTTAGCGTTGAACATTGTAAAGAGTAATGAAGCGATAAGGAAGAATTTTGTTTTCATATTTTTAATTTTTTATTGTTTTCTAACTGTTGTTTTGTTGTCGCTGGGGTTGTTGTTTGTTCCCGTTGACGAGGCAAAATTAGGGCAAGTTTGAAGGGT
>JAKSKS010000073.1 GCA_024401615.1 Paludibacteraceae bacterium
GGCTTTCAAACCAGGATGTTGTTGTAAGAAGGTAGAAGTTGCAACCAGCAACTGGCAAGAAAAAGCAGAAAACAAATCAGGAACAAGTTTGTCGCCTTCTGCAACAAACAATCCTGTCGCATTACGTTCTTTCCGTTGTGCCAGCGAACGAACTAACTTTATCTGATTCTTAGTAACCGGCATGGCAATCTTATTCAATACGGGTTACCCAAATTTCATAGAACATAGGGCGATAGTCCGACTCGTCAGACGAAACACCACCATAGATATTATTGTTGTAGCCGTTGCCAATTTTAAACGGAATAATGCAAGTACAGTGTCCACCCGCATAGAGGCAACGAACCGCTTTCTGGAAACCCACGCCGTAGGTGCTTGATGCGTTTGGAGAAGAAAGGATACGCAAGCTGGTAGGGGTGATAGAAGCCTCTTCCGACCAGTCGTACACAACGTTACCCTTCAAATTCTTGCCCACATAACGCAAAAAGACAGTGTTACCCACTTTTGGAGCCAATGTAGTGGTATCGCCTTTATCGATAAGGTGGAAATACAAACCATCGCTGAAATGATAGTAGATTGGATTACCATCTTTGGTCAACCATTCAGTTGTCTGTTGGGGCATAAAATCGACTGTCAGAACCTTATTTTGAGTAAGGAAGTTGCTAATTGCATCCTTTTCATCATCCAAATGGTCAGCATAAGTCTCATCGCGATTACATGAAGAGAAAGAAAAGGCCAATGTAGCCACACATGCGAAAGCCGCAAAAATTGATTTCAGAGATATCATATTGTTATTTTTTTTCAATAGAGTTTAATACAACCGTACAGCGTACAGGTGAGTATGGAGGCACGCAATTATCACGGCCAGAGACGCCATATGCCAGCAAAGCGGGAATAATAAAATCGCCACGTCCACCTACAGACAGCATTGAAACAGCCTTTTCGATGCCGGTAGGCAGTTTGCCCTTCCCCATCTCCACCTTTGTGTGGCGGTTGGTCAGTTCGTCGCAGTGTTCACCATTAAGCAAAGCGACCGAGTAGGTAATGTCTACCATTTGTCCATCGACAGGCAACCTGCCGTTTCCCTTCTCAATGATGGTGTAGCGGATACCTTCGGGCGACTTCTCCATCTTAAGATGTAACGAGTCTGTATAGTGATTTATTTCGTCTTCTTCGAATTCAACATACTGCCTGTTATACTCAATCAGATTTTCCTTCGTATGGTCAACTGGTAATTTGTTGGCAGGAATTTGAGGAGCATCGTTGCTACCACAAGCCGACAGAAGCGCTGCGACAAACGCACTAAAGAAGAGTCTGCGTACCATATTAGTCAGTCAATTTAGCCAACTCTCTGTCGAAATACTCCTTGTAACGAGGGAGCGCGTCACGCAAGCGTTGTGCAACGTCTTCCAACTGTTCGCCGTGCGCCTCACCACCCGAAGCATTCAAGTGACCGCCGCCATTGAAGTTCTCGGAAGCGACAATGTTGCAAGGGAACTCGCCCTGCGAACGCAACGAAACTTTAATGAGGTTGTCCTCTTCCTTCAAGAAAGCAGAGAAACAAACCCCCTTAATAGAAAGCGGCATATTAACGAAACCTTCAGTATCACCCTTACGGTAATTGAACTTGTTTAATTCAGCGCGAGACATAGTAATGATAGAAGCACCATATTCAGGAATGATTTCCATTTTAGTCAATGCATAACCCATCATTTTGTAGCGGTCGGCAGTATAGTTGTTAAATACGTTTCTATGAATCTCATCTTTGTCGATACCCGCCTTAATGAGGTCGGCAACAATGTAATAAATATCAGGGTCGTTAGAATTATACGAGAACGAGCCCGTATCAGTCATCATACCTGTATAGATACATTCTGCCACATCCTTTTGAACCAACTGTCCACCATTCCAAATTTGGAGCACACGGTAAAGGAGTTCACAAGTAGAAGACATCAAAGGATAAGAGATTGTAACGTCGGCGAAAAGTTCGGGATTAAGGTGGTGGTCAATCATCACCTTCTTACACTTTGTGGCACGAACAACGTTAGGCATACCTTCTTCGCCAAGTCGTTTTACCTCGTTATAGTCTTGAGCAATGATTAAGTCAGCCTGATTGAGAGCAGTAATCGCCTCGCGTCGTCTGTCTTTGAAAATAATAACATCGCGCGCACCTGGCATCCACTTGAAGAAAGCAGGGAAAGCAGTAGGTAACACAACTGTAGCCTTTTTACCAAGAGACTTTAAATAGTGACACATTGCCAAGGTAGAGCCAACAGCATCGCCATCGGGAGAAACGTGCGCTGTAATAACTATATCGTTGGCTTGCATAACCAATTCTTTTGCCTGAAGGGCCAAACTTTCGTCAACTTTACTTGTAATCATAAATAGCCTTTTGTTTCTTTCTATTGATAACTTGTAAAGATACGCAAAAAGTTTTAATCGGAGAAAGGGGAAATCCAAAAAGGGTTAACAGGTAGAACAAGAGGAAGCAACAAACAAAGACAATAAAAATAAAAAAAGCACAACTAAAAGTTGTGCTGTACTTTGTAGCGGATCCGGGATTCGAACCCGAGTCTCAACCGTGAGAGGGTCGCGTGCTAGGCCTCTACACTAATCCGCCAAGCTAAAAATTTGTAGCGGGAACGAGAATTGAACTCGTGACCTCCGGGTTATGAATCCGACGCTCTAACCAACTGAGCTATCCCGCCATTCGCATCATTTCCGTAATGCGATGCAAAGTTAGGGATTATTTCGGACTTTGCAAATCTTGAAAGGCTTTTTTTGCAATAAATTTTCTAACATTGTGGAATACAGGCATAAAAAAAATGAGTGATTTTACGCCATCGGGATTATAAAGAAACACACTCCCTACTTCAACCTTCGAACCACCTTCGCCGGGTTGCCTACAGCCAACGAATCGGCAGGAATATTCTTTACAACAACACTACCCGCTCCAATAACAGAACGGTCGCCAATAGTGACACCAGGACAAACAATAACCCCCGCACCCAGCCAGCAATCCTCGCCAATAGTTATAGGGCTACATTTCTCTTGTGGCAAACGACGCTCCAAAAAGTCGATAGGATGGTTGGGAGTAACCAACTGACAGTTGGGACCAATTTTTGTGCGACTGCCAATTGTAATGAGCCCGCCATCGAGCATAGTGGCATTATAATTGACAAACACGTTCTCGCCCATAACAATGCCGTGTCCATGGTCGCAATGGAATGGAGGCTTGACACAGGAAGACTTAGGGAGGTTGGGGATCAGTTCCTCCTCTACTACCCTGCACGCTTCGTCCATAAGTGTTAGTGTTTGGAGTTTTGCACACAACTGGTTGGCACGCCGCACACTGTTCAAAACCTCTTCATCGTCGAAACGGTAGAACAGGCCATTGCGCATTTTTTCAAATTCTGTCATCAGTATAAATACAAAAAGAAAGATAGGCAATTGCCTATCTTTCTAAATATGATAATAATTTATTTTAACTCGAAATGAAAAATCATCGAATCACGAAGTGAGTTTTTCTCCCACGGCCTCAAATAATAAAACTTCAGCGAATCAGCACCTGTCTTTTTTGCTTTGAAAGTCCACACTTCTGTACCTCCAGCCCCACACATCATTCTACCAGAATTCTCGGCATTAGAAACAAATTTGTGGTCAACTGAATCAGCAGCGGCTTCACCCTTATTTGCCCAAATCCAGCAATAACCAGTTGTTGGATTAGACCTCATAGAGACCTCAAACTCTTTGCCAACCTTTACCGTTTCAGTTTCAGAAGTTGAAAGTACCTTCGTTGACGAACTGCAACTAAAGGATAATAAAAGAGTCCCTATAACGAAAGAGTAACGCTTCAACATACAAAGACGTAATTAAAGGTTCTAATTCTATTATTCAAAGCGCTCGTAAGTAGGAGCAGTGTTCTTGTTACGAACTGAATATGACAAGTAAATTTCGTGAGCCTGTCCAGAGTACTTAGACACCTTACCGAAGTTATAATCGAAGGTATAACCAATACGGAAGTTCTGGAACTCAAGACCTGCAGAAATTGCCAACGGATTAGTACCAAGACCATCAATCAAGTCTGGATGATAAGTAAGACCACCCCAGAACATACGGTTGAAGAAACCTGTAACATTCAACTCTGCCACATTGATTTTCTCCTTATTCATCCAAGTGACCATAGGAGCAATATCCCACTTATCGTTAATAGTGAAGATATAACGTCCATAAGCGTAGATGTGACGTGAGTTCTTTAAAGTAGTGGCATCACTTTCCTGCAAATGAGTGCAAGATGCACCAACTAAGATTCTTGGAGTGATAAACTCAAAACCGAAGTCGAAGTCAGGACTAACTTTAGTTTCCTTGTCAAGAGGGAAATCGCCATCAACATATGCCTCTGTAGGGTCTTCAAGCATGTACTTAGCACCATTGAAGTAACCATACTGAACACCAGCAGAGAGACCTAGAGAAAGGACCATCTCGTCGGTGAGGTTGAACTGATAAGCGTATACCAATTTAGGATTGAACATTGATTTTGCCACACCAATGTTATCGTAAGACATTGACACACCAAAACCAGAATGTAGATCGTCCTTAAAAGTTTGAACATTGAGGACACCAGACTTAGGAGAGTCCTTCATATTGCACCACTGATATCGGCCTAGCAAGAAAACGTCGAGGTCGGCAATGTTACCGATACCAGAAGGGTTCTTGTTAATACGAGACCAAAACTGTTGCGACATCATTAAGTCTTGTTGGGCACTTGCACAAAGCGCCAAAAAGAGCGACGATATCAATATCAGTATTTTTTTCATAACGAATGTGTAATTATCAATTTAAGACCAAAGCAACAGCCTTTATTAATCGTTCAACAATTTAATTTCAACACGGCGGTTCTGTTCGTGCTCTTCTTCAGTAGTTGCATCAGGAACAACCGGATCGGCCATACCCTTACCCACTGACTTGACCTTATTCGGATTAAGACCCTTATTGATCAACATCTGGCGAATATAATCAGCACGCTTCTGTGAAAGTTTCTTGTTATAGTCTTCAGAACCACGGCTATCGGTATAACCTGTAACCTGGAAAGAGAAACCAGGATATTCCTGCATTGCCGCATAAAGTTCATCCATCTGAACTTCGTATTCAGGCTTCATATCAGACTTGTTGTAGTCGAAGAAGAAGAGCACCCAGTTGAACCCTTTAGGTTCTTCAATGGTGTTATCCATTGACAACTCTCTGTCGCAAATGAAGTTGTAATGTTCAGGATAGTAGATATCTCCAGCCTTTTTACCACCCGCACGGTCTGAAATGAAGTACATAGAGCGACGGTTGTAAGCAACGTTGTAATCGTTTGCACTTGAGTTGAAGACATCACCCATGTTAATGGCCTCGTTCCAGAACGACTCGTTACGGCGTTTGTGTGAAGAATAAAGGTCCATACCACCCTTACCACCAGGACGGTTAGAAGTAAAGATGAGAGCAGTATCGCCTACAACCAACGGATAATCTTCAACAAATTCAGTGTTCAAAGTATCGACAGGAGTAGGACGTGTCCACATTTCTTCGCCCTTTTCGTCTTTTGTCTTTTCAATATAGTAAATGTCTCTACCACCCTTACCAGCCTTGAACTCGCCAGAAAAATAGATTTTCTTACCACGTTCAGCAAGTGAAGGATTGTGGAAACCTTTAGCACCAGGATGAGAGAAGTTGTAACGTCCCATAGCCAAGGTAGAACCCTTAATCTGGTTCTTTTCAGCCATAACACCCTGAATGTTCATCAACTTGACACTAGAGAACTTTTCACCTTCGTCGACAGCCTCATACATTTGAGTACCTGCCGCACCCTCGTTAGACTTCTTTACGAAGTAGATTTTCTTGTTAGCCTCATCGTAGGCAAAAGTGCCTTCAATTTTAAGCGCCATCAACTCCGGACAAACGATAAGAGAATCGAGGTCTCTATTCTTTTGCGGATAGAACATATATGCCGTATCGTTACGGAAGAAAACCAAAGAACCTTTCTTGTAAAGAGACATTGGCTGTTCTTGCGACTTAGTATTCTTTTCAGAAGACGCAAACTCATAGAAGCCAGTTCCATATCTTCCCTCAAGAGCGAAAGCTTGAGAGCAACACAAGAGGGCTAGAGATGCGACAATTAATTTTTTCATAATGTTTCTATATTCGGATTAATAGAACTCGATATTAAAACTTAACCAATTCGATTGTACCTTTCAAAGTACGTCCATCCTTCTTCTCCAAGATGTAGAAGTAAGTACCAGGTTCAGCCAACTGACCGTTGTATTCACCATTCCAACCATCAACACCTTCATAAACCATCTGCTGGTAGCGGTTGAAGATCTTAACAGGGTAACCCTTCATGAACACGTCGTTCTTAATGTTACCATTGTATGGAGTAAATGCGTTAGGAACCTGATAGTAGTCGGCCACATCAATACCAACATTGAAAGATTGGAGAACACCACAATAACCATCGACAGCAGTACTGTAGAAGGTGTACTCACCATTCAAAGGCATTGGATAAGAGAAGCCTTCTTCAGTAGAAGTACCGATAAACAAAGTATCGTTATTCTGGTTAATCATGTACCAAGCCAAGTTGATGCCAGTATAACCTTCAGGAATTGTTACATTAAACTTAACATCCTCGCCCATCTGAACCTTGTCGGTTTCAGGTTTAACATCGATAGTAAAGAGGTTAGAAACCTCAACTACAGGAGTGTAAACTGCGAATGAGTTTGCACACACCCTATCGACTGCATAGACACTATAAACAGTGTTCTTAGTTGGATTGTGGAAAGTATAGTTATCGATAGTAGTATCGCCAGTTGACCATACAAACATCTGAGGGTTACCAGCATATACATCTACACGTAAAGTTACGCTCTGAGAAGAGTCTTGATCCTGACACAAGAAAGGAGTTGCTTCAATGCCTATCCTAACAGAGTCTTGAACAGAGAGCATATAGTTTGCAATCTGTACAGGACAAATAGCATTAGCAGCAATTACACCAACCTTAACATCGTTATTACCAGGCAATGGTCTGTAAGTCATAGCAGAAGTGCTGCTTTCGTTAGGTTGCCAAGTGTAAATGATTTCGTCACCAGGGAAGTTATTGTCAACAACTGCAGCGAATTCAACTTCATTGCCCACACAAATTGGGTTAGAGCCCTTGGTCATAACCAAGTTCACATTGAGAGGGACACGAGTTGTAACTGTGTTGTTAGCAGTTGCTGCAGGAGCATTGCTTACGCAGACTGAATCGTATGCGTCTACAGAGATGATATTATCGCCGAGAGCCAAAGTGTACTTACGACGGATGGTATCGTCAACTACGCCGTCAGACCAAATGAAATAAGCAGGATTACCTCTTTCAACAAGAACTGTCAAACCAATTTCAGCATCTTCTACTTCATTCAAACACTTAGTACCGTTAATGTTGTCGGTAATCAACGACATAACGACGTTCTTGTGCATTTCAGAAGTAATAGTCTCAACTACTGGAGAGTTTTCAGGACAAACGTAATCGGCAATTTGTGCAGCAATTGTCACAGTCTCCTTAGTTGCAGAAACCGGCAAAGCAGAGATTGAGTTTACTGTTGAATCGCCATCAGTATAAGTCTTTTCTGCAAAGAGTTTACCGTTAGCAGTTACAGTCCAAACCACTTCGGTTGGGTTCTGCAACAAGTGTTCGAAGTTAGCAATTACAGCCAAGCCACTAGTTTCACAGAATGCTTCATTAGCCTTCAATGAGAATGTAATTGGCTGACGTGTTTCAACCACATATTCAAATGGAAGTTCGTCACCATCAACACTACATACACCGTCAATCATCTTAACGCCATAAACGTGTTGGCCTTCAGCAGTGACAGGGAAAGTGAAAGTAGGAGTCGAATTGTCGGTTGAACCTACCAATTCATTATCAGCAAACCAATTGTACTGATTTACAAAACCACGGTTTGTTACAGCAGTGAATGTAATACCAGTGTTGCCACCCATACAGAACAAGTGGTCGGTTCGGTCAGTTGAAACTACTACATCTAACTTCTTATAAAGATCGATAGTTGTATTAGCAGCAGGGATGTTTTCTGTACAAACTTTGTCAGCAACAGAAGCAGCCAAGAAAATCTGTTCAGTAGTAGCGGTAAGGGAAACAGGGGTAACAACGTTGGTTGACTTAGAATCAACAGTATTGGTTGTTTCTCCAGTTAGTGTACCATTACCAGTTGTAACAGCCCAGAAAACAGAGGTATTGTTTGGATCGAGCAAATGTTCGAGAGTAACCTCTGCAGTTGCAGTTGCATCTTCACAAATCTTTTCATTAGCACTCAAACTGATGGTGATAGGAAGACGAGTTTCAATAGGAACTGAGAATTCGTATTCATTAGAGTCGCGTACATTACATACACCATCTACAGCGTGAACACCATAATAATGCTTGCCTTCGGTAGCGACAGGGAATGTATAAGTAGACACGTCATTACCAGTCTTTTCAACTTGGACACCATCGGCAAACCAGAAGAAGTCTTTAACATAACCGCGGTTTGTTACAGCCTTGAATGTAATACCGGTATTAGTCATACAGAACAAGCTGTCTGAGCGGTCGGTTGTAACTGTAATATCGAGTGTCTTGTAAAGATCGATTGTTGCGCTTGCAGTAGGAACGTTATTAGGACAAACCTTATCTGTAGTAGAAACTGCGACAACAATCTGTTCTGTAGTGTTAGTCAATGAAGCAGGAGTAACAACATTAGAAGAATGCTGAGCAGCATCAGACTTAGTGGTCTCACTTGCCAATGTTGCATTGCCAGTTGCTACAGCCCAGAAGATATCGGTACCTTCAGGTTTCAACAAATGGTTGAACTGAACCTGTGCCTCTGCAACTTCGTTTTCACATATACGAGAAACAGCAGTCAAATCAACTGTGATTGGTTCGCGGAGTTCGGTAGGAATACCGGTTGCGAATTCAGACACACCAGACTTGTTACAAACTTCATCAACAACAAGCACACCAAATTCGGTCTTGCCTTCAGAAAGGGCACCGAACTCGTAATAGTTTACAGGAGCTTTGCTGAAACCAACCTGTTCGCCATTCTTGGTCCAGAAGTAAGTTGCAGGTTCACCACTTACAGTGTTAGCAGTGAGTTTGAACTTAGAGTCAGGAGCACTCAAGCAGAAGAGGCTGTCGGTTCTATCTGCCTCAACAACCACCTTAATAGGTTCGAAGATGAGGTAAGGGAAAGACTTCTTGGTTTCGCAATAATCCTTTGCAGTGCCTTTAACGAATACACGTCCGTTGTGTGCCAAACCTGCAGGAATATGGTTGCTAGGAACAGTTGTATGTTCGACCTGAGTTGCGCTGTAAGTCCAATCGAACTCTGCATTAGCAGGAACAACATTTGTCAGTTGAACAGCAGAGTCGTAAAGACATACGATAAATGAGTCAGGAACATTAAACTCAACGAATGAGCGGCGGTGTACCTTCACTTCCATAGTATCGGTACAGCCCAATCGAGTTTCAGTTACGAAATAGAAGAGCGTATCGACAGGGTCGTTTTCAGCAACAGTATAAGTGAAAGTGAGGTCTTGATTATTAATAGTTTCAAGCGAATGAGAATCAACCCAACGGTAAACCGGACGCTTGTGAGCATCAACAGTCACTGTGAAGGTCTCGCCAACACAAAGAGTGTCGTGGAAAGTAGGATCGAGCGGACCTCCGTAGTCAAACACAACACGGTAAGGAGCTGAGATTGCATACACACTGTCGCAAGAAAGAACAGGTGCGTTACCTTCTAAGATGTGGTTAATAACTGTTTCGTTAGAAGCAACAATACCACGGAAGTAAGTTGTATCCCAGTAAAGAGGAGTCTGCTTGTCGAGTGTAATGTTGAAAGAATCAACATCGGTAATTTCGCCGAGGTTCACCCAATTGATAGAATCTTTACTATACTGATACAAATAATTAGGAGTAGTGATATACTTCTTAATATCGTCCTTATTCAACAAGTAGAGCGGCATAGTAACTTCAGCACAAGTATCGATTGGCGACATACTGCTCTGAGACTTGCTACGATCGCTATATACATTAACAGTAGGATAAGCGGCAATGATAAGGATATCGTCGAAAAGCAAGTCGTTACCAAAGTTGTCGGCACCACCAGGTTGGTTATTTACAACCTGAAGTTTGTACTTACCAGCCTCGGAAGCAGTAAACATGAACGACAAGTTCGCCCACATGCCACCTTTAACCGAACGAGGATAAATATCGCCAGAAGGAGTTTCGTAAATAACGTTGTCATTTTGGTCAAGCACCTTCAAGCGGACATTAACCGGTTTGTTTTCAGCAACCGCTGTAGCGTTGTTCACATAAGCAGAGAACAACAAACGGGTATTTTCACACTTGTTAGACAAAGTGATTTCACGCTCAATAATAGCAGTTTCCTTTGACTTGTCGGCACAGTTCACGAACAACATACCACCAAGAACGCCTGTAGCTTCTTCAGTGTGGTCGTAACCGTTCCAATAGTCCTTTTTAGTTTGACCACAGTTACTATAATCAGGGTTAGGAACAATTGCATAGTAACCGTCTTCAATACGATAACCGTCGCAACCTCCATTGCCACCCCAACAAGCATAATGCTTATAGTTGTCAGCGGCACAATCGCCATCGAAAGGACCAACCAATGGGTTCAACAAAGAGAACTCATGGTTCTTAACAGAGTTAAAGTAGTCGGGAGCCCAATAATTAACGATTTGGTTGCTAACACCGACAGTGTCGGTCAATTCATCAGAGAAAGACAAATTGTTTGATGTTACGTATTCAGTGCTTGAATTGAACACACCAAAGTTATCGAAGAACAAAGTGTCGACTTCGGCACCTTCATCCCAAGAGAAACGGACACGGACAAAGAAGGTATCCTTCATTGTAAGCACTTCACCCTCATGACCAGGACGCATATCTACACCTTTAGCAACAACCTGGTATTCCAAGTTTTTTGAAGGAGTGACTGTATAAGAGTTGCCAGAAGACACATTCGCCAATTCAACGAACTCTTCATCATTATCGGAACGATATTTCAGAGTAAACTCAGTCACAGAAGAAGCACCCAACGGTTTTACTTCAATAGTGAATGAATTACCATAATCAATTTCGTTTTCGTAAGTTGGTTTTTGCTTGGTTTCAAAAATTTCAGTACCAGAAATTTCCAATTTAACACCTGGCTTATGATAGTAGGCAAGGACAGATGAAGAAGTCATCTTGTCACCGCCACTAGTCATTACGACGCGAATTCGAGTTGAATCAGCCAATGTACCAGCGGCAGGACTATAATCTTTGTTTACAGCATCTTCAATATCAACCCAAGAGTCACCTTTCTTATCATAAGACTGCCATTGGAAAGTTGCATCAGCAGGGAACTCACTTGCAGAAACAGAGCAATATTCTGGTGTAAAAGTAGGTTCTGTGTCCAAATTCATATTCTCATAACCAGAACCACCAACACCCAATTTTGAATAGGTTGGTTTGGTAAACGCGATAGTGTCTTTCGTTTCACCCTCAATAAAGTAGAATGTGATAGGATCGCTGCTACCAGTGATGAAGTTCACCGCATCGCTAGTAGGGTCACCTTTCTTCCAAGCCACACTACTTGGCTTGTCGCTCGCAAAAACAGTGTTTGAACCATTTACATTCTTACCGTTATGTGTCAACTCCAATTGACCGTCATTAGCAGGAGTCAACGTAATGCTATAAACAGAATTACAAGTGTTTATAGATTCAATAACATAATCATTTGCTCCATACCAATTTTTACCAGTCAGCTCCGCCTTAACGGAGTAAGGAAGCAAAAGAATAGAAACTAACAACAGGCTTTTTGCAATGCAATTACAAAACCTTGAATCAAACAGTACCGCAACCCTACAAACACTAGTATAGGCTGAAACAATACACTTAGTTATCATAAATAAAACGTCATTAAGTATCAGATTAAGATTCTAGTCGTAAACTAGCAACTGCAAAAAAACAAAAAAAAAATGAAAAATAGAATTAAATGAAAATAAATATATCAAACAAGAAGCAGAAAAACAAAAAAAGATGCAAAAAATGTAATAGACACGTATTTTTACGGTATAAAATTTCAAACGCAAAAAAAAGAGTAAAAAGCAGTTTTCTTGCTCTTTACTCTTTAATGTAGAACGAGGGTGAAACTCGACTTATTTTCTAGCAATTAAACTTTTACAAGTTTCTCTTGCCTGTTCAATGATTTCTTTTTCTCCAGGGACCACCCTGCCACGCATTACAACTTTACCGTTACAGATAACAGTGTCGATGCAGCTGCTATCG
>JAKSKS010000074.1 GCA_024401615.1 Paludibacteraceae bacterium
GCACAATTTTAAAGGAAGTCAAATAAAAGTTCCAGCATTGCATGGCCAACATAAAGCAAAAGGAGTCGCGAACAATATTAGGCATTGACCCAGGCACCAACTATATGGGGTATGGAGTCATAAAGACCGGAGGCACGAAACCAGAATTACTTGGTCTTGGAGTCCTTGATATGAAAAAAGGCAATGACGCGTATGAAAAATTGAAAGAGATTTTTCAATTTACGAACAATTTAATTGCTCAATATTATCCAGCCGGGTTTGCTATTGAATCCCAATTTTTCGGCAAAAGCGTTCAAAGTATGCTAAAATTAGGCAGAGCACAAGGTATCTCTATTATTGCAGCATTAGAGAAAGGATTAACCGTTGCGGAATATGCACCGTTGAAAATAAAACAGGCAATAACCGGAAACGGTATGGCCAGCAAAGAACAGGTTGCCGCAATGCTGAAACAATATCTTCACATAAAGAGCGAAGAAATGCCAGACCATCTCGACGCGACCGATGCTGTAGCAGTTGCGCTCTGCCATCATTTCGAAACGAACCACAAACAAGTTACCAGCAAAAATTTTAAGAGTTGGAGCGACTTTGCCCGACAAAATCAGAGCAGAGTGACAAAGGGACGAGCAAAAAAAGATACAGAAGATAAAGAAAGCAAATAACTGCATTCGAAGTCAAAAAATAGGAAACGAAACAAATATTTCAAGAAAAGGTCTTATATTTGTAGGAATCAACTCAAATATATCTAAACAAAAATGGAGGAAAAGCAAAGTCAAGAACTAGATATGCTTGATATTATGAGCAAATGCAAAGATGCGGCAAGTTGCTGCTACGATGCTATATGTTCATTTGTCACATGTATTTTACGTTTGACTTATGGCTATAAATTTCTGTTTTTAATTGCATTAATAGCCGCAGGAGCATTGTCATATTACATGACAAGTGGAAACAGAAGAGTTTATAAGGGAGATTTGGCACTAAAAGTAAATGCCGGAACTTCGTATATGATAGCAGACTTGATGGAGGAATTAAACGAATTTGTAAAATACCATGATACAAAAGCGTTATCGGAAGCCCTCAATATCAGCGAAGATGAAGCAAGCAACCTTTGCCACATCAAAAGCTATTATTATATCGCCATAAACAAAGACTCAACTCGAGCAATTATCGATTATGCGAGACGTTACGAGTTAGAAGACACATTAAACACCAGGGTAAAAGACAAACTTGTTGTTTCTGTTGGTTTAAAGGACAGAGACCAGTTTGCCAAGATGCAAAGCACGATTACCTCATATATTAACAGCAACGCGTATTTAAAAGATTTACACGAATTGCACGTTGCCAATTTGAAACAGAAGGAACAGGTAATCAATTGCGACTTGAACAGGCTTGATAGTTTACAAAGCTATCAGTTCTTTAAAAACAAGAAGCAGGATCTTTATCTGACAAATATGACTGAATTGAGAACTGGCAAACAAGACCTTTTCTACAATGACAAGTTATGCTTGTTAGACAAAAGACAGTCTCTTGAAGATGAATTAGCAGGAAACAATGGCATAATAACAGTTATGTCGCCATTCCACCCTACTGCTGTAAGCAGCGAGTCATTTATAAAGAAGTTCCTTGTTTACGGATGTGCGTTTTACATTTTGTTCCTAATTTGCACAGCGGTGTTCAAGAACAGGAAAAAAATTCTCGATTACTTAAAAGAAGAATAAAACAAGGGCGACTGCGCCAATTCTTAGTAAGCAACTAAATATCAGCAAATAGCAGATTTTCCAATTAAATAAGGAATCATACAATTATTAGAATGATTTTAAATTAGGAAAAAATAGGTTGCTAACACGCGAATGATATTAGCAAAATCTTATCTTTGCATTAGAAAAAACAAATACTAACTTAATACACAAAAATTATGGCATACTTAATCAGTGACAATTGCGTAGCTTGTGGCACTTGCGCAGGCGAATGTCCAGTAGGAGCAATCAGCGAAGGCGATATCTACAAAATCAATCCAGATGAATGTACAGACTGCGGTACTTGCGCAAGCGTATGTCCATCAGAAGCAATCGCTCCTGCAGAATAATTAAGATATAACATCTTAAAAGAGGTCCCACCCCAAAAGGGTGGGATTTTCTTTTTACACCTATAACCATAAAACTAAATAAAGCGTCTTTCTAATAGAAAATCAAACCTTAAAAATGATAGCAGTTTGTAGTTAAAATATTAAATTTGTGATTATCGAAAACTTTATGGACATTACAGGCTACTTTGCGCATCCTACTGCTGTAATAGACAATACGGCTACTATAGGAGAAGGGACAAAAATATGGCACTTTAGCCATATTATGGACAATTGCATTATTGGAGAAAAATGCAATATCGGACAAAACGTAGTAGTCTCTCCGAAAGTGAACATCGGCAATGGCGTAAAAATTCAGAACAACGTCAGTCTTTACACTGGCGTTATATGTGAAGACGACGTGTTTGTCGGGCCATCGGCAGTATTCACGAATGTTTTGAATCCGAGAAGTATTATAGAAAGAAAAGATCAATTCAGACCAACTATATTAAAGCGAGGATGCTCAATTGGAGCGAATGCAACTATAGTATGCGGGCATGTTATAGGAGAATACGCACTGATAGGAGCAGGCAGCGTTGTTATTAACGACGTACCTCCATACGCACTAATGGTTGGTAACCCTGCGAAACAAAAAGGATGGGTAAGCAAAGCGGGTTGGACTTTAGAATTCAATCAAGAAGGTTTTGCCACTTGTCCTGAAACAGGAGAAACATATAGATTAAAAGACGGAGTTATAGAACTCCTAGCATAACAACTTTCCAAAAAGGAAATACCCATGATTAACTTTGCTGTAATTGGACTTGGCCATATAGGCAAACGCCATATGGAGATGATTAGGCGCAACCCAGAAACACAGGTTGTAGCCATATGCGACATCAAGCCCAAAGAACAACTAGAACTTATTGACAGCGACAATATACCTTTCTTTGACAACATCGACGCATTGCTAAACAGCGGCATAAGCATAGATGTAGTTAACATCTGCACCCCTAACGGATTTCACGCCCAATATGCGATAAAAGCGCTTGAAACAGGACACCATGTTGTTCTAGAAAAACCAATCGCTTTAAGGAAACAAGATGCAGAACAGGTTGTATATAAGTCATTGGAGATGTCGAAACACGTATTCTGCGTTATGCAGAACAGATATTCGCCACCTTCTGTTTGGCTTAAAGAAGTAATCAGCCAAAAACTATTGGGCAAGATCTACATGGTACAGTTAAACTGCTATTGGAACAGGGACAACCGTTATTACAAACCAGGCAACTGGCACGGGACACAAGATTTAGACGGCGGCACCCTCTTCACCCAGTTCAGCCACTTTATCGACATTATGTATTGGTTATTTGGCGACATCACCAACATCAAGGGCAAATTTGCTGATTTCAGCCACAAAGATATAACCGATTTTGAGGATAGCGGCTGTGTCTCATTCGACTTTGTTCAAGGAGGAATGGGCAGCCTAAATTACAGCACAAGTGTCTGGAACAAAAACCTTGAAAGCAGCATTACCATTATTGGCGAAAAAGGTACTATAAAGGTAGCCGGCCAGTATATGAACGAGGTCACCTATTGCGACATAGAGAATTATACAATGCCAGAACTGGCTCCTAGTAATCCGCCAAACGATTACGGACCATATAAAGGATCGGCACAAAACCACCACTATGTGATACAAAATGTAGTTGACACTTTAAAACAACACGGACAAATAAGCACAAACGTGTTGGAAGGCTTAAAAGTTATAGACATCATTGAAAGAATCTACGAGGTTAGAGACAACAGTGGATGGAAAAAATAAAACGAGACGACGGGCGGGAATGTTAAAATTCCCGCCCGTCGTCTTTCTTATCTAATCAGCTTATTCAGCAAGCAATGCCGACTTATCTTGATTGAATCCGCCTAAACGAACTGTTGTGATTTTATTTACAAAAGCGCGATCGTAAGGACGCTCTACACGCACATAATTGGCAGTAAAGCCATGCATAGCGCCACCTGTCTTCTTTTCTTCCCAAAGGACAGGGAGATCCCGGCCTATTTGCGACTCATAAAATGCAAGTCGCTTTTCTTCTGACAAAGTATGAAGGACCTCGCTTCTACGCTTCTTATCATCTACAGAGACAACACCTCCCAATTTCAGAGCCGCCGTATTAGGGCGTTCGGAATAAGAAAACACGTGCAACTGTTGGACATCAATAGACTTTATGAAATTGACAGCGTCTTGGAAAAACTCTTCAGTTTCTCCGCGTGTACCAACAATAACATCGACCCCAATAAAGGCATCTGGCATTAAACGCTTGATTTCAGCCACCCTTTCCGCATACAGTTCGCGTTTGTAGCGACGCTTCATAATATCGAGCACCTCGTTGGAACCAGACTGAAGCGGAATATGGAAGTGTGGAACAAACCTCTTCGATTGAGCGCAAAAAGCAATAATCTCGTCAGTAATCAGATTAGGTTCTATAGAAGAAATACGGTAACGTTCAATTCCTTCCACCTCGTCGAGAGCCTTCACCAAATCAAAGAAATTTTCATTAGTGCCGTGTCCGAAATCGCCAATGTTCACACCTGTTATCACTATTTCTTTTGCCCCTTCAGCAGCCGCCAACTCGGCTTCGCGCACAGTTTCAGCCACAGAAGCAGAACGGCTCTTACCTCTGGCAATAGGAATTGTGCAATAAGTGCAGAAATAGTCGCAACCGTCTTGAACCTTTAGGAAATAGCGAGTACGGTCGCCTCTTGTACATGTAGGGAAGAACGATTTAATGCCCGCATGTTTGGTATGTTCTACAACTGTCTCCTTCTGACTATCTATATCGGCCAAATGCTGAATAACGTTGAACTTGTCATTCATGCCAAGCACCAAGTCAACCCCCTCAAGATTGGCTATTTCTTCTGGTTTGAGTTGGGCGTAACATCCTGTTACAATCACATAGGCACCAGGGTTCTGGCGAACCATCTGTTTAATAGCCTGACGGCCCTTACGATCGGCCACTTCGGTAACAGAACAAGTGTTAATGATACAAACGTCGGCCACATCACCTTTCTTTGCGCGTTCGAAACCGCACTCGAAAAGTTGTTTGCCGATAAAGGAGGTTTCCACAAAATTAAGTTTACACCCTAATGTATGGAACGAGACCTTCTTGCCTACGAAACTTGAATTTCCGGACATAGACCAAATTAATTATTTGTCACAGAGAAACCACAGTCCTCAACAACAGTCTTCAAATTCTCTACACTCACCATCTGTTCGTTAAAGTCAACCACTGCAGAATCGGTTGCTTTACTTACCTCTGCAGAAAGGACACCCTCTCTGTTCAATAAAGCTTTCTGTAAACGGGCTGCACATTTTTCGCAATGCATACCCTCGATATTCAATATAACTTTCATACTGCAAAATTAAAAAAATAGAGGGAATAACGCAGGTGAAAATTAATGATATTTACCATACCACGAAATAGGTATTGCATAAGAAAACAGAACGATGTAACTTTGTTATATAGAGAAAAAAGTTAACATTATGAAAATAGTTAATTCTATTGTTGACCTGATTGGTAACACACCAATGGTCGAATTGAAGAAATATGCAGATAACCACCAAGTGCCCGCAAGATTAATTGCGAAATTAGAAGAATACAATCCTGCAGGCAGTGCAAAAGACCGCATTGCATTGCAGATGGTGCTTGATGCAGAAGCAGCCGGTTTATTAAAACCAGGGGCAACCATTATTGAACCTACCAGCGGTAACACTGGCGTTGGACTAGCATTTGTTGCAGCGACACGCGGTTACAAAGCAATATTTACCATGCCAGAAACTATGAGTATGGAACGCCGCACCCTATTGCGCGCATATGGTGCACAAGTTGTACTTACTTCAGCAGAAAAGGGTATGAAGGGTTCCATCGACAAAGCAGAGGAACTTAATAGAGAGATTGAAGGCTCTATTATCTTGGGACAGTTTGACAACCCGTCAAACCCTAAAGCACATTATTTGACTACCGCAGAGGAAATATGGAAAGATACCGACGGCCAGGTAGACGTTGTAGTTGCCGGCGTAGGAACAGGAGGTACCATCTGTGGTATTGGCAAACGCTTGAAAGAGCTAAAACCAGAAGTTAAGATTATCGCCATCGAACCATATTCATCGCAAGTAATTGCAGGAAAGCCAGCAGGTCCACACAAGTTACAGGGTTTAGGAGCTAACTTCGTTCCTAAAACATTTAACATTGACAATGTTGACGAAGTTTTCCCTGTTAAGGATGATGATGCAATCCGTTGTGCGCGCCAACTTCCTCAAGAAGAAGGTTTGTTGGTTGGTATTTCCAGCGGAGCAGCGCTTTATGCAGCATGCGAAGTGGCAAAACGCCCCGAGAACAAGGGCAAAAACATTGTTGTAATACTTCCAGACACAGGTGAAAGATACCTTTCTACCCTACTCTACGCTTTTGACGAGTATCCTCTATAATAATAAGGAGCTTAAAATATAAGCAGAAGGCAAACCAAATGCCTTCTGCTTTTTTATGCGACCCCAACAAATTCACCTTCCTTAATTATTGGGAATATACACTATAATTAATTCTATACGTACAAAAAAAGCAGTGCCAAACGACACTGCTTTTAATTTATCTGATTTGTGATCCGTTATTTCTTAACATCACCAGTACGAACGCCGATAAACGCTTTAGCAATTTTAGCAGCAACAGCCTTGTTTTGTGCCAACCACTCAGCCTTAGCAATCAAGCAATCGCTAGTTCTTGCATCAACGTCATAGGTGAACTCCATGAGCACTTTCAACTCCTTCGCGTTATACTGACTGATGAGATAAGCAGGACAATAACCTACCTGCGCCTCACCAGACAATAAAGACTGAATAAGATCTTTATCGTCGTTCTGGACCATCACCTTCATACGAACGCCACAATCTTTAACAACAATTGAATTGTCGGAAGAAACAAAGCCACGATTACCCAACATCAACGGAGAGTTTCCGTATCCGGCCTTTGTAACAACAATAGCGTCTACCTTGGCAGGAGCTGGTTGTTGCGTCGTTTCTTCTGCAGGAGTTGCAACGGGCTCTGCAGTGGTATTATTTGGTTGAGACAAAGAGGAGCCCTCTCCGCCATTCATACTATTAACGTAATCGGCAGCAATTTTATTAAAACCAGTATAGTAAATAACGCCACCAATAGCGCCAAAAATCAAGAGAATGACACACATACGACCAAAGAAGGTCATTCTACTAAAAATTCCCATAAACTATATTTATTTAATTAACACCACTTATGAGAGCCACCGCCAGTAGCAGTTGTTCCACCTGTAGCATTGTTATTAGAAGAACTAGATGAACTTGATGTGCTTGGAGCAGCTTGAGAGGCACCGCCCTTGTCGCTGAAAGAATCGAAAGCATCAGACTGGCTGTATTTAGCCAAGATACCCTGTACCTTTTCATCATTAACAGCAGACTCCAAATTATAGTTCTCTAAAACGCCATTAGAATCATTCAAGAAGCGTTCCATCTCAGCCACGCTCATGTTAACTGTGTTTGCGATGTGCTCGATAGCCATTTCTTCTTCAAGGCTTTGGGCATCACCACTCATAATGCTCTTGATGCTCTTCAAGGCACTCTTTTGAGCCTCTGCAGATTCATAAGCATCCTTGGTTCGCTGAAGATCGAGAGTAGAACGTTCGATTTTTGCTTTTGAGATGATTTCAAGACGTTCCAACAAATCCTGATATTTTTCAGATGTTGCAATTCTCTTCTTCTGGCTAGTAATGATAGAATCCAAAGAAGCGATATCGTTATTTAAGTTGCTAACGCTCATCTGGACACGAAGTTCTTCATTTGGAGACAATCCGCCAACATTCAACTTAGACTTCTGAATTTTCAACTTAGCGATATTCTCAGCCTGCTGGTTCTCATATTCTTCAAGTTTATTTCTCATCTTGATAAGAATTGCATGAAGGTTGGTAACATTATTGTGTACATTTTCCAATTTTTCCTTCATCTTAACAATAGACTGTTCCAAGATAGAAATTGGGTCAATCTTAACGAACAAACCAACAATTTTTCTGTTCAACTGCAACCAGAAAAGAGAAAGCCAACGCCAGAACGACTTACTTGTAAACACGCCAACAATAGCGGCAATAGCAACCAACTCAGCGATAAGAACCAAAGTGTTAGACGCAGCGGCAACCAAGAAAGGCAAAGCCTTTACAAACGCATAACCCAAACCGCCAGCAAGAGCAAGTGCAGAAATTTTGGCGAATGTACCTCCAGGGCGTTTAAACAAGTCTTTAATAGACAACTGCGAAGTGCTTTGTTCAGTTTTTTCCATAATTTATAATCTGTTACAAAAATTTACTTGATATTTAAATTAGACATCACCACCTTTTCATTTTCCAATTCACCGATAAAGTGGTTAATGGTATTATTGAAAACCTCTTCATCGTGGGCAATAGACTTTGTTGAGTTTGAAATTTCAACATCCATATTTCCGATTGCCGTTTGAAGACTATCATACTTTTTCTGCAGTTCCTCAATTTGCGCTTTCAAAGAAGCGGCCTCCTGCTTCATACTTTCCAATTTACCCAACTGGTCGCCAATCATCATTTGCTTTTTCTGATTGAACTGCTGGCGGCCATTTTGTTGTTCCTCCTTAACATAACCTATATAGGTATCGACGCTCGCCAAAAGAGTAGCCTTGTTAAAAGAAGGATATTGAGAAGACAACATCAAAAAGGCAGCCTCGTACCTCTTGTCTTTCGGCATACCTGTTGATTCTAAAGACGCAGCGAAATTCTTCAACTCGAGCATGTCTGGGCCTGGCAAATTTCTATCCGTCATAATCTGCCACAACTGCTTCATTGCAGCCTCGCTAACCTCTCCGTTTTCAGAAGTTATAGCAGAGTCCTTCAACAAAAGATCCGGATTAATGTGAACTTCCTGTTGTCCGCTGTTCTGTTGTGGTTCTGGAGCAGAATAAGAAGTAGTGTTTTGAGCAGCATCTGACTGGCGGCGGGTTGCACCGTCATTCAACTCATTTGCCGAATTCTTACTTTTATCGTCGTCTTTGAAAAATAAATCTCTAAGGCCCATATTTAACAATTTATCGGTCTAAATCCCAAGCGGGGACTGACCTTATACAATTATCCAATTAATAACAATGCAAAATAACAAAAAATCCTACACTCAAGGAAATAAAAGAAAAACAAGTTAAAAAAAAATTATAGTAAAAAGTAACTTTGCACTAATGAAAGAGCAATTATTCACAAAAGACTATTGTGCGATAGTAGCCGCCAACTTTTTACTTTATTTTGGCTTTTGGCTATTGATACCCGTCCTGCCCATTTACATGTCTGAAACATACGGCTGTAACTTAGGCACGGCAGGCATCATTATTTCATGTTATACACTATCGGCATTGTGCATGCGTCCTTTCAGCGGCTACCTGTTTGACAGTTATTCACGCAAACCCATCTATATTATCGGCTATACCATTTTCGTTCTAATTTTCTGCGGTTATTGGTTAAGCAAAGCATTGTTACTATTTGCTGTTTTAAGAGCCATACATGGTCTTTCATTCGGCCTTGTAACGGTAGGCGGAAATACAATGGTGGTTGATTTAATGCCAATGAGCAGAAGAGGGGAAGGACTCGGCTATTATGGAATGGCAAACAACATGGCTATGGCAGTTGGCCCTATGACAGGCCTCTTCATCCATAACAGCGGCGCCTCATACTCTACCCTATTCATATGTGGTTTGTTGGTATGTGGTTTCGGCCTATTTATGGGTTCCTTGGTGAAGATTCCATATGTGCAATCAGCAAAAAGACCTCCATTCAAGCTTAAGCAAATTGTTTTAAGGAAAGGTATTCCGGCTGGTATTGCCCTACTATTACTATCCATTCCATACGGGATGACCACGAACTACATCGCCATCTACTCAAAATCGATTGGTCTAAACGTTGAAACCGGATTCTTCTTCACCCTAACAGCCGCGGGCATGGCATTTGCCAGAATAATGGCAGGAAAACTAGTAGACAAAGGATATATTACAGAGATTATACAGAACGGTTTTTACGGAGTGATTGTTAGCTTTATGGCAATAGCCTCACTGAGCACTGTACAGGCTTTCAGTCCGAACTTCGGGATAGCACTATTCTACATAATACCCATAGTAATGGGCTTGAGTTTTGGAGTTATGTTTCCGGCCTACAACAGTGTATTTGTAAATCTTGCCACAAAAAAACAACGCGGCACAGCCACTTCCACCTATTTAACGTCATGGGACATTGGACTTGGTTTAGGAATCGTTTTTGGAGGAAGCATAGCGCAAAATTTCAGTTTCAGCACCGCCTATTCATTCGGTACGGTAATGGCAATTATAGCAGCCATTCTTTTCAAGATAAAGGTCACGCCGCAATATAATAGAGATAAGGTAAATGAATAAAACACAGCTCCACCCCACCAGAATTATAGATAATGGAAATATTATAGGCTATAGACACCTTAAATTATCAAAAAATATCTTAATTTTGCACAAAATATGTTGTTAAACATACTTTCAAAACACAATTCTTAGCAAGAAAATAATAATTACAATATTTAAACACAATGTATAGTATCGACTTCCACCCACGATTCTTCGGTATGTTGAAAGACTACAAGAAGGACACCATCATGACAGAGGTCATTGCTGGTATTATTGTCGGCATCGTGGCACTTCCATTGGCAATTGCATTTGCCATTGCGTCAAACCCAACAGGCATGCATGACATCTCGCCTGAAAGAGGTATCATCACTGCCATTGTAGCAGGTTTGCTTATTTCTGTATTTGGTGGTTCAAAAGTTCAGATTGGCGGTCCTACAGGTGCATTTATTCCTATCATTTGCGGTATTATTGGCGAATATGGTTTCGATGGTCTCTGCATTGCCACCTTTATGGCAGGTGTATTCCTCATCATATTGGGTGTTTGCAAATTAGGCAGCATCATCAAATTCATCCCTTACCCAATCGTTATTGGTTTCACCAGCGGTATTGCGGTAACCATTTTCACCACACAGGTTAAAGAGTTGTTGGGCCTCACCTTCACAGGCAAAGCAAACGACTTCCTTGGCAAATGGGGCGAATACATTCAGAACATCGGCACATTCGACATTTGGTGCACACTTGTTGGTATTTTAAGTGTTGTGATTATCGTTATCACTCCAAAGTTTAGCAAGAAGATTCCAGGATCACTCGTTGCAATCATCGTAATGACACTTGCAGCCATTGGTTTGAAGGAATTTGCAGGTGTTAACACCATAGCAACCATTGGAGACCGTTTCGGCGACATCAAAGCAGAGCTTCCTGCAACCGCAGACTTCTCAAACATCAACATGGAGACCGTAAAGGGCCTATTGAAGCCTGCCTTCATCATCGCAATCCTCGGCGCTATTGAGAGTTTGCTTTCTGCAGCAGTAGCCGATGGTGCAATTAGCGACAGACACAATTCTAACACCGAGCTTATCGGTCAGGGTTTGGCCAACTTGGCAAGTCCGCTTGTAGGTGGTATTCCAGCAACAGGTGCAATTGCCAGAACTATGACAAACATTAACAATGGCGGTCGCACACCATTAGCAGGTATCATCCACGCAATAGTACTTTTACTCATCTTCTTATTCTTGATGCCATTCGCAAAATACATTCCAATGGCATGTTTGGCAGGTGTACTCGTAGTAGTATCTTACAACATGAGCGGCTGGCGCTCATTCGTTGCCCAGACAAAGAATCCGAAGAGCGACGTTGCAGTGCTTATTGTAACCTTCCTTTTAACCGTCATCTTCGACTTGACCGTTGCAATTGAAGTTGGTATCGTATTGGCATGCTTGTTGTTCATGCGCCGTATTGCAAGCGTAAGCGATGTAAAAGTCATTTCAGATGAAATTGACCCTAACGAGGAAAGCGACATGCAGCACATTGCTGATGACGAACACTTGATAATTCCTGAAAGCGTTGAAGTATATGAGATCAATGGTCCATTCTTCTTCGGTGCAGGTAACAAGTTCGAAGAATTGATGGGTTCGTTCGGCGACCGTCCGAAAGTTCGAATCATCCGTATGAGAAAAGTGCCATTTGTTGATTCAACTGGTATCCACAACCTTGCCAACTTGTGCGAAATGAGCCAAAAAGAAGGCATTAAGGTTGTATTGAGCGGTGTAAATCCAAAG
>JAKSKS010000075.1 GCA_024401615.1 Paludibacteraceae bacterium
AACAGAGAGTGGTAGACAATCGCACAAAAATGCCATTTTGATACCATACATATGGTATATTGGCAGAATTGCACTACATTTGCATCATAAGAGAAATTTCAAATGAAACTGATACTAGCCGACCTACAAGACATTGCGAAAGCAGGTATAAGGTTCTATGCCAATTCGTTAGTAGAGGATATAGACATCTGCGAGGTCGAAGACAAAAACAATTTGGTGAAAGAGTTACAGAATTGCGGGAATGCAACTGTGGTACTTGACCACTCTAATTTTGACTTTTCGGAAGCAGACGACATCCTCATTGTTTTAGAGCGTTTTCAAGAAAGCCATTGGATGATGTTCAGTGCCGATTTGAACGAACAGTTCATTAGGAAGATGGTGTTGACCAACAACAGGACAAGCGTTCTAATGAAAGACTGCAAACGAGACGAGATTGAATTCGCCCTACGCAGCATATTCAAAAACGAACGATACATTTGTCACTACGCTTCAAACCTTCTACTAAATGCCAACTTAAAACCCAAAGTAGAGGAAAAAGACCCGCTTACTCAAACCGAGCGTATGGTGTTGAAGGAAATTGCAATGGGGAAAACAACAAAAGAAATAGCCGCAGACCGCTGTTTGAGTTTCCATACTGTAAACACCCACCGAAAGAACATCTTCCGAAAATTAGAAGTAAACAACGTTCACGAAGCCATCAAATACGCCATGCGGGCGGGAATTGTTGATATGGCAGAATACTATATTTAAAGAAATATCGTTTCTCGAGAACACTCTAACGAAAAATGGTTTAAATTCGCATTACCATTAGGAAAGATGCCAGAGTGATCGAATGGACCGGACTCGAAATCCGGCGTACGGCTTGCCGTACCGAGGGTTTGAATCCCTCTCTTTCCGCTATAAGCCAGCCTCCCCATAAAAAAGGAAGCTGGCTTTTGTGTTTTTGAGCATAAAAAAGATACTTAACAAGGCTTTTACTTTCAACACGGGAGCAAATAACGTATATTTGCATAACTATAATGGTGCGGTTTTTGTAGCGACACCAGCCGGTGAAAAAAAATCAATCATAGAAAAAACAGATGAAAAAACTCTTACTACTCTTTATATGCGCTATCTTCAGCATACCATGCATGACGGTAAATGCGCAGGTAAAAGGTAAAAAGAGTCCGGCAAAACGCCCCGCTGTATCAAGAGCGCAACTTGCAATCACACACGACACCTTACCAGACCCCGTAACACTATCTGACTCCATTATTTTCGAAGCAACCAAACATATGGGCAAGCCCTACAGAAGTGGCAACAAAGGTCCAAACGCTTTCGATTGCTCCGGATTCACCAGTTACGTTTTCAAGCAGTTGGGTTTCAATTTAGGAACCAATTCACGCGACCAATACCAACAAGGTATAAAAGTATCGAAAGACCACATCCATAAGGGAGACCTCGTCTTCTTTACAGGCCGTGACGCACATGCGGGTGTAGGCCATGTTGGAATTGTATACGACGTTGCGCCCGACAACAAATCGTTCCGCTTCATTCACTCATCATCTTCAAAAGGAGTGTCTATCGCACGCTACCCCGACGGCGGCTATTATAGCAAACGTTTCCGTGGAGCTAAACGAATGGTCGACGTTGTATCTCCAGCACCGCTTCCTATCGACAACACATTCTACAACATTGCGCCACCACCATCTGCCATCAATTTGGAAGGTGCTGACAGCGAAGGCACACTAGAGACACCAGAAGCTGACAAAACACATATTGTAAAGAAAGGCGAGAACATCTACTCTATTGCCAAAAAGTACCACTGCACTGCAGGTCAATTGCAAAAATGGAACAACTTGAGAAAAGGCGTGCAGTTGAGAATAGGTCAAAAGTTGACCATCAAGTCAAGCGAAATTAAGACACCTGAAAAGATAAAAGAGGCCTTAGTAAAAGCTGAAGAGGAAAGATTGAGCAACGTGAGCAATGAGTTCATCACTGTAAAAGAGGGCGAGAACATCTACTCTATTTCTCAAAAATACCACTGCACTGTAAAGGAAATCGACACCTGGAACAACCTAAAAGGAAACGACCTGAAGGCGGGTCAAGAACTTGTTATACGTCCTACCAGCAGTACTGTTGTAAAAGACACCATCGAGAACGGCGAAGTTATACACACGGTGGCAAAAGGAGAAAACATCTACCAGATTGCGCGTAAATACAACTGTCAGCCTCTAGAGATAAAGCATTGGAACAACCTTTCCAACAACACGTTGCAGCCAGGGAAACGACTCATCATAAAACGCGCCGACAAGAAGGGCGTACACACCGTTCGAGAAGGGGAAACGGTAGAGAGTCTGGCAATCAAGTATGGCGTTACGGTTGAAGAGTTGGTTGAATGGAACCACTTAACCCACAAAGAGATAAGAGCGGGGCGTATTATAAAGATAAGTTCTGATGCCACAAGCATATACAATTCAGACGACACCGTAAAGGTCATTCCAACCATTCCAAACCCTAACGGTCCTGCAGCAACAGAACAGGTTGCAGAAAACGAAAATTCTGAAACAGGAACCGCACCTGCTCCCGAACAAAACGACGGCGACGTCATCTATGTTGTAAAGGGTGGAGACACATTCCGAAAGATTGCAGCCAAGTACGGAGTTACAACCGGCGAGATTATGGAATGGAACCATTTAAAGAATTATACATTAAGGCCAAATACAAAGCTGATTGTAAAGAAAGGCAACAAAAAGACCACTCCTAAAAAGGACATTTCAACAGAAAAGAAACCAAGCACAACCACCACAGCAACCGAAAAAGAGCAACCAAACATGGCTGTTGACGGTGTATACACTGTAAAGAACGGAGACAACCTCTACAACATTTCAAGAAGACACCACTGCACAGTTAAGCAACTGATGGAGTGGAACAACTTGAAAAACGACAAACTCCGTTTGAACCAAAAACTGATAATAAAACAATAAACTCTATAAATTATGGCTAAATTCAAAAGAATATTGCTCAAACTCAGCGGTGAATCGCTGATGGGTGAGAAAGGATACGGCATTGACGAAAAGAGACTTGCCGACTACGCCGAACAGATTAAAGAAATCCACGAAATGGGCATCCAGATTGGTATCGTTATTGGTGGTGGCAACATCTTCCGTGGTTTAAGTGGCGCCTCTAAAGGATTCGACCGTGTAAAGGGTGACCAAATGGGTATGTTGGCAACAGTAATCAACAGTTTGGCATTACAGTCAGCATTGAAGGTTGTAGGCGTACAGGCTGAAGTGTTGACAGCAATCAGAATGGAGCCAATCGGCAACTTCTATAGCAAAGACAAGGCAATTGAGGTAATTGAATCAGGAAAAATCGCCATTTTCGGAGCAGGTACAGGCAACCCATACTTCACTACCGACACAGGATCATCGCTCCGCGGCATCGAAATTGAAGCAGATGTTATGTTGAAGGGCACACGCGTAGACGGAATCTACACCGCAGACCCAGAAAAGGACCCAACTGCAACCAAATTTGACGAAATTTCATACGATGAAATCTTGAAGCGTGGTTTGAAGGTAATGGACCTCACAGCCACAGAAATGTGCAAGACCAACGGTCTTCCAATCATCGTATTCAACATGGACAAATACGGCAATTTAAAGAAGGTTATGAGCGGCGAAGGCATTGGCACCTATGTGCACCCATAAACGCCGTTAGAACGCACGAAAACGGGCAGATATCGAAAGAAATCTGCCCGTTTTTATTTCAGTAGATATGGAATTTGTGTAAATTAGGATTACGACACAAAAACAGGACACCATGAAAGGGAGAAAGACATGTGAGACATTAAAAGCAATCCGTTTGGAAATAGCGAAAGCAAACGATATAGAATACACACCTTGCCAATGCAGGCACAAAGGCACCTGTAAGGGCACATGTCCCGCTTGCGAGCAAGAAGTGGAATATCTTGAGCAGCAATTAAAACAGCACGCAATAAGCGGCAAAACCATCGTCCTGACAGGAGTGGCAACCTCATGATCGCATTATCGGCTTGCGAATCGCGCCCACAGGACAGCAAAGTGGAAGAGAACGACACTGTAGTTACAGCAAACGCACCTGCCGATCTTCTTGATAGCATATACCACATCCAGCCAATCTCTGTTTTAGGGAAGAGCGATAGTATAGGTGAAACACCTATAGTTGTCCAAGCAAAGAATGCAAAATCGGTCTGTAAAATAAAGCACATCAAAGGGGGCAGCAATGAGGATGAGGAAGAAGTGATAGATGTCTGTGGATTGATGCCCGTTAACCATAAACCAGAATTCGTTGGAGGACTAAAAGAACTCCAAAAGTTTTTGAATGATAATTTAGAGTATCCATGTCAGGCATTGACTGAAGGAATAATAGGAAGAGTACTGGTAGAATTTACGGTTATGCCAGATGGTAAAGTTGAAAATGTCAAACTACGAAAATCTGTTCATTCATCGTTAGATTCCGAAGCATTAAGAGTTGTGAAACTAACGGATGGCATGTGGAACAACAAAGGACACCACCCAAGCAAATTCTTACTTCCCATACAATTCAGAATAGAAGACAACATTCCAACCACCTGCGAGAAAAAAGTGAAGAAAACAACATTCGAAGGAGGAGCCACAGCCCTAAGGAAATTCATATTAGACAACATGCAGTACCCCGACTACGAATTCGACAACGACATAGAAGGAACAGCAAGAGTATCGTTTAGGGTGACAAGCAAAGGTGAAGTAAAAGATGCGAAAATAAGTAATTCAACTGGCAACACGAACCTCGACAATGAGGCCATAAGGTTAGTGAAACTAACTTCGGGTAAATGGATACAACCATGTTTGGAATGCGGCAAAGCAAAAGAAACAGAAAACACTATCAGCATACGATTTACCACATGGGCCGAATACGAGTAGAGACAAATTAAGATATAAAAAGAGTCCCTAAAACAATGATTAGGGACTTTTTTGTCAATATATAAGTAAAAGAAAAAGGGTTCCCAAATGGGAACCCTTTTCAATATCTGAAGAATAAGATTATTCAGCAGTAGCAGGAGTAGTTTCTTCAACTACAGCAGCTTCAGTTGACTTCTTCTTACCACCACGACGGGTAGCCTTCTTAGCAGCAGGAGCAGCGTTCTTCAACATAGCTTCGTTGTAGTCAACGAGTTCGATGAAGCACATTTCTGCAGCATCGCCAAGACGAAGACCAGTCTTGATGATACGAGTGTAGCCACCATTACGGTTAGCGATCTTCTGAGATACTTCACGGAACAATTCAGTAACTGCATCCTTATTCTGAAGATAGCTGAAAACTACACGACGTGAATTAGTTGAATCCTCCTTAGCCTTAGTAAGAAGTGGCTCAACATATACTCTCAAAGCCTTAGCCTTAGCAACAGTAGTGTTGATGCGCTTGTGCATGATGAGAGAAATCGCCATATTAGCAAGCATTGCCTTACGGTGAGAATGCTTTCTGCTCAAATGGTTGAAAGTCTTGATATGTTTCATTTTAAATTACTCTTTTTCTAATTTATACTTAGAGATATCCAAACCGAAGGAGAGGTTAAGACTATCCAACAACTGATCCAACTCAGTGAGTGACTTCTTACCGAAGTTACGGAACTTTAATAGATCGTTCTTGTTGAATACAACCAAATCGCCAAGAGTTTCAACATCGGCAGCCTTCAAGCAGTTAAGAGCACGAACAGAAAGGTTCATGTCAACCAACTTAGTCTTGAGCAACTGACGCATGTGAAGAACTTCTTCATCAAATCCTTCGTCATCAGCACCGTCGCGAGAATCGATAGTGATCTTCTCATCAGAGAAGAGCATGAAGTGGTAGATAAGGATCTTAGCAGCTTCCTTCAATGCATCTTTTGGATGAATTGAGCCATCAGATTCAATTTCAAGAGTCAACTTTTCGTAGTCAGTCTTCTGTTCAACACGATAAGGGTCGATAGTATACTTAACGTTACGAATAGGAGTAAAAATTGAGTCGATAGGAAGAACGCCAATTTCCTGGTTAGGCTGCTTATTTTCGTCAGCAGGGACCCAACCACGACCTTTACCGATAGTCATAACAACGTGGAATTCGGTACCAGGATTGAGGTGGCAGATTTCCAATTCAGGATTGAGGACTTCGAATCCAGTCAAACCTTTGGTAATATCTCCGGCTGTGAACACTTCGGTACCCGAAATAGTCAGGTCGACCTTTTCGTTTTCAACTTCGTCAACTTTCTGTTTGAAACGAACCTGCTTCAACTGAAGGATGATACCAGTAACATCTTCAATTACACCAGGAATGTAAGAAAACTCGTGATCTACACCATCGATTTTGATGGAAGTGATGGCAAAGCCTTCGAGAGAAGAAAGAAGAATTCTTCTCAAGGCATTACCTATAGTAATACCATAGCCAGGCTCTAACGGACGGAACTCAAAGACACCTTTGTGTTCATCCGCCTCCAACATAATAACTTTATCGGGTTTTTGAAATGCTAATATAGCCATGGACAAAATTTTAATTATTGTTTAGAGTACAACTCGACGATTGATTGTTCCTTGATGTTTTCAGGGATATCAGCGCGTTCAGGAACGTAAGAATACTTACCTGCCATTGAAGCGTTATCCCATTCCAACCAAGGGTACTTAGCATGGTTGAAACCAGCCAAGTTGTCAGCGATAACTTCCAAAGACTTAGACTTCTCACGAACAGCAACAATCTGACCAGGTTTTACTGAGTATGAAGGGATGTTAACAACCTTACCATCAACAGTAATGTGGCAGTGAGAAACGATCTGACGTGCTGCAGCACGGCTGCGAGCGATACCCAAACGGAATACGATGTTGTCCAAACGAGACTCGAGAAGCTGCAAAAGAACTTCACCAGTAACGCCCTTAGAACGAGAAGCTTCTTCGAAAAGGATGCGGAACTGACGCTCAAGAACACCATAAGTGTACTTAGCCTTCTGCTTTTCGTTCAACTGAGCACCATATTCAGAAGTCTTCTTTCTCTTGTTAACACCGTGCTGGCCTGGTGGGAAGTTGCGCTTAGACAAAACCTTATCAGGACCGAAGATAGCTTCACCAAACTTACGAGCAATTCTCGATTTTGGACCAATATATCTTGCCATTTTTGTTTTAAAATTTAAATGCCTTCGTTCTTCAAGTGCAGCCGCAATTGAGAGAGGTTTAGAATGCAATTAATACACTCGGGGAACCAAGACGAAGATTAAGTAATAAATAATAATTAAACTCGACGTGTTTTAGGTGGTCGGCAGCCATTATGAGGAAGTGGTGTAACGTCACGGATTTCAGTAACCTCAATACCAGCACCGTTTACAGTGCGGATTGCAGATTCACGTCCGTTACCAGGACCAGTCACGTAAGCGACAACCTTTCTCAAACCAAGATCGTAAGCAACCTTAGCACAATCCTGAGCAGCCATCTGAGCTGCGTATGGAGTGTTCTTCTTTGAACCACGGAAACCCATTTTACCTGCTGATGACCAAGAGATAACCTGACCTTCAGAGTTAGTCAAAGATACGATAATGTTGTTGAAAGATGAGTGTACGTGCAGCTGTCCGTTGGCGTCTACTTTTACAACCCTTTTTTTAGCTGCTACTGTTTTTTTTGCCATACTAGTTAAAAATTAATAGCATTTAGTTATTACTTAGTTGCCTTCTTCTTGTTAGCAACAGTCTTTCTCTTACCCTTACGAGTACGAGAGTTGTTCTTGGTACGCTGACCTCTTAATGGCAAGCCAAGACGATGGCGGATACCTCTGTAGCAACCAATGTCCATCAAACGCTTGATGTTCATTGAGATTTCAGAACGGAGGTCACCTTCTACCTTGTACTCAGAGCCAATAATCTCACGAATCTTGGCAGCCTGGTCGTCAGTCCAATCCTTTACTTTGATGTTTTTGTCAACACCAGATTTAGACAAAATTGTGGTCGCAGCGCTACGTCCAATACCGTAGATACTAGTCAAAGCGATTTCGCCACTTTTGTTTTGCGGCATGTCTACACCGGCAATTCTTATAGCCATAAACTACTTAAACTATATTTTTTTTGCAAAAATAATAAAAAAAGATTAACCCTGACGTAATTTGAACTTAGGATTTTTCTTGTTGATTACATAAAGACGTCCTTTTCTGCGAACAATCTTGCAGTCTGGAGTGCGTTTTTTAAGAGAAGCTTTAACTTTCATTGCGTTTAATTATTATTTATACCTAAAGGAAATTCTACCTTTACTTAAGTCATAAGGAGACATTTCAACCTTCACCTTGTCACCTGGAAGAATCTTAATGTAGTGCATTCTCATCTTACCAGAAATATGGGCAATGATTTCATGGCCGTTTTCGAGTTCAACTCGGAATTGGCAGTTTGAAAGTGCCTCACGAATAGTTCCGTCTTGTTCTATTGCTGTCTGTTTAGACATATTTTATTTTTCTATAAAATCAAAAGATGATAAAATTTCTGCCTTATCGCGCCCTATTGCCACAGTATGTTCGAAATGGGCTGCTGGAAGATGGTCGGTGGTACAAGCTGTCCAACCGTCCTTTTTAATATAGATTGATTTAGACCCCATGTTAACCATCGGTTCGATGGCGATAACCATTCCCTTACGAAGTTTGAGTCCTCGTCTGGAAGGTCCGTAATTTCTAACTAATGGATCCTCGTGCATATTTCTACCGATGCCGTGTCCTGTAAATTCCCTTACAATAGAAAAACCGTCACCTTCGGCCTTAGCCTGGATGGCAGCAGAAACATCGCCTAAGCGTTTCCCCTCTACTGCTTGGCTAATACCACTATAAAGAGCTGCCTTGGTTGATTCCAACAAGGCAGCTACTTCATGTGATATTGGACCCACTGCAAAAGTATAGCAGGAATCTCCATGAAAACCATTGATCAGCGCACCACAGTCCACCGAAACAATGTCACCTTCTTTCAGTTCGTAATTATCAGGAATTCCATGAACAACCTGGTCGTTAACCGAAGTGCAGATTGAATTTGGAAAACCATTATACCCTAAAAAGCTGGGAACCGCTCCGCAATCGCGGATATACGTCTCAGCAATTTTATCGAGCTGCAGCGTAGTTATACCGGGTTTGATATTGCGACCGACTTCGGCGAGCGTTTTAGCAACAATCGTGTTGCTGATTTTTAGCAACTCAATTTCCTCGTCAGTCTTTAGAAATATCATTTGGAACTATCAGTACTTACAAGACCACGTCCTTGAATTCTACCAGAGGTCATCATGCCGTCATAGTTATGCATGAGCAAGTGGCTTTCTACCTGCTGACAGGTATCAAGAACCACACCCACCATAATGAGCAATGATGTTCCACCGAAGAACTGTGCGAACTGTGAATTAATGCCAACCAACGGGCCAACGATTGAAGGCAAAATAGCAAGGAAAGCGAGGAACAAAGCGCCAGGAAGAGTAATGCGAGACATAATAGTATCGATGTACTCAGCTGTGTCTGTGCCAGGCTTTACACCTGGAATAAATGAACCACTACGTTTCATATCCTCAGCCATCTGAGTAGGCTGGATTGTGATTGCAGTATAGAAGTAGGTGAAAGCGATAATCAACAAAGCGAAAAGCACGTTATATGCAACACCTCTGTAATCAAAATAAGTCTGGAACTCAGCGCCGGCATTTTCACCGAACAAAGGAGCAACAGAATAAGGAATGAACATAATAGCCTGTGCGAAGATGATAGGCATCACATTCGCAGCATATACCTTCAAAGGAATAAACTGACGAGCGCCGTTAATAGCCGCTTTTTCGCCAACAGTTGACATTTGTTTAGCGTATTGAACAGGAACACGTCTTACACCCTGAACGAGAAGGAGCGCAAGGCCAATAACAATAAGCAAGAAGATAATTTCAAGTATAAACTTGATAAGACCACCAGCATTTGTCAAAGACATAGCGAACTCTTCACCGAGAGCAGGAAGGAGTCGTGCGATGATACCGATAAGGATCACAAAAGAGATACCATTACCAATACCTTTATCTGTAATACGTTCACCAAGCCACATTACAAACATACTACCACCACAAAGGATCAACGTAGAAGACAAGTTGAACCAGAAAGTAGTAGGAACTGCCTGAGCGGCCTGCATATGCAAGTTAACAAGATAGGCTGGACCCTGTAGAAGTAAGATAACAACTGTAAGGATACGGGTATACTGCGTTAACTTACGTCTGCCGCTTTCACCATCGCGCTGCATCTTCTTGAAAGAAGGCAGAGCAACAGTCATCAACTGAATAACAATTGATGCAGAAATGTACGGCATAATACCTAACGCAAAAATGGAAGCGTTGGAGAACGCTCCACCTGAGAACATATTGAGCAAGCCCATAATACCCTCAGCGGTTTGATTCTCCAACCCTTTCAAAGAATGTACATCAACACCAGGAAGTGCGATGAACGATCCTACACGGTAGATAAAAACGAATAAAAGAGTAATTAGGATACGGTCACGAAGGTCCTTAATCCTAAAAATATTCTTAAATGTATCTACGATTTTCTTCATTATTACTTCTTCAAAGTTTCAACTTTACCACCAGCAGCTTCGATAGCAGACTTAGCAGATTCTGAGAAAGCGTCAGCAACAACGTTCAAAGCCTTTGTTACTGCACCATTACCAAGAACCTTAACCAAGTCGTTCTTACCAACCAAACCAGCTTCAAGAAGAACACTCTTGTTGATATCAGCTACATTCTTTTCGTCAGCCAACTTCTGCAAGTCAGCAAGATTGATAGCCTTATATGAAACACGATTTACGTTCTTGAAACCGAACTTTGGCAGACGACGCTGCAATGGCATTTGGCCACCTTCAAAACCAATCTTATGAGAATAACCAGAACGTGAACCAGCACCCTTGTTACCGCGAGTTGAAGTACCTCCGTAACCTGAGCCCTGACCGCGACCTAATCTTCTTTTTCTATGGCTTGAACCTTTAGCAGGCTGTAAATTACTTAAATCCATTTTTGTAAATTTTTCTGAAATTATTTAACCTCGATTACCAAATGTCCAACGACCTTAAGCATACCGCGGACAGAAGGAGTATCTTCCTTCTCGATGATTGTGCCATTCTTCTTGAAGCCGAGTGCTTCCAAGTTGGCCTTCTGACGCTTAGTGCAATCGATTGCAGAGCGTACCTGTTTCAATTTGATCTTAGCCATACTTTTTAACCTTTAAATACCTTTTCAAGTGAAACACCACGATTTTGAGCAACTGTGTAAGCGCTTCTCAACTGAGAAAGAGCCAACATAGTAGCCTTTACAAGGTTGTGAGGGTTAGAAGAGCCCTTAGACTTAGCGAGGACGTCTTTAACACCAGCGCTTTCAAGAACAGCACGCATAGCGCCGCCGGCCTTCAAACCAGTACCTTCAGAAGCAGGGATGAGGATAACTTCAGAACCGCTGAACTTTGCAAACTGTTCGTGAGGAATTGTGCCTTTGCGAAGAGGTACGTTGATCATTGCCTTCTTAGCAGCTTCAGTACCCTTTTCGATAGCAGCAGTAGCATCGTTAGCCTTACCAAGGCCAAAACCTACCTTACCCTTACCGTCACCAACTACCATAATAGCTGCGAAAGTGATTGCGCGACCACCCTTGGTAACCTTAGTAACACGGTTAAGCGCTACCATGTGGTCAGTCAATTCAGACTCGCTGCTAGTGTTTGCTTGCTTTGTATTATTTTTATTTTCAGCCATAACAAATTAAAATTTAAGACCTCCCTTACGAGCTGCATCAGCAAGCTCCTGGACTCTTCCGTGATACAAATAACCATTACGGTCAAAAACAACTTCAGTGATGCCAGCTGCGAGTG